>NZ_CP043627.1:2285625-2615937 GCF_016804325.1 Methylobacterium aquaticum
CGCAGAGCGGCGCGGCAAGCTCCAGGTGGCGCCGTCCCCCGATCACCAGCCCGGCCCGATCGAGGGACGCGGCGGCGGCGGGCGACAGCCCGGCCCGGCCATCCTCGCCGATCCCGACGACGAACAGCCAAGGAATCGAGGACGACCCGCGGGCGCTCGACAGGGACGGCGCCTCAGGCGACAAGGCGGCCATGCGCATCCTCATCCTGGGCGGCACCACCGAGGCCGCGGGCCTGGTCCGGCTGCTCGCCGACCGGACGGATTTCGACATCACCCTGTCGCTCGCCGGCCGCACGGCGGCGCCCCTGGCGCTCCCGGCCCGCACCCGCATCGGCGGCTTCGGCGGGGCGCAAGGGCTGGCGGCCTACCTGCGCGAGCACGCAATCGCGGCGCTGATCGACGCGACCCACCCCTTCGCCAAGGTCATCTCCCGCAACGCCGCCCTGGCGAGCCGCGCGGCGGGCGTGCCGCTCCTCGCCATCCGGCGCCCGGCCTGGGCGCGGGAGCCCGGCGACGACTGGCGCGAGGTCGACAGCGTGGCCGAGGCCGTGCCGGCCCTGGGCGCCACGCCGCGCAAGATTTTCCTGACGGTCGGCCGGCTCGAACTCGCCGGCTTCGCGGCAGCCCCGCAGCACCGCTACGTCGTGCGCACCATCGAGCCGGTCGGCGACGCGCTGCCGGGGCTCGACGTGACGGCGATCGAGGCCCGCGGCCCGTTCGGCGCGGCGGAGGAGGAGGCGCTGATGCGCCGCCACGGCATCGAGGTTCTGGTGACCAAGAATTCCGGGGGTGAGGCGACCTACGGCAAGATCGCGGCGGCGCGCGCGCTCGCGCTCCCGGTGGTGATCGTGCGGCAGCCCGTGCTGCCGAACGTGACCCGCGTGGATCGAGCCCGCGACGCCCTGGCCTGGCTGGAGGCTCATCGGGCGACCGACCGCGGGGTGTAGACGAAGGGCGCCCGGCCCTCCCGCGGGATCAGCCGGGTGGCGCTCGCGCCGATCATCACCAGGGTCGCCATGTCGGCTTGTGCCTCGCGCGCCTCGGCGAGGGGCAGGACCCGGATCGCCTCGTCCGGCCGGCCGACGGCGCGGGCGAGGATCACCGGGGTGTCGGGCGCGCGGTGCTCGGCGGCGAGGGCGAGCGCCGCGCCGAGCTGCCACGGGCGGGCCCGGGAGATCGGGTTGTAGAGCGCCACCACGAGGTCGGCCGCCAGCACGGCGTTGAGCCGGGCGGTGATGACCTCCCAGGGCTTCAGGTTGTCCGAGAGCGAGATGGCGCAGAAATCGCCGCCGAGCGGCGCGCCCACGCGGGCGGCCGCCGCCAGCATCGCGGTGATGCCGGGCTCGACCGTGATGGTGAGCGACCGCCAGGCCGGATCGCCGGCCTCCAGCGCCTCGAAGAGCGCCGCCGCCATGGCGAAGACGCCGGGATCGCCGCCCGACACCACCGCGACCCGGCGCCCGGCGGCGGCGAGTTCGAGGGCGTGGCGGGCGCGGTCGACCTCGACCCGGTTGTCGCTGGCGTGGCGCACCAGCCCCGGCCGCTCCGGCACCCGGGCGACGTAGGGAAAGTAGCCGATCAGGTCCTCGGCCCCGTCGAGCGCCTGGGCGGCGGCCGGCGTGAGGTAGCGCGGATCGCCCGGCCCGAGGCCGATCACCGTGACGGATCCGTTCACGGCCGACGGCCCTCGCCCGGGACCAGCACCATCGAGAAATAGGGCGCCTGGTCGTCGGGCTTCTCGGACAGTGGCGTCACGGTCTCGCCCGCCATGGTGCCGCGCTCGACATAGACCGCGCGGCCGATCAGTCCGGCCTCGGTCAGCGCCGCGCGCACCTTCGGCAGGTGCCGCCCGAGCTTCATCACCACGGCGGCGTCGGTCGTGCTCAGCCGCGCGACGAGGGTCGCGTGGGGCAGGGTGGCGGGCAGCACCGTCAGCACGTCGTCACCCCAGGTGATCGGGGTGTTGGCCCGGGTCCAGCAGCCCGACATGCCGGTGACGCCCGGCACCACCTCGACCGGGAAGCGGTCCTTCAGGCGGCGCCAGAGATGCATGAACGAGCCGTAGAAGAAGGGATCGCCCTCCGACAGGATCGCCACGTCGCGGCCGGCGGCCAGCACCTCGGCGAGGCGCGTCGCCGCCTCGTCGTAGAAGGCGGCGAGTGCCGAGACGTAGGCCGGGTCCTCGGGGTGCAGCTCGGTGGTGTAGGGATAGGGCAGCGGCCATTCGCGGGCGGCATCCCGCACCACCGCGTCGGCGATGGTGCGGGCATTGCCGCGCTTGCCGGCCTTGCAGAAATGCACGAGGTGGTGGGCGCGCTCCAGCACCCGCACCGCCCGCACGGTGAGGTAATCCGGATCGCCCGGCCCCATCCCGACGCCGTAGAGCGTGCCGGTGACGGCGGCGCGCGGCGCGTCGGCGGTCTCGGCCGGGTCGGGGGGCAGGAAGGCGGAAGGCCCGTCCATCACTCGACCTCGCTGGCCAGCGCGTTGACCGCCGCCGCCGCCATGGCACTGCCGCCGCGCCGGCCGCGCACAACCAGGAACGGCACCCGGCCATCCGCCGCGAGGGCATCCTTCGATTCGGCCGCGCCGACGAAGCCGACCGGAATGCCGATCACCGCGGCCGGCGGGGCCACGCCCTCGTCCAGCATCTCGAGCAGGCGGAACAGCGCGGTCGGCGCGTTGCCGACGGCGACGATCGAGCCGGCGAGCCGATCGCGCCACAATTCCATCGCGGCGGCGCTCCGGGTGGTGTCGAGGGTCTTTGCCAGCTCCGGCACCCGCGGGTCGGAGAGGGTGCAGATCACCTCGTTGCCGGCCGGCAGGCGGGCCCGGGTCACCCCGTCGGCGACCATGCGGACGTCGCACAGGATCGGGGCGCCCCGGCGCAAGGCGGCCTCGGCGGCATCCGCGAAATCCGGCGACAGGTCGATATCGGCGGGCAGGTCGGTCATCCCGCAGGCATGGATCATCCGCACCGCCACCCGCTCGGCGGCGCCGTGGAAGCGCGCGAGGTCGGATTCGGCGCGGATCATGGCGAAGGAGCGCGCGTAGATGGCGGCGCCGTCGCGGATGTAGTCGAGGCGCGGGTTCATGCGGGCTCCCGGAATGCGTCTCTCAGGCCCGAGGGGTCATCAAGAGTGGCGGTGATTCGTGTGCTCTCTAGCCGCTCCAGGACGGCGCCGAAAGTGAGCAAGAGGTCGGTCGGCGTCCCGGCGTTGCCGTCGAGCACCACCCCGTAGCGGCCGTCCGGCCGTCCGACCAGGGTGAGGCTGGCAGGGCTCGGACTGGCGCAGCCCTTCGGGCAGCCGGAGACGTGGGCGGTGGCGCCCAGCCTGGCCAGATGCGCGAAGGCCGCGGCGAGGCGGGGCGCGTGGCCTTGCGCCGGCGTGCCGCCGGAGGCGCAGGCCGGCGCACCCGGGCAGGCGGCGACGGCGCGCCGCGGATCGCCGGGATCGACGATCAGGCCGGCGGCGGCGGCCGTTTCGCGCAAGGCCGTGGCGTCGCTGTCGTCGCGGGCGGTCAGGGCGATGCCCCGGCCCGGCGTCAGGGCGAGATGGCCGTCGCCATGGGTCTCGCTCCAGGCCGCGAGATCCTCCAGGAGGGCGGCATCGCAGCGGCCGAAGGGCAGTTCGGCGAGGAGCGTGCGGCCGTGCAGGCCGGCGGGCACGGCGACGCTCGCGGCGGGCGCCTCGCCGGGGACGAGATCGGCCAGGAGGGCGTCGCGCTGCGGATCGGGGAGGGCGCGCATGCGACGGGCGCCCGAGGCGGCGAGGGCTTGCAGCAGGGTGCGCAGGGTGGCGAGCGCGGTGGGCGCGGGGATCGGCGCGAGCCAGAGCGGGCCGGACGGGGTGGCGAGGGCGAGCTGGAGTTGAGGCAGATCCCTGTCTCTCACCCGATCCAACACAAGCCTAGAGCCGTGTTTTATCCCACTGACCGCTGAAGGCGTGCACCTCTCCTCCCCCTTGTGGGGAGGAGTTGGAGGTGGGGGTGGTGCCGGATAAGGCTCAGTGGTGCCTCCTGCACCAACCCCTCCCCGCAAGGGGAGGGGGAGGAGCCTGAAATCCGCACCCAAACATCCGCCTCGACCGGCCCGAGCCCGCCGCCGTCGTCCTCCACCGCCACCAGGGTCTTGGCCGGCAGCCCGGTCACCGCGCGGCCGATCGCCTCCACGGCCGCGACGACGGCGAGGCAGGTCGCCCCCGCGAGCGGCGGGCTGAGCGTCAGCCGCTGGGCCCGCCGTCGTGGCGCACGTCGCCGAGGCCTGCCGCGGCCAGAATCGCGACGACCCGCCCGTGGCTCTCCTCGGTCACGCCGCGGATCTGGAGGTTGCCCCGCGCCGTCACGTCGAGGAGGCCGTTGCCGCCCTCCCGCGCCGCCCGCGCCGCCGCCCGCGCCTGATCGGCCGTGAGCCGGCCGGCGACCGGATGGAGGCGCACGAGCAGACCGTCGCCGGTCGGCATCGGCCGGGCGAGGCCCGGGCACCACCCGCGCCGGGGAGCCGGGTTCACGGCGCTCATTCGGCCGCCTCGCGCGGCTCGAGGGCGGCGAGCGAGTTGCGCCGGCTGCGCCACAGGCCGCGGTCGCGCAGCTCCGAAAAGCGGTCGCGCAGCGCCTGCGCGACGCCGGGATTGGCCGCCTCGATCGCCGCCAGCACGTCCGGGTCGCCGAGATAGGCATCGTAGAGCCGGTCGATCTCGGCATCCGGCACCGCGTCGGTGGCGGCGGCCATCACGAAGACCGCGTCCAGCCCTGCGCCAGTTCCTGCGCCCCGCGCCAGCCGTGGCGGAGCTGCGCGGCGATCCAGCGCGGATGGGCGAGGCGGCCGCGAATCAGCCGGGCCACGTCCTCGCGGGCGGTGCGGGCCCGGGGCGCCTCCGGGCGGCTGGTGTCGAGGCTGTAGAGCACGGGCGCCGCGCCGAGCGACTCGGCCGCCGCGGAGAAACCCCCCATCGCGTCGGCGCCGGCATCGCCGTCGAGGAGGTCGCGCTCGGCGACGTCGAAGGCGTGGAGATAGGCATCCGCCGCCGCGACCCGGGCGGCGAAATCGGCATCCTCGGCGCCGGTCGCCTCCGCGGTGGCCTCGAGATAGGCGCGGGCGAGGTCGTCCCGCCCGCTCCACTCCCCGTCGAGGGCGAGCGCCGCGGTGCCGGCGCCGTAACGGCCGGGGGCGGCCCCGAACACCCGGGCCGGTGCCTCGCCGCGGCGGCGGGCGGCGGCGAGCGGGTTGTCGGCATCGTCCTCCTCGCGCGACGCGACCATGCGGGCGGCGCGGTCGAGGAGGGCCAGCGTGTCGGGGAACGTATCGCGGAAGGCGCCCGAGACCCGGACCGTCACGTCGATCCGCGGCCGGTCGAGGAGGGCGAGCGGCAGCACCTCGAAGCCGGTCACCCGGGTCGAGGCGTGGTCCCAGGTCGGGCGCACGCCCATGAGGGCGAGCGCCTGCGCCACATCCTCGCCGCCGGTGCGCAAGGTGGGCGAGGCCCACAGATCCATGATGAGGCGGGCCGGATACTCGCCCTCGTCCTGGAGGTAGCGGCGCACGACTTCCTTCGCCGCCGTCTCGCCGAGCATCGCCGCGGCCCGGGTCGGCAGGGCGCGGGGATCGAGGGTCGCGAGGTTGCGGCCCGTCGGCAGCACGTCGGCCCGGCCGCGGCCGGCGAACCGGCGGGGCCCGGGGGCACGAAGCGGGCATCGAGGGCGGCGACGAGCCCCGCCCGCTCGGCCGGTCCGCATTCGGGTGGGCCTCCGGTGACGCGCCGAAGACGTGCAGCCCGTCGCGCATCGTCACCTCGGCGAGGTCGCACAGATGCGCATCGAGGGCGGCGAGCGCGTCCGGCATCGCCGTGTCGCGGTCGATCCCGGCGGCGGCGAGCAGCCCGGCCCCCTCGGCCCGCTCCAGGATGCCGCGGGCGATCAGGGTCGCCCGGCGCGGGTCGAGCACCGTCGCGGCGGAGTATTCCTCCACGAGTTCGCGCAAGGTCGCGGCCTCCGGGTCGAGGCCGGCTTCCGCCGTCTCCGGCGGCAGGTGGCCGATGGTGACGGCGCCGATCCGGCGCTTGGCCGGCGCCGCCTCGCCGGGATCGTCGACGATGAACGGGTAAATCACCGGCAGGGCGCCGACGGCGAGCGCCGGCCAGCAGGCGGGCGAGAGCGCCACCGCCTTGCCGGGCAACCACTCGGTGGTGCCGTGGGTGCCGAGATGGATCAGCGCATCGCTTCCTTCGCGCAACGCGAGGTGGAAAGCGAGGAAGGCGTGGCACGGCACCGCATCGGGATCGTGATAGGCCGCCTTGCGGTCGCCCTTGTGGCCGCGATCCGGCTGGAGCGCCACGAGCACGTTGCCCGCCCGAACGGCCCGGAACCGGAGGGCGCCGTCGCGAAACGCCGGATCGTCGCCGGGCTCGCCCCACTCGGCGAGGAGCGCCGCGCGGGCCTCTTCCGGGAGCCGGGCGCGCCAGGCCTCGTAGGCGCCGAGCGGCACCGCGAGGCTCGGGACCTCCTCGGTGAGCCGGCGCATCAGGGCGTCCGGCTCCGGGATGTCCGAGACGGCGTAGCCCTCGGCGGCGAGAAGGGCGAGGATCGCCCGCGTGCTCGCCGGGGTGTCGAGCCCGACCGCGAAGCCGGCCCGCCCGCCCCGGGCCGGGTAATCCGACAGGACCAGGGCGAGGCGGCGCTCCGCGCGCGGGATCGCGGCGAGGCGGGCCCAGGCGGCGGCGCGGTCGGCGGTGGCGGCGATCCCGGCGAAATCCGGCACCGCCCGGCGCTCGCGAAACCCCTCGACCTCCGGCGCCTCCTCCTTGTGGGACACCGGGAAGCCGGAAATGCGCCCGTCGAATTCCGGCAAAGCCACCTGCATGGCGAGGTCGGCGGCGCTGAGGCCCCGACGAGGCCGCCCAGGCCTCCCGGCTCGACCCCACGGTGAAGGCCTGGATCACCGGGCAATCGGCCCCATCGAGGACGAAGCCGGCATCGTCCCGGGCCGAGAAGGCGGTCGCGGCGACGATCACGGCGGGGCGCTGCACCGCGATCGCCTCGCGGACGACCGATACGGCTTCCGGATCCTTCAGGCTCGCCACCGCCACGATGGTGGGGGCCAGCCCGCGCTCCCACAGCGCCGCCGCCAGCGCGGTGGCGGGGGCGGTGTCGCCGCCGAGGATCGCCGAGCGGTAGACGAGCACGAGCGCGCGGGGCAGGACCGCGCACGGGACGGGCGAGGCCGCGCCGACGGAGTCGAGGGGGCCGCAGCCCGGGCACCAGGCAAAGCCCCGCGGCAGTGCCCGGGGCGGCTCGGGCTCGACCGGGCGGCCGAGCTCGGCGGCGATCCGGACGAGGAGCCGGCGCAGGTTCTCGGTCCCGCCGGCCCGGACATAGCCGTCGAGGGCGTCGCGCAAGCCGGGCGTCACCGTCGAGATCGCGGCGAGGCGGGGATCGGGACGGTCGCAGCCCGGCAGCACCGCGAGCGGGATGCCGTAGGCCCGGCAGGTCTCGGCCAGCCGCTCGAGCCCGTAGCGCCAGTAATCGAGCCCGCCGAGGCAGCGCACCAGCACGAAGCGGGCCCGGGCGATCACCGCATCGGCGTAGAGATCGACCGAGAGCGGGTGGCGCAGCTGCGCCATCTTGGCGAGCCGCAGGCTCGGCCACTCGACGCCACTCTCCCCGCCCGTGAGCGCCGTGTAGGCGCCCGCGAGGCCGGCGAGGTCCGAATCGGTGAAGGACAGGGCGACGATGTCGCCGGGCGCCTGGCCCAGATCGATCGCCGCCTCGCCCTCGTCGAGGGACACCGTATCGATGCGCAGGAGATGCATCGGCCCTCAGGTCCCCGAGACGAGACGGGGCCGAACTGGAAACGCGACGCCGTCATAGATATCCGCCAGCGCCAGGCTCATGCCAAGCTCCGGCAGGTCGATCGTCTGGTCGAGCCCGGCAACGAGGCGGCGCTGCCAAGCGCCGTCCGCATCCCGCCGCCACTGGGCGATCTCGGGAGCGTTCGGCTCGACGAGCAGGATCACCGCGAGACCCGCGACCGCCTTGTACTCTTCCAATTTGTCGAAAGCGTCGAAGTCTCGCGTCGAGGGCGACAGCACCTCGGCGACCAGACGCGGCTCCGCCGCCGTCAGCCCGTTCGGATCGCGCGAACCGCAATCCACGCCGAGATCGGGCCGGCGGATCTGGCCCGGCAGGGTCTCGACGCTGCCGTCACCCGTGAAGGGCCGGCACGGGGTGCCGCGCAGCCGGGTGCGGAACTCCGCCACGAGGTTGACCACGATGTCGTCATACACGTTGCGGGCGCTTGGCCTCATCCGGACCGGCACCCCGCCGACCAGCTCGTAGCGCTCGTCCTGGCGCTCCTGCCAGGCGAAGAACTCCTGCACGCTCCAGCGCCGCGCCGCGGGCTCCGACATGCGATGCCCTCCGGGGCTTGGGGTTTTCATGCACAGATCGACGTGATGCCGACGATATGGCCTCGGCCGGCCCGACTTGAAAGCATAGCGCGGGCTCTCTCCTCTCCCCGCAGGCGGGGAGAGGGCCGTGTCTCCGTTCAGGAGACGCGGCAAGCGGAGGCGAAAGCCGCAGCGAGGGTGAGGGGGTATGTCCGGAGGAATCTCATTCGTCGAGCCCCCTCACTCTCGCGGCGAACCTCCCGGTTCGCTGCCGGACTTCCTGAGCGCCTTCGAAGCTCAGGCCTCTCCCCGCCCGCGGTGAGAGGGGAAAATCAGCGCCACGTCCCGTCCACGGACAGCCCTGCTGCCCGCCGGGAAAGGACGAGGCCGCTCGATGCCTCAGCCCTTCAATGCCGCCGCCACCGCATCCTTGTCGAACCCGGTGAGCCCGATCACCACCAGCGTCCCGTCCCGGTGCTCGTCGGGGCGCCAGGGGCGGTCGTAATGGTGGGCGACGCGGCGGCCGACGCCCTGGACGACGAGGCGCATCGGCTTGTCGGCGACGGCGCAGAAGCCCTTGATCCGCAGCACGCCCTCGACCTCGGCGGCCTTCGCCACCCGGGCGGCGAGGTCCTCGGGCGAGCCCGCGGCCTTCACCGGCAAGGCCACGCTCTCGAAATCGTCGTGGTCGTGATCCTCCTCCGTCTCGTGGTGCGACGGGCGGGAGGCGAGGTCGTCCTCGGCGGCGGCATTCAGGCCCAGCAGCACGCGGGGATCCAGCGCCCCGTGGGCGGTCTCGACGAGCTTGACGGCGCGCGGCAGGTGCGCCTCCACCTCGGCGCGGACGCGGGCCCGCTCACCCTCGTCGAGGAGGTCGGACTTGTTCATCACCACGAGGTCGGCGCAGAGGAGCTGGTCCTCGAACACCTCCTCCAGGGGGTTCTCGTGATCGACGCTGGCATCGGCGGCCCGCTGGGCGGCCAGCGCCTCCGGGTCGTCCGCGAAGGCGCCGGACGCCACCGCCGGGCCGTCCACCACCGCCACCACGCCGTCGACGGTAACCCGCGAGCGGATCGCCGGCCAGTTGAAGGCCTGGACCAGGGGCTTCGGGAGGGCGAGGCCGGAGGTCTCGATCAGGATGTGCTCCGGCGGCTCCGGCCGGTCGAGGAGCTTGTTCAGCGCCGGCACGAAATCGTCGGCGACGGTGCAGCAGATGCAGCCGTTCGGCAGTTCTACCACCGCGTCGGCGTCGCAGCCCGGGATGCCGCATTCGGCGAGCAGCGACCCGTCGAAGCCGACATCGCCGAACTCGTTGACGATGATGGCGAGGCGCCGACCGTCGTTGTGCTCGATGGCGTGGCGCACCAGCGTGGTCTTGCCGGCGCCGAGGAAGCCGGTGACGATGGTGCAGGGAATCTTGTTCAGGATGGTCATGCGGTCACCGGCGCGGGAGGGATGCGGGCGACGACCCCCTTGCGGAATTCCTGCGGACGCTCGCGCCAGGGCACGATGCCGTCCGGGGTCCCGGCATAGAGGCCGACGCCGTCGAGGATGATGTCGGCGGAGATCGCCGGATCGAGGTCGCCGTAGACGTAGGTCCAACGGCCGGGGCTCGCGACCGCGACCGTGCAGGGCCGCTTGCAGACCGAGAGGCATTCCACCGGCTCGATCCGGATCGGCGCTCCCGGCCGGGCCGCGAGGGCCTGGGCGAGCGCGTCGTGCAGGCGGGCGCCCGCGCGGGGACCCTCCGCCGGATCGGCGGCGTCGCGGCAGGTGGTGCAGACGTAGAGGGTCACGGGATCGGTCACGCGGTCACCCCGCTGCGGCGCACCGCGTCGTTCGCCCCGCTCACCGCCTCCCAGGCCCAGCCGAAGGCGAGGCCGAGCACCGCCCAGAAGGCGAAGCCGATGGCGAGCGACCGGGCGGCGAACTGCGCCGCGAAGACCGGCGGCATCGCGGAGATTTCCTCCGGCCCGTGCGGAGCGCCCCAGACATGCGGCGCGACGATGAGGGCGAGGCCGAGGCCGATCGCGACCGGCCCGCGGCGGATCGCCACCAGGTAGAGGCCGATCGCCGTGGCGAGCGCCGTCGCCACCCACCAGAGCTGGCGCGATTCGAGCCCCGCCGCGGCGATGCCGGGCAGTTCCGGCGGCAATCCGATGGCCGGCGCGAGGCTGGCGGCGAGGAAGCCGCCGATGCCGAAGCGCAACGCCTCCGACGGCGTCACCGTGCGGCCGGTCGCGACCAGCACGGCCCCGAGGAGCAGCGCGTACCCGACGCCGCTCACCAGGGTGGCGAGCGCCGTGAAGGCGAGGCGCGGCAGGCCGGGGGCCGGCTGCCATTGCGGCTCGCCACCGTGGTCGTGGCCCGCATGGGCCAGGACGATCAGCGGGTTGGCCAGGGCGTGCCGGGCGGGGGCGACGGTCTCGGCGGTCTCGTACTTCTCCGCCGCAAGGATCAGCGGCGAGGTGAGGGCGAATTGCAGCGCGGAGGCCACGCATGCGGCCAGGAAGCCGGCGACCAGGGCCGCGGCGAGAAGACTTTTCGTCATGGGAGGGATCACCTGCACGACCAAAGGGCCGCGGGCCCGCGCCCGGTCAGGGCGCAGGCCGCACGGCCCGGATGGGTTCGGCCCTGGTCAGTGGCAGGGGAAGTTGGCGGAGTGGCGCCAGTCGTGCGCGGCGTTGTGCAGGGCGACCACCGGCGCGAAGCCGGAGACGAACAGCAGGCCGATGCCGAGGGTGGCCGCCAGGACGACGGCGCTCAGGCGCTCGCCGACGAGGGCGGGAGAAAGGGACCGGGTGATCGCGACCATGACGAGCTCCTGCCGCCCCACCGGCGGCGTCGAGAGAGAAGGGGGGACGGCAGGTCTCCTGGCTCGCGGCCTCGTGCCGGCCCACCGCCTTCCCGGATCGCTCCAGTGGCCGATGGCGGACCGTGTTCGACCGCTCACAGTTGCGGGGGCAGCCGCGGCGCGCCGGACATCCGGTTTCCGCGTTCCCTTTTCACCTCGTCGCCGAGGCACCGTCGTGGCGACCCTAGCGGGTCGGGAACGGGCTTGCAATCGATGCCGGCTGCCGCGACACCTCCGGGCCCAGCTTTTCGCATCAGGCTTTCGACCGAGGAGATGCCCGTGCCGGACCGGATTCGCGCTGCCCCGCGCCTGACCCTGGTGCTGGGCGGCGCCCGCTCCGGCAAGAGCCGCTACGCCGAAGGGCTGATCGAGGCGCAGCCGAGCCCCTGGCGCTACGTCGCGACGGCGCAAGCCTGGGACGACGAGATGGCGGCTCGCATCGCCGAGCACCGCGCCCGCCGCCCGGCGCCCTGGGAGACGGTGGACGCGCCGCGCGACCTGGCCTCGGCGATACGGGAGGCCCCGGCCGGACGGCCGGTGCTGGTCGATTGCCTGACCCTGTGGCTGACCAACGCGATGCTGGACGAGGCGGCCGACCTCGCGGCGGAGGTCGATTCCCTGATCGCCGCGTGCAAGGCGGTGCCCGGGCCGATCGTGCTGGTCTCGAACGAGGTGGGGTTCGGCATCGTGCCGGAGAATGCGCTTGCGCGCCGGTTTCGCGACGAGGCGGGCCGCCTCCACCAACGCCTCGCCACCATCGCCGACCGGGTGGTGCTGGTTGTGGCGGGCCTGCCGATGACCATCAAGGGAGACAGCGAATGACCGACGACGAGGCGGCGCGCCACCGCGCCAAGATGGAGAAGCGCAAGGCGGTGCAGGATGCCGAGGTGGCGGGAAAGACGATCGAGAAGGGCCTGCTCATCGTCCATACCGGCCCCGGCAAGGGCAAGTCGACCGCGGCCTTCGGGCTGATGCTGCGGGCGCTCGGCCGCGGCTGGCGGGTCGGGGTGGTGCAGTACATCAAGGGCGCCTGGGAGACCGGCGAGCGCTTCGCCCTGGAGCGCTTCGGCGATCAGGTCGCCTGGCACACGATGGGGGAGGGCTTCACCTGGGAGACCCAGGACCGCGACCGCGACGTGGCGGCGGCCCGCGCGGCGTGGGCGCAGACCGAGGCGCTGATGGCCGATCCGACCATCCGGCTCCTGATCCTCGACGAATTGAACATCGCGCTGCGCTACGACTACCTGCCGTTGGCGGAGGTCGTCGAGACCTTGAGCCGGCGCCGGCCGGACCTGCACGTCGTAGTGACCGGCCGCAACGCCAAGCCGGAGCTGATCGCCGCCGCCGACCTCGTGACGGAGATGGGCCAGGTCAAGCACCACTTCGCCGCCGGGGTGAAGGCGCAGGAGGGGATCGAGTTCTGATTGACGTGGCCGGCCGGCCCGGCGTAGAGGCTCGGCCATGACCAGCACCCGCCTCGCCGGACTCTATTACGCGCCGCTCCCGTAAGCGGCAGAGTGCTCGTCATCTCTCAACCGCTGCGACGTGTCGGCGGTTGAGGCTCCAGAACATCAGGACCCGCCGACCTCGCCCCATCCGAGGTCTCCCATGCCGTCCTCCCCCGTCCCGCTTCCCGCCCTCGGCCTGATCGGCTTCGGCGCCTTCGGCCGCCTCGTCGCCGCCCATCTGGCGCCGCTGTTCTCGCTGCGCGTCCACGACCCGTTCGCGCCCGATTCCGCCTTCGCGGCGGCCGGCCTCGCGCGGTGCAGCCTCGCCGAGGCCGCCGCCTGCCCGGTGGTGATCCTGGCGACCCCGGTCTCGACCCTCGCCGCGGTCGTGCGCGACGTCGCCCCCCACCTGCAACCGGGCGCCCTCGTCCTCGATGTCGGCTCGGTGAAGGTGCGGCCGGCGCAGATCATGCGGGCCGGCCTGCCGCCGGGCATCGACATCGTCGCCACCCATCCGCTGTTCGGGCCGCAGAGCGCACGGGACGGGTTGCGCGGCCTCAAGATCGCGGTCTGCCCGGTCCGGGGCGACAAGGCGGGCCGGGTCGGCGCCTTCCTGCGCCGCGCGCTCGGGCTCACCGTGATCCTGACGACGCCCGAGGCGCATGACCGCGAGGCCGCCGCCGTGCAGGGGCTGACGCACCTGATCGCCAAGGTGCTGGTGGCGATGGAGCCGCTGCCGACCCGGATGACCACCCGCAGCTTCGACCTGGTGATACAGGCGGTCGGCATGGTCCGGCACGACGCGCCGGAGGTCTACCACGCCATCGAGCGCGAGAACCCCTACGCGGCGGAGGTGCGGCGACGGTTCTTCGACCTGGCGGCGGAGATGGATGGGGCGTTGGAAGACGTTGAAACGGCAAGAGCCCCGGCTTGAGATCGACCCAAGCCGTTGTTCCACCCGCCGGGTCATTCCGGGGCCGCGCAAGCGGAGCCCGGAATCCAGAACCGCTGGTGGTTCAGGACGAAGCGAAGACCGTTCCGTCCTTTCCTGCAACGCCTGAGTTTCTGGATTCCGGGCTCCGCTTGCGCGGCCCCGGAATGACGCGGCGGGTGTCCGAGACGTCGGGAGCGAAGTCGGTCGGACTTAGCTCTCCGCCTCCTCCGCCGCCCGGGCGCGCTCGCGGCGCTTCTCCATGGCGCGGACCGACACGATCGAGGCTTCGTAGAGGAGCAGCATCGGCACCGCCAGCGAGAGCTGGCTGATCACGTCCGGCGGGGTCAGCACCGCGGCGGCGACGAAGACCAGCACGATCGCGTAGCGGCGGCGCTCCTTCAGGAAGGTCGAATCGATCAGCCCGATCTGGCCCAGGAGGGTCAGGATCACCGGCAGCTGGAACGCGATCCCGAAGGCGAAGATCAGCGTCATGATGAGCGAGAGGTACTCGTCCACCTTCGGCAGGAGCTCGATCGTGGCCTCGCCGGGCTGGCCGATCTGCTGCAGGCTGACCGAGAACTTGATCAGCAGCGGCATCGCCAGGAAATAGACGACGAGGGCGCCGAGCAGGAAGAAGACCGGCGTGGCGACGAGATAGGGCAGGAACGCCCGGCGCTCGTTGCGGTACAGACCCGGCGCCACGAAGGCGTAGAGCTGGGTCGCGACGACCGGGAAGGACAGGAAGCCGGCGCCGAACACGCTCAGCTTGATGTTGGTGAAGACCTGCTCGAGGAAGTGGGTCGCGATCAGCCGCGCCTTGTCGGCCCCCACCACCGCCACGTAGGGGTGGACGAGGATGTTGTAGATGTGCTGCGCGAAGAAGAAGCAGACGAAGAACATCACCGCGAAGGCGAGCAGCGACTTGATCAGCCGCGAGCGCAGCTCGATCAGGTGCTCGATCAGGGGTGCGCGCGAGGCCTCGATCTCGGCTTCATCGGCCTCGGTCATCATGCAGTGTGGCCCGTGCTGGCGGTGTCGTGGGAGGTGGCGGATGATGACGCGCTACGGGCGGCATCGGCCTTGAGTTGGGCGGTCGCCGCCGCGAGGGCCGAGATGGACGGCTTCTCGGCCACGGGCTCGGGAAGTGGATAGGCCGGCGGCGCGGCGGGATCGAAGGCCGGAGGCTCCGGCGGCACGGCGGCGGGCGTGTCGGAGGCCAAAGGATCCGAATACGAAGCCTCCGCGCCCGGCAAGCCTTGCGTCGTGGGCTTCGGCACGCCGTCGACGGCGCCCTTGATCTCGTTGCGGATGGTCTGGACCGGGTTGAACCCGGTACTCGTGGCCGAGGAGACGCTGCGGTTGATGTCCGCGACCTCGCGCCGGACGTCGTCGAGTTCGGCCTCGCGCATCGCCTCGCTGAACTGGCTCTGGAACTCGCCGGCCATGCGTTTCACGCGGGCGACGACCTGGCCGACGGTGCGCAGGGTCCTGGGCAGGTCCTTGGGGCCGATGACGACGAGCGCGACGCCGCCGATCAGCATCACCTCGCCCCAACTCATATCGAACATGGCGTGACGGCCCTGCTACTCGCGCGGCGCGATTCCTGGACTCACGCGGCGCGGCTCGTGAGCGGGCGCCTCGCGCGGGCTGTCTAGCACGCCGACGCATCGACGCCAGTCACCGCCGAGCAGGTTCCGCATGAAAGATGAGGACCTTGACGCCGGGATCCGCCGGTCGCGTCGGCGGCGACGAGGAGGGCGACCGGACGGGTCGCGCGCTCCTCCGCACGGGGATCGGGCCCGGGCGGGACCGCTCAGCCGACCTTGCGGTCGGCGTTCGGCTCGGTGCCCAGCGGCGGCATCTGCGCGGTCGGCACGTGAGGCTGCACATGGGTGGGCTGTACATGGGCGGGCTGCACGGCCGCCGGCGGCACCACCGGGGGCGGCACCTGGACCGGGGGAACCTGCGCATGCGGAACCTGCGCGGCCGGGGCCTGGTCGTCGTCGGCCATGCCCTTCTTGAACGCCTTGATGCCCTTGGCGACGTCGCCCATCAGGTCGGACACCTTGCCGCGCCCGAACAGCAGCATGATGATCACGCCGACGACGATCCAGTGCCAGATACTCGCGCCGCCCATGGTTCTCTCCTGCGCGGCGTCTGCATCGCCGCGGCACTCTCGCGGGGCGTCGTACGACGTCCCAAACCTCTGATTCCGCAGGCTCATCGTCGCCGTGGGGGCGGCCCGAGCGCGTGCGGTGCGGCCGGAACGTAAGGACGGCCAGAGGCGAAAACAAGCATTTCCTCGGGGGCCGGCGGAATGCCCCACCCGGGAATTCACTCCGCGGCGGCGTCGCCGGGGAGCGGGGGGCCGTCGATGGGATCCTCGTCGGCGCCGGCAGCGTCCCCCGGCTGCGGCACCCGGAAGCCGGCGGGCAACCGGCCCTCGAGCAGGCCGAGGCCCTTCAGCTCGTCGAGTCCCGGCAGGTCGGAGACGGCGTCGAGGCCGAAATGGTCGAGGAAGGCCGGGGTGGTGCCGTAGGTCACCGGGCGCCCCGGCGTGCGGCGGCGGCCGCGCAGCCGCACCCAGCCGGTCTCGAGCAGGAGGTCGAGGGAGCCCTTCGAGGTGGTGACGCCGCGGATCTCCTCGATCTCGGCCCGGGTCACCGGCTGGTGATAGGCGACGATGGCGAGCGTTTCGAGGGCGGCCCGCGACAGCCTGCGCGGCTCCGGCACGCCGCCCCGTAGGGCTGGAGCGAGGTCGGGCGCGGTGCGGAAGGCGTAGCCGCCGGCGACCCGCGCCAGCACGAGGCCCCTGTCCGCGTAGGCGCCGGCGATCTCGGCCAGCACCGCGCGCATGTCGGTGCCGGGCGGCAGCCGGGCGGCGAGGTCGGCCTCGGTGACGGGCGTGGACGCGCAGAAGATCAGTGCCTCGGCGAGGCGGACGGTGTCCGAGGGGGGCGGCGTGTCGGGCAGACGGGACGCCTTGGCCCCGGAATTCTTCGCCGCACGGTCGTTGGCCACGCGACTCACGGCCCGACGGCGCGGATCTGGATCGGCGCGTAGGCGCCGTCCTGGCGCAGCAGGATCTGGCCCTCGCGGGCGAGTTCCAGCACCGCCGAGAGCGAGGAGGCGCGCACGGTGGCGCGGCGCTTCGGGTCGGCGAGGTACTGGGCGAGGTAGGAATCGAGATCAGTCCAGTCGTCCCGCGGGCCGATCAGCCGCTCGAGGGCATTCCTCGCATCGACCAGCGACCAGACGCTGCGCGGCGGCAAGGTCACCTGGGCCCGCGCCCGCTCCTGGCGCTGGCGGGCATAGGCCGCGATCAGGTCGTGCAGGGTGACCGCGAAGGAACCCGGAGCGGTGGTCGCGGGCTCGGGCGGCAGGGCACCGCGGGCGAACACGTCGCGCCCGAGCTGGGCCCGCTCGGAGAGCATCAGGGCGGCGGCGCGGATCGCTTCCAGGCGGCGCAGGCGCAGGCCCAGCGCCTCGGCGAGGTCGCCGGCGGCGGGTTCGGGGCCGCGGGGCGGCGCCGGCAGGAGCAGGCGCGACTTCAGGTAGGCGAGCCAGGCCGCCATCACGAGATAATCCGCCGCCAGTTCCAGGCGCAGGCGGCGTGCCTCGTCGATGAAGGCGAGGTACTGCTCGACCAGGGCCAGGATCGAGATCCGGGAGAGGTCGACCTTCTGGCGCCGGGCGAGTTCGAGGAGGAGGTCGAGAGGGCCTTCGAATCCGTCGACATCGACGACGAAACCCGCGCCGTCGCCGGCCTCCGCAGGCTCCTCGAATGTCTCGGTCATCTCAGAGCCTGCTCGAGTCGTATCTTCCACTAAATACCGGATGAAACCAGGATCATCCTACCCTTAACCTCATCCTGAGGTGCTGCCGCTTGCGGCAGCCTCGAAGGAGGGCTCCGGAAATCGCCGTCGCCTCTGGAATCCTCCTTCGAGGTCAGTCGATCTTCGATCGACTAACACCTCAGGATCAGGTGGGAGGGTAGGATATCTCCTCCTCACCACTGCATTTTGCCAGTCGAATACACTCGAAACGGGCATTCAGGCCGCGGCCGCGAGCCCGGCATCGAGGCGGGCGCGGGCCTCGGCCGGATCGAACGCGGCTTGCGCCGGGCTCAGGCGGGCCAACGCGGCCTCGGCCCGGCGCAGGGCCTCGCCGGAGAGCACGGGGCTCTCGGCGACCACCTCCTCCATCTCGGAGCGATCGCCGTTGCAGTGCAGGCCGATGTCGCAGCCGGCCTGGAAGGCGGCGGCGGCGCGCGCGCGGAAGCTGCCGGACAGGGCGTTCATCGACAGGTCGTCGGTCATCAGGAGGCCGTCGAACCCGATGCGGCCGCGCACGATCTCGCGGATGATCGTCGCCGAGGTGGTGGCCGGGCTCTCCGGATCGAGGGCGCGGAACACGACGTGGGCCGACATCGCCATCGGCAGGTCGGCGAGCGCCCGGAAGGGCCGGAAATCGTGCCCGTCGAGGTCGTCCAGGCTCGCCTCGACCACCGGCAGGGCGTGGTGGCTGTCGGCGCCGGCGCGGCCATGGCCGGGCATGTGCTTGATCACCGGCAGTACGCCGCCGGCCATCAGCCCCTCGGCCACCGCACGCCCGAAGGCTGCGACCACGGCCGGATCGGTACCGTAGGCCCGGTCTCCGATCACGTCGTGGGCGCCCGGCACCGGCACGTCGAGGACCGGCGCGCAATCGACGTTGATGCCGACCTGGGCGAGGTCGTGGGCCATCAGGCGGGCGCCGAGGCGGGCGAGCGCCGGCCCGCCCTCGGGGCCGCCGGCGCGCAGGTAGGCGCGGCCGGACGGATAGGCCTGCCAGTGCGGCCGCGTCAGGCGCTGCACCCGGCCGCCCTCCTGGTCGATCAGGATCGGGGCGTCGGCCCGCCCGACGGTCTCGCGGAGCGACGCCGTGAGGGCGCGGACCTGCTCGGGGGTCTCGACGTTGCGCTTGAACAGGATGAAGCCCCAGGGCTGCACCGCACGGAAGAAGGCGGCCTCCTCGGGGCTCAAGGTCGGTCCGGCGCAGCCGAGGATCAGGGCAAGGGTCATCGACGGCGGCTCTCGTCGGTTGGAAGAAAACGGTCGCACGGTCCCCGCCGGCGCCGATGCGGGCGCCGATCGAACGGGAATCGCAGGCGGAAAGAACGTCGAATTGCGGCGATTCGCCGGCTCGCGGCTGTCGCCGCGGTGCCACGGCCGGGAGGTTTTCGGGGCGCGGCCCGTCGAGCGCCGATGCCCGACGCGCCTTGCGACCTCAGTTCTTGGCGACGAAGCAGGCGGCGCCCGAGGCCTTGAGCTTGCCGCACAAGCCGTCGGCGCTCTCCTTCGACATCGGCCCGACGCGGACCCGATAGATCGACTTGCCGTTGACCTCGGCTTGGCGGATCAGCGGCGACTGGCCGCCGAGGACGGCGCCGTAGCGCTCCTGGGCCTGCCGGAAGGCGATCTCGGCCTCCTTCTCGGTGGCACGCACTGAGAGCTGCACAGAGAATCCGCCGACCGGCGTCTGCGGCGAGGGCATCGCCTGGGTGGTGGTCGGCGGCTCGGCCGAAGCCACGCGCTGGACCGGCTTCGGCCGCGCCGGCTCGGCGGCCGGCGTCTCGGCGACGGGCGCCGGGGTGGCTAGCGTCATCGGGATCGCCCGCGGGCCGCGCGGCGTGACCGGGGCCGGGGTCGAGCCGGTCGCCTCGGTCGGCAGGGTCATGGTCGGGATCGGCGAGGCCGGCGCCTGCTGCTCGGCGGCGGCCTGCGCCGCGGCCTGGGCGGCGCGCTGGGCCTCGGCCGGCGACGGCTCGGGCCGGACCGAGACGGTCCGCACCCGGCGCGGCTCGCCGAGGGAATCGGTCAGGGGGTTGCCCGGCGTGGCGGGCGGAGCCGAGGCGCCTGCCTCGGCGGCGAGCGAGCGCGCCGCCTGCTTCACGTCGAGGGGCTGCTCCTCGCGGTTGACGATGCGGATCTGGCCGGCATCCTTCGCGGGCGCCGTGGCGGTGCGCTCGTAGATCTGCTTGTTCTGGTCCGGGATCTCGACGCCGCCGGCATTCTGCGGCGCGACCTTGAGCGGCGCCTGGTCGGCCATCACCAGGATCGGCGCGCCGGAGCGGCTGTGGTGGAAGGCCTTCCAGGTCAGCGCGCCGCCGATGGAGGCCGCCACGATGCCGAGCGCCGTGCCGACCAGCGCAATGCGCCGGCGGCCCCGGGGCCGCGGCTCGGGGTTCTCCGCCGGCTCCGGCGCGCCGGGCGCCGGCTCGGAATCGATCTCGCGGTCCACCGCGGCGAGGTACTGGTTGAAGGCGCCGGCCGGGGTGTGCGCCGGCGCGGGGCCGGGCTCCGGCATCGGGGCGCCCAAGGTCGGCTCGCCGCGGGTGGCCGACAGGGCGGGGCCCGGCGCCTCGCCGTAATGCGGCATCACCGGCTCGACGCGGCCGCGCGACTCGGTGCGGCTCGCCTCCTTGGCTTCCTTGGCCTCGAGCAGGGCGCGGAACGGATCGTCCTGGCCGACGATGCGGGCGAGTTCGGCGAGCGGATCGGGCCGGGCGCCTTGGCGCGCCTGGTCCTGGCGGGCGTTGGCCGGCTGCCGATCCTGCTCGTAGCCGTCGTAATCGACGGGAACCCGGGAAGCATTGGTCGTCATGGCAGCACCATCCTGTTCGCCCTCGCGTCACCTCGCCGTGCATCGGGCCCGGTTCGGCGGCACCGGCCGCCGAATCCCCATATGGGACGGGCGGCCGTCAGATCCCATCGCTCGCATCCCGTCGCGGCGCCGCCTCACGGCGTGCCGCGACGTCAGGTCGCGTTCCGGTCTCGGGCGGTGCCTCAGCGCATCTCGTCGGGCGCGCCGACGCCGAGGATCCCGAGATTGGACGCGACCACCCCCTTGAGGGCGGCGACGAGGGCCAGCCTCGCCTCGGTGGACTTTCTGTCGTTTTGATTAACAAACCGTAATTGCGGCAAGTCTTTGCCCTTGTTCCAGAAACTATGGAACGCGCTCGCCAGCTCGTAGAGGTGGAAGGCGATGCGGTGCGGCTCGTGGGCGGCGGCGGCCGCCTCGATCACCCGCGGCACCTGGGCGATCAGGCGCATCATCTCGAGCTCGCCCGAATCGGTCAGGCCCGACAAATCGGCCCCCGCCAGGGCAGACGGCGCCAGGTCGAGATCGGGGAAGGCCTCGCGGGCCTGGCGGAACACCGAGGCCGCCCGGGCATGCGCGTACTGGACGTAGAAGACCGGGTTGTCCTTCGACTGCTCGACCACCTTGGCGAGGTCGAAATCGAGGGTCGCGTCGTTCTTGCGGTACAGCATCATGAACCGCACGGGGTCGCGCCCGACCTCGTCGATCACCTCGCGTAAGGTGACGAACTCGCCGGCGCGCTTCGACATCTTCACCGGCTCGCCGCCGCGCAGGAGGCGCACCAGCTGGCACAGCTTGACGTCGAGCGCCGCCTTCCCGTCGGAGACCGCCTTCACCGCCGCCTGCATCCGCTTGACGTAGCCGCCATGGTCGGCGCCGAGCACGTCGATCAGCTCGACCGCACCGCGCTCGACCTTGGAGCGGTGATAGGCGATGTCCGAGGCGAAGTAGGTGAAGCTGCCGTCCGACTTGAGCAGCGGCCGGTCGATGTCGTCGCCGAAGGCGGTCGCGCGGAACAGGGTCTGCTCGCGGTCCTCCCAATCCTCCGGCAGCTGGCCCTTGGGCGGGGGCAGGCGGCCCTCGTAGACCAGGCCCTTCGCCCGCAGGTCGGCGATCAGCGCCGCGACCGCGCCGCCCTCGCCGCCGGCCTGGAGGGTGCGCTCGGAGAAGAACACGTCGTGGTGGATGCCGATCGCCGCCAGATCCTCGCGGATCCGGTCCATCATCCGGTCGATGGCGAAGTCGCGCACCAGCGGCAGCCACTCGGAATCGGGCTTGTCGCGCAGCGTCTCGCCGTATTGCGCCTTCAAGGCCTCGCCGACGGGCACGAGGTAGTCGCCCGGATAGAGGCCGTCCGGGATCGTGACCGTCTCGCCGAGCGCCTCGCGGTAGCGCAGGAAGGCCGAGCGGGCGAGCACGTCGACCTGGGCGCCGGCATCGTTGATGTAGTACTCGCGCGTCACGTCGCGGCCGGCGGCGACCAGGAGGTTCGCCAGCGCGTCGCCGAACACCGCGCCGCGGCCGTGGCCGACATGCATCGGCCCGGTCGGGTTGGCCGAGACGTACTCGACGTTGACCCCGCCGGGGACCGGCGCGCCGCGCCCGTAGGCCTCGCCCTCGCGCAGGACCGCCCGGACCACCTCGGCGTAGATGGCGGGATCGAGCCGCAGGTTGATGAAGCCCGGTCCGGCGACGCTGGCTTCCGTCACCCGGGGATCCGTGCGCAGGTCGGCGGCGAGCGCCTCGGCGAGCGCCTTCGGGTTGGTGCGCGCTTCCTTTGCCAGCACCAGGGCGGCGTTGGTGGCGAGGTCGCCGTGGCTCGGGTCGCGCGGCGGCTCGACCACCACGCGGGCACGGTCCAGCCCCTCCGGCAGGGTGCCGGCGCGGGTGAGCGTCTCGAGCGCCTCGCCGATGCGGGCCTCGAAGGCGGCGAAGATGTTCATGCGTTGACCAGTTCTGCAAAGTTCGGGCCGGATCCGGTCGCGGGACCGTGACCGGCGCGCCGGGCTCTTCTCACGCCGGGGCGGGCGGCTGCAAGCGGGGCGGCAAGGGACGCCCTCTTCGATATGAAAGCAAAGCGCTTCCCCTCCCCCTTGTGGGGAGGGGCTAGGGGTGGGGGTGGTGCAGGATTGAGTGCCGAGCCCTACGCGGCACCACCCCCACCCCTGACCCCTCCCCACAAGGGGGAGGGGAAAGCGCCTACCTTTTCAAGGAGTTGAATTAAAAGACCGACACGCGACCACCCGCGCGGTCCGCCGAACACCCCCGTTCACTCCCTTGTCGCCGCAGGGCCGATGCTGCAAAGCGTCCTCACGTCACCGGCCGGATTCGCCGGCCCTGCAGAGACAGAACGATTCGGACCACGCCATGCACGACATCCGGGCCATCCGCGACAACCCGGCCGCCTTCGACAAGGGCCTGACGAGCCGCGGGCTGGAGCCGCTTTCGGAGGAGCTGATCGCCCTCGACGACGCGCGCAAGGCCGCGATCTCGGCGGCGCAGGGCGCGCAGGAGAAGCGCAACGCCCTGTCGAAGGAGATCGGCGCGGCCAAGAAGGCGAAGGACGAGGCGCGGGCGCAAGAGCTGATGGCCGAGGTCGCCCGGCTGAAGGAAGAGGCGCCGGCCCTCGACGCGGCCGCCGATGCGGCGGGCAAGGCGCTCTCCGAGCGCCTGTCGGCGATTCCCAACATCCCGGGCCCCGACGTGCCGGAGGGCCGCGACGAGCACGGCAACGTCGAGAAGAGCCGGTTCGAGGGCCGCGGCCTCAGCGAGGACGGCCGCCAGCATTTCGAGCTCGGCGAGGCCATGGGCCTGATGGATTTCGAGACCGCGGCGAAGCTCTCGGGCTCGCGCTTCGTGGTGCTCAAAGGTCAGATCGCCCGGCTGGAGCGGGCGCTCGGCCAGTTCATGCTCGACCTGCATACGGGCGAGCACGGCTATACCGAGGTGGTGCCGCCGCTTCTCGTGCGCGACGAGGCGATGTTCGGCACGGCGCAATTGCCGAAGTTCCGCGACGATCAGTTCGCCGCCGTCCAGGGCTCGCCCGAGATGGCGCAGGAGAGCGGTGCGCCGAATCGCTGGCTGATCCCGACCGCGGAAGTGCCGCTCACCAACCTCGTGCGGGAATCGATCCTCTCCGAGGACGAGCTGCCGCTCCGCTTCACCGCCCTCACGCCCTGCTTCCGGGCCGAGGCCGGGGCGGCGGGCCGCGACACCCGCGGCATGCTGCGCCAGCACCAGTTCAGCAAGGTGGAGCTCGTCTCGATCACCGCGCCCGAGCGCTCGGCCGAGGAGCACGACCGGATGCTGGCTTGCGCCGAGGCCGTGCTGAAGCGCCTCGACATCCCGTTCCGGGTCGTCACGCTCTGCACCGGCGACATGGGCTTCGCCTCGACCAAGACCTACGACATCGAGGCCTGGCTGCCCGGCCAGAAGACCTATCGCGAGATCTCGTCCTGCTCGGTCTGCGGCGATTTCCAGGCCCGCCGGATGGAGGCGCGCTACCGCCCGAAGGAGGGCAAGGGCGTCCATTACGTCCACACCCTCAACGGCTCGGGCGTCGCGGTCGGCCGCGCGCTCATCGCCGTGATGGAGAACTACCAGAACCCCGACGGCAGCATCACGGTCCCGTCGGCCCTCGCGCCCTACATGGGCGGCCTCACCCGCATCGAAGGACACCGGTGATGCGCATTCTCGTCACCAACGACGACGGCATCCACGCGCCGGGCCTGCGCTGCCTGGAGGACATCGCCCGCGAACTCTCGGACGACGTCTGGGTCGTCGCGCCGGAGACCGACCAGAGCGGCGTGTCGCACTCGCTGTCGCTCAACGATCCCCTGCGCCTGCGCCAGGCCGGCGAGAAGCGCTTTGCGGTGAAGGGCACGCCCTCCGACTGCATCATCATGGGCATCCGCCACCTGTTGAAGGATCACGGACCGGACCTCGTGCTCTCGGGCGTCAACCGCGGCCAGAACGTCGCCGAGGACGTGACCTATTCGGGCACCATCGCGGGTGCCATGGAGGCGACGATCCTCGGCGTGAAGGCGATCGCGCTGAGCCAGGCCTACGGCATCGGCGGGCGGGCCAACGTGAAGTGGCACACCGCCGCCCATCACGGCGCCGCGGTGGTCCGGCGGGTCCTGGAGGTCGGGATCGAGCCCGGCATCCTGGTCAACGTCAACTTCCCGGATTGCGAGCCCGAGGACGTGAAGGGCATCGCGGTGGCGGCGCAGGGCGTGCGCAATCAGGCGCTGCTCTCGATCGACGAGCGGGTCGATGGGCGCGGCAACCCGTATTTCTGGCTCGCCTTCGCCAAGGCGCGGTTCGAGCCGGGCCACGGCACCGACCTGAAGGCGATCGCCGACGGCAACATCTCGATCACCCCCCTGCGCCTCGACCTCACCGACGAGCCGACGCTGACGCGCTTCGCCCAAGCCTTCACATGAGTGCCTTCAAGTGAGTGCCTTCGCGTGACCGACGAGAGCGAGCCGGACGCCTCCGGACCTGACGGTGCCGGGGAATCGTCCGGCGCGGTCGAGACCGCGGCCTTCGTGCTGGGCCTGCGCGCCCGCGGGGTGCGCGACGCCGCGGTGCTCGGCGCGATGGAGCGGGTGCCGCGGGAGGCCTTCGCGCCGCTCGCCTTCCGCGACCTGGCGCGCCGCGACATCGCCCTGCCGCTGCCCTGCGGCCAGACCATGACGGCGCCGAGCGTCATCGCCACGATGCTGGCGGCGCTCAACGTGCAGGGCGCCCGGGTGCTCGAGATCGGCACCGGCTCGGGCTACGCCACGGCCCTGCTGCTGCGTCTCGGGGCCGCCGAGGTGGTCAGCCTGGAGCGCTACGCCACGCTCGCCCGCAACGCCCGCTCGCGCCTCGACGCGCTCGGCTTCGGCGCCGCGATGGTCGGCCTCGCCGATGGCTGCGCCCCGCCGGAGGAGGCCGGCAGCTTCGACCGCATCCTGGTCAACGGTTCGCTCCGCGACGTGCCCGCAACGCTGATCGAGCGCCTGAACCCGGGCGGGCGCCTCGTCGGGGCGATCGGCACGCCGGCCGGCCCCCGCCTCGTCGCCATCGCGCAGGAGGCCGACGGCCCGTGGCGGCAGGTGCGCGAGACGCCCCTGCGCATCGCTCCGCTGACCCCGGGCCTGGCGGCCGTGCTCTGACGCACCCGCCCGACCCTCGACCTATCTAGGCCGGAATCCGGCCCTCAGGGTGAAGCCCCGACGCCGCCCCGAAACGGAAGCTTAACCTGAATCCGCTTTGAATCCACCTCATACGGTTGCGTGGATGTACGGGTGCGTCGATGCCGGAACGCGGGACAGGCAAGGGGATGCGGGCGCTGTCGCGCTTCGCCCTCATCGGGCTGATCGGGGGCGCGTCTGCGGCCTGCAGCACCGATGCGGTGCGGCTCGACCCGTTCTCGAACCCGTTCTCATCGAGTGCGAGCGGGGATCCGGGTGCCACCGGCAGCCTTCCCGACGCGGGGGCGGTGGCGCCGGCGGTGCGCTCGACGCCGATCCAGTCGCGGCCGCTCTCGGCCCCGCTGGCGGCCGCGCCGCTGTCGAACCGCCAGGTCTCGGCGCCGGTGCTGACGCCCCGCGTCGCGGCTGCGGCCCCGGTGACCGGCGGCCCGGCCGGCTGGTCGGCCGCGGGCGGCACCACCATCACGGTCGGCGCCAATGACAGCCTGAACCAGATGTCGACCCGCTTCGGCGTGCCCGCCGCCGCGATCCTCCAGGCCAACGGCCTGTCGAGCGCCGCGCAGGTCACCGCCGGCCGCCAGATCGTGATCCCGGTCTATCACGCCAACGGCGCACCGGCGATGAGCGCCCGCGCCGTGCCGGCCGCGCCCGCCCCCGGATTCCGGTTGCCGAGACCCGTCCGGCCGAGCCGGTGCGCCGGGTCGCCGAGGTCGCGCCCCGGCCCGAGCCCGTCCGCCGCGAGCCCCCGCGGCGCGAGCCCGAGCCGGAGCCGGCCCCCGAGCCGGTCCGCAAGGTCCGTCCGGGCCAGGCCGAGGCGAAGCCCGTGGCGCCCGCCGCCGCCGAACGCGCCGCCAAGCTCAACTCGCGCAAGCCCGAGCCGCGCGAGGAGGAGCGGGTCGCCGCCAAGCCGCAGCGGCCTGAGCCGAAGCCCGTCGCCAAGGTGGCCGCGCGCCAGCAGGACGACGAGGATGAGACGGTGGCGGCCAAGCCGCACAAGCCGGAGCCGAAGGCCGCCGCCAAGGCCGAGCACAAGCCCGAGCCGAAGAAGGTGGAGGCGAAGAAGCCCGAGCCGCAGGTCGCCGAGAAGGTGAAGCCCGAGGTCAGGAAGGTCGCCGAGGCGGTCAAGCCCGAGCCGAAGAAGCCCGAGCCCAAGAAGGCGGAGGTGAAGCAGGCCGAGGTGAAGAAGCCGGAGCCCAAGGTCGCCGAGGCGCCCAAGCCCGAGCCCAAGAAGGTCGCGGAGGTGAAGCCCGCGCCGAAGCCCGAGCCGGTGAAGCCGGTGAAGGTCGCGGCCCTGCCCGAGAAGGCGCCCGAGCCGGCCCCGGCTCCGGCCGTCGCCCCGGCGGCGCCCGCGCCCGATCCGCAATCGAGCTTCCGCTGGCCGGCCCGCGGCCGGGTGATCTCCGGTTACGGCTCGAGCGGCAACGAAGGCATCAACATCGCGGTGCCCGAGGGCACCCCGGTGAAGGCGGCAGAGGAGGGCACGGTGGCCTATGCCGGCAGCGACGTGAAGGGCTACGGCAAGCTGGTGCTGGTGCGCCACTCCAACGGCTACGTCTCGGCCTACGCCCATAACGGCGAGATCGACGTGCGCCCCGGCGAGAAGGTGAAGCGCGGCCAGACCATCGCCAAGTCCGGCGCGTCGGGCAACGTCACCTCGCCGCAGCTCCACTTCGAGATCCGCAAGGGCGCGACCCCGGTCGATCCGGTGCCGCACCTGGCGAGCAACTGACATTCGATCAGGCTGAGAGGGGAGGCGGGGCGCGCGAGCGTCCCGCTTTTTCGTGTTCAGGGTCGGCTCGAGAGTTCCCCTGGAAACTCGTGCGCGCCCGATCGTGTCCACAACCTCATCCTGAGGTGCGACCAACGGGAGCCTCGAAGGAGGGCTCCAGTTCGCTCGGAGACTTCTGGAGCCCTCCTTCGAGGTCAGTCGATCTTCGATCGACCAACACCTCAGGACGAGGTCGCGGGTGGGATATGACGATGTCTGCGCGTCTGAGGATCTTCAGTCCAGCCGCTGCCCCAGCCGCCCGGCGAGATCCTGGATGTACTGGAACGCCGTCCGGCCCGACCGCGCCCCGCGGGTGGTCGACCATTCCAGCGCCTCGGCCCGCAGCCGCTCCGGTTCGAGCGTGAGTCCGTAGCGCGCCACGTAGGCGTCGATCATCGCCAGGTACTCGTCCTGGGTGCATTTGTGGAAGCCGAGCCAGAGGCCGAACCGGTCCGACAGCGAGACCTTCTCCTCCACCGCCTCGCCCGGGTTGATCGCCGTCGAGCGCTCGTTCTCCATCATGTCGCGGGGAAGCAAGTGGCGCCGGTTCGAGGTGGCGTAGAAGATCACGTTGTCGGGCCGGCCCTCGATGCCGCCGTCGAGCGCCGCCTTGAGCGACTTGTACGAGGTATCCTCGGCATCGAAGGACAGGTCGTCGCAGAACACCACGAAGCGGTGCGGGTCCGGCCGCAGCCAGCCCATCAGGGCCGGCAGGCCCTCGATGTCCTCGCGGTGGATCTCGACCAGCTTCAGCGGCCGTTTGATCGACAGCGCATCGAGCTTGGCGTTGATCTCGGCATGGACCGCCTTGACCAGCGACGACTTGCCCATGCCGCGGGCGCCCCAGAGCAGGGCGTTGTTGGCCGGCAGGCCGCGGGCGAAGCGCTCGGTGTTGTCGAACAGGATGTCGCGCATCCGGTCGATGCCGCGCAACAGGCCCATCTCGACCCGGTTGACCCGCGGCACCGGCTGGAGCCGGCCTTCCGGCTGCCACACGAAGGCGTCGGCCGCCGCGAAGTCGGGGCCGGGGCGCGCCGGCGGGGCGCTGCGCTCCAGGGCCGCGGCGATGCGCAGCAGGACGGGAAGCAGGTCGGTCTCGGACGGGGAGGGGGGTGTCGGGTCGGTCATCGCGGGTAAACGGGCTCCTTGCGCAGGGGCGGACGTGCGGGTGGCGCCTCTTAATCCCAAGCCCCACGGGCGAAAACCCCGAGGCGCC
Source organism: Methylobacterium aquaticum (assembly GCF_016804325.1). Lineage (NCBI taxonomy): Bacteria > Pseudomonadati > Pseudomonadota > Alphaproteobacteria > Hyphomicrobiales > Methylobacteriaceae > Methylobacterium > Methylobacterium aquaticum. The sequence goes on from NZ_CP043627.1 coordinate 2,314,073, forward strand.
ACGGACGAAACCCCGCCGGGATCGGACGGGAGAGAGCCGGTCCCCGACGTTGCTTTCGGGTCGTCCGTGGCTATAGTCCGCGCGCTTTTGCAAGGCCGGCGGGGACCCGCCCGGCCCGTTTTCGTCTTGTTCGGGAGACCTCGAGAGTGATCACGCCCGCCTTCGCGCAGGGAGCCGGGATGTCCGGCGGCACGGACATCCTCGTGCAGGTCGTCCCCTTCATCCTGATCTTCGTGATCATGTACTTCCTGATCCTGCGCCCGCAGCAGCGCCGCGCCAAGGAGCACCAGGACATGATCAAGAACGTGCGCCGCGGCGACACCGTGGTGACCACCGGCGGCATCGTCGGCCGGGTCACCAAGGTGACCGAGGCCCCGGAGATCGAGGTCGAGATCGCCCCGAACGTCAACGTCAAGGTCGTCCGCGGCATGATCTCCGAGGTCCGGGCCAAGGGCGAGCCGGTCAAGGCCGCCTGAGACTTCGCCTGACGCAAGGGAGAGGCCCGGACGAAGGCGCCGGGCCGCCCTATCTCACACATTCGAGACCGGTTGGGACGCCGCGGATGCTCCGTATTTCCACCACGAAGGCCGTCGCGACGCTCGCCGTGATCCTGGTCGGCCTGATGCTCGCCGTGCCGAGCTTCTTCACGGCCGAGCAGCGCAAGGGCTTCATCGCCGGGCTGCCGTCCTGGTTCCCGACCTGGATCGTGCCGACCCGCGCCATCGTGCTCGGCCTCGACCTCCAGGGCGGTTCGCAGATCGTGCTCGAGGTCGACCGCAACGACCTCGCGCGGAGCATGGCCGAGGGCCTGCGCGACGACGTGCGCCAGGCGCTGCGCGAGGCCGGTGTGCAGGCCTCCGGCGGGATCCAGCTGCTGCCCCGCGGCGTGCAGCTGCGCATCACCGACGAGGCCGCCCGCGCCAAGGCGATTCCGAAGCTGCAGGCCCTGTCGCAGCCGGTCACCGACGCGACCCTGGGCCAGACCGGCGCCCGCACCCTCGACCTGCGCGAGGAGCCGAACGGCCTGATCCAGCTCGCCTTCTCCGATGCCGGCTTCAACGCCCGGGTGCGCCGCGCGGTGACCCAGGCGATCGAGGTGATCCGCCGCCGCGTCGATCTCGGCGGCACCACCGAGCCGTCGATCCAGCAGCAGGGCGCCGACCGCATCCTGGTCCAGGTCCCGGGGCTCCAGGACCCGGCCCGGCTCGAGGAGCAGCTCGGCAAGACCGCCAAGCTCACCTTCCGCATGCTCGCCGACAGCCCGGCCGGCGACGTCGACATGCTGCCCTCCAAGGACGCCAACGGCCAGAAGGTGCCGGTGGAGCGCCGGGTGCTCGCCGACGGCGCCGACCTGACCGACGCCCAGCCGGGCTTCGACCAGAAGTCGAACGAGCCGATCGTCAACTTCAAGTTCAACCTGCGCGGCGCGCAGAAATTCGGCCAGGCGACGAGCGAGAATGTCGGCCGGGCGCTGGCGATCGTCCTCGACAACGAGGTCGTGTCGGCCCCCCGCATCCTGCAGCCGATCACCGGCGGGCAGGGCCAGATCTCGGGCCGGTTCACGGTCCAGCAGGCCAACGACCTCTCGGTGCTGCTGCGCGCCGGCGCCCTGCCGGCCAAGCTCACCGTGATCGAGCGCCGGACCGTCGGCCCGGGCCTCGGCCGCGACTCGATCGAGGCCGGCAAGAACGCCACCATCGTGGCGACGATCCTCGTCGTCGTGCTGATGTTCGCGGCCTACGGCGTGTTCGGCCTGTTCGCCAACATCGCGCTGCTGGTCCATGTCGGCCTGATCCTCGGCCTGATGTCGGTGCTGGAGGCCACGATGACGCTGCCGGGCATCGCCGGCATCGTGCTCACCATCGGCACCGCGGTCGACTCCAACGTGCTGATCTACGAGCGCGTGCGCGAGGAGGTGCGGGCCGGCCGCTCGATCCCCTCGGCGCTGCAGGCGGGCTTCGACCGCGCCTTCGCCACCATCGTGGATTCCAACTCCACCATGGCGATCGCCGCGGTGATCCTGTTCTTCCTCGGCTCGGGGCCGGTGCGCGGCTTCGCGGTGGTGTTCATCCTCGGCATCCTGACCACGGTCATCACCGCCGTGACCCTGACCCGTATGATGATCGCCCTGTGGTACCAGCGCCTGCGGCCCAAGACCCTGCCGATCTAAGGCTTCGACGGGCGGTCCTCGCGACCGCCCGGACCTGCGCTGCGCTCCGAGGGGCGCGCCGACACACCCTTTTCGAGACCGACGATGCGCCTCCTCCGCCTCTGGCCCGACGAATCCCACTTCGACTTCATGCGCCTGCGGCGCTTCAGCTTCCCGCTCTCGGCCTTCATCTCGGTCGCCACGGTGGTGCTGTTCCTGCAGGTCGGGCTCAATTTCGGCATCGACTTCAAGGGCGGCACCCTGGTCGAGCTGCGGCCGAAGGCCGGCGTGACCTCCGATGTCGGCGCGGTGCGCCACACCGCCAACGATTTCGGCTTCGGCGAGACCGAGGTGCAGGAGCTCGGCCAGGGCTCGATCTCGGTGCGCTTCCCGCTCCAGGCCGGCGGCGAGACCGGGCAGACCCTGGTGATGCAGAAGGCGCACGCCGCCTTCGACAAGGATTACGCCTTCGATCGCGTCGAGACCGTCGGTCCCCGCGTCTCGGGCGAGCTGGTCCAGTCGGGCACGATCGGTGTCGTGCTCTCGGTCGTGGCGGTGCTGCTCTACCTGTGGTTCCGGTTCGAGCGGGAACTGGCGCTGGGCGCCATCGTCGGCACCCTGCACGACATCGTCATCACGGTCGGGCTGTTCGTCATCACGCGCATCGAGTTCAACATGACCTCGATCGCCGCGATCCTCACCATCGTGGGCTACTCGCTCAACGAAACCGTGGTGGTGTTCGACCGCACCCGCGAGCTGATGCGGCGCTACAAGACCATGCCGACCGAGGAGCTGCTCAACCTCTCGATCAACTCCACCATGTCGCGCACGGTGATGACCGCCATGTCGACGGCCCTGTCGCTGCTCGCCCTGGTGCTGTTCGGCGGCGAGGCGATCAAGGGCTTCTCGGTGGTGATGCTGGCCGGCGTGGTGATCTGCACCTATTCGGCGATCTTCGTCTCGACCCCGTTCCTGATCTATATCGGGCTCCAGGCCGGCGGCAGCCGGACGCAGGCGCGCGACACCTCGGCCCTGCCACAGGCGGCCGAGTAGGTGGCGGCTCCCGAGCGCCAGCAGGACGGCTTCGTCCCGGGCCGTTACCCGATCGACGCCTATGGCGGCGGCGGCTTCCGCTTCGCCGAGATGTCGCATCGCGGCTCGATCCTCGCGCTGCCCTCCGGCGTGCGGGCCTGGGAGGTGACCGAGCCCGACGGCATCACGCCGGAGAGCCTGGGCCCCCTCGTCGCCGAGGGCGGCGCGGTGAACCTGCTGCTGCTGGGCACCGGGGCCGAGATCGTGTTCGTACCCGATGCCTTGCGCCGGTTCCTCAAGGAGGCCGGCATCGGCCTCGACGTGATGCAGACCGGCGCGGCGGCCCGGACCTACAACATCCTGATGGCCGAGAACCGCAAGGTCGCCGCCGCCCTGATCGCGGTGCCATGAACCGAATGTCGTGAGCCGAGTTTCATGAGCCAGCCCGAGACGCGGGATCCGGCCTGGGCCTACGCCCATTGCGAATCCCTGGTGCGGGCCGGCGACCCGGACCGCTGGTATGCCAGTCTCTACGCCCCGGCCGAGATGCGCCCGCATCTCCACGCGCTCGCCGCCTTCAGCCTGGAGGTGGCGCGGGTGCGGGAGGCGGTGTCGAGCCCGATGCCGGGCGAGTTGCGCCTGCAATGGTGGCGCGACGCCCTCCAGGGCGAGGCGCGGGGCGACGTGCGGGCGCATCCGGTGGCCGCCGCCCTCGACGATACGCTGGTGAAGGCGCGGCTGCCGCGCCAGCCCCTCGTCGATCTCGTCGATGCCCGGGTCTTCGACCTCTACGACGACCCGATGCCGACGACGAACGACCTCGAAGGCTATTGCGGCGAGACCGCCTCCTGCCTGATCCGCCTCGGCAGCCTGATCCTGGCGAACGGCTCCGAGCCCGGCGGCGCCGCCGCTTCGGGCCATGCCGGCGTCGCCTACGCGGTGACCGGCCTCCTGCGGGCCTTGCCCTGGCACGCCCGCAGCGGCCAGGTCTACCTGCCGGCGGACGTGCTCAAGGCCCACGGCGTCACCCGGGAAGACATCGTGGCGGGCCGCGGCGGGCCGGGCCTGCTCGGCGCCTGCGCCGACATGCGGGCGCTGGTGCGCCGCCACCTCGCGGCCTACGCGGCCGAGCGGGCGAGCATCGCCGCGGTGGCGGCCCCGGCCTTCCTGCCGGTCGCCCTCGTCGAGGCCTATCTCGCGCAGATGGAGCGGCCGGGCTACGACCCGCTGGCGAGCGTGATCGAGGTGCCGAACTGGCGCCGGATCTGGCGGCTGTGGTGGGCGGCGCGGTCGGTCAGGTAGACCCTAAATCTCCATGCCCTCGACGTCATCCCGGGGCTCGGCGCAGCCGAGAACCCGGGATCCATAACCGCTGACGCAGAAGAACAGGGCGGATCGCGTGCCGCCCCAACCTCGACCGTCAGCGGTTATGGATCCCGGGTTCCGCTACGCGGCCCCGGGATGACGCGGACGGTCTGGGATCGTCGGCCCGGACCCGGCACTCCGATCCCACGCTTCATTCGCTGGAGCCGTCCGACGCCTACTCCGCCGCCTCGGCCGGCAAAGGCTCCGGCGCCTCGCCGAGCCATTCGCCGAGCGCGGCCCGGGCCCGGTCGGTCATCGCGCGCTTCTTCGCCTGCGCCTTTTCCGTGCCGCGCAGGCGCTTGCCGTCGGGGGCCTTCGGCGCCCGGTCGAGTGGCGGGAAGAGGCCGAAATTGACGTTCATCGGCTGGAACGAGCGCGGCGTGCCGGCATCCTCGGCCGAGACATGCCCGCCGGTGATGTGGCCGATGAGGGCGCCCAAAGCCGTGGTGACCGGCAGCGGCTCCAGCGTGCGGCCCTGGCGCTCGGCGGCGGCGAAGCGGCCGGCCATCAGGCCGATCGCGGCGCTCTCGACATAGCCCTCGCAGCCGGTGATCTGGCCGGCGAAGCGCAGGCGCGGCTCGGCCTTGAGCCGCAAGGTCGCGTCGAGGAGGCGCGGGCTGTCGAGGTAGGTGTTGCGGTGAAGGCCGCCCAGACGGGCGAACTCGGCATTCTCGAGGCCCGGAATCGTACGGAAGACCCGCACCTGCTCGGCATGGCGCAGCTTCGTCTGGAAGCCGACCATGTTGTAGAGCGTGCCGAGCGCGTTGTCCTGGCGCAGCTGGACGATGGCGTAGGCCTTGACCGTCGGGTTGTGCGGGTTGGTCAGGCCGAACGGCTTCATCGGCCCGTGGCGCAGGGTCTCGGGGCCGCGCTCGGCCATCACCTCGATCGGCAGGCAGCCGTCGAAATACGGGGTCGAAGCCTCCCATTCCTTGAACGAGGTCTTCTTGCCGTCGATCAGGGCCTGGATGAAGGCGGCGTATTGCTCGCGGTCGAGCGGGCAGTTGATGTAGTCGGCCCCGGTGCCGCCCGGCCCGACCTTGTCGTAGCGGGACTGGAACCAGGCCTTGCCCATGTCGATCGAATCGCGATGCACGATCGGCGCGATGGCGTCGAAGAAGGCGAGCGATTCGGCGCCGGTGAGGCCGCGGATGCCCTCGGCGAGGCCGGGTGCGGTGAGCGGGCCGGTCGCCAGGATCACGCTGTCCCAGGCAGCGGGGGCAGGCCGTCGATCTCCTCGCGGACGAGGGTGACGTTCGGATGGCCTTCCAGCGCCGCGGTGACCGCCCGGGCGAACCCCTCGCGATCCACCGCGAGCGCGCCGCCGGCCGGGACCTGGTTGGCGTCGCCGCAAGCCATGATCAGCGAGCCGAGGCGGCGCATCTCCTGGTGCAGCAGCCCGACGGCGTTCTGCTCCGCGTCGTCGGAGCGGAACGAGTTCGAGCAGACGAGCTCGGCGAGGTCGTGGGTCTGGTGCGCCTCGGTGCCGCGCAGGGGCCGCATCTCGTGCAGCACCACGGGCAGGCCGGCCTCGGCGATCTGCCAGGCCGCTTCGGAACCGGCGAGGCCGCCGCCGACGACGTGAATGGGGTCTGATCCGGACATGACGCGGCATATCGGATCGGGGGCCGTCGATGCAACACCGCCGGGAGCGTGTCGAGGTCCGGACATGCGAACGCCCGCCGGAAGGGGCGGGCGCGCGAGACGATGAACGGCCCGAGGGGCCTATGATCGACTTGGGGGTACTCGGTACGCGGTACTGGTACGCGGAGAGGCGCTTTACGCGACCGAGCGGGCGATGCCCTGGATCTCGAAGCGGCTGATGCCGAGATCGTCGAGCTCGCGGTCCGAGAGGCGCGACAGCTCGTGCACGGTCTCGCGGTAGCGGAGGTAGGAGCGGATCTTGCTGAGGATGAGGGAGACGAACATCGGATTTGACCTCTGGACGGGCAGCCGGTGCGAACCGTTTCGGCAGCGGCTGCCTGTCTCTGTTGCAACGCACCATATGGGAAACGGCTGCGGTGGTGGGAGAGGGAGTCGCGTAAGCCAGCCATGCACGATCCGCATGCAGCGCGCAGGGAATCGTCAACCAACCCCTGTGCTCGCCGATTTGGCAGCACTCTGGCGCATGAAGCGCAAGGATTGCGGGCATTTAGGCACTATGCTGCACACGCGAAGGGCGGTGGTGCCGGCGGGGGGCCAAGGGATGCTCGGGAGGGGTGAAGCACAGGCAGGCGGCAGTCGGTGATGAGCCGGTGTGCAGTGCGGCAACACGCGCGGTCGGTGCCGATTCTGGCAGCATGCGCGTGTCTGCATGGGGCGCAGGCTCCCGCCTTCACACGCCGCGAGGCGTCCCGGACCGGACGGGTGCGCCGACTCGCCCGTCAGCATGTGTCGAACAGCGATGCATGAGACGAATGACGCGGTTTCTCCCCCTTGCGGCAGGGTCGTCCGGAGAAAATCGTTGCGCGTCTCCCTCTCCCTGGTGGGAGGGGGTTGGGGGTGAGAGTGGCACGTTTCAGGGGAAAGCTGACAGCGTCGTGCCGGCAGCGGAACGGCTCGGATTTATCCGGCGCCGTTTCCAGCCTGTGCGATCTTCGATCGCCCCTACCCCTCTCCCACACCTTGCCGCGATACTGGGCTAGCCCGGCATTGCCTGGAGAGGGGATCCCGCGATCGTCTCGCCCTGGAGGCTTTCCTGAACAGCCCCGCTGTCGCAGGAAGAAAACGAGCTGCAGCCGCCCTCAATGCAGCCGCGGCGCCACCAGGAAGGACGCGCGGTCCGCCGACACGACCGGAATGGTCAAGGTCCGCCCGTCGCGGTTCACGGTCAGCGGCACGGTGATGCCGGCGGGGCCGAGCGCCCAGACGGCGCGCAGGAAGCCCGCGAGGTCGGCCACCTCGGTCTGGCCCACCGCCAGCAGGATGTCGCCGGCGCGCAGGTCGGCCGTCTCGGCGGGCGCGCGAGGCGAGAGGCCCATCACCACGACCTGGTCGTCCATCTCGGTGGCGTAGAGGCCGAGCCAGGGGCGGGGCGGGCCGGAGACCCGGCCCAACGTGGTCAGGTCGTTCAGGATCGGCTTCAGGAGATCGATCGGCACCGCCATGTTGATCGGGCGGCTGTCGCGCCCGCCCTGCTGCAATTGCAGCGAGCCGAGGCCGGTGAGCTCGCCCGCCGGGCCGATCAGCGCCGCGCCGCCCCAATGCGGATGCGAGGGCGCGGTGAAGATCGCGTCGTCGAGGAGATATTCCCAGTAGCCGGCGAATTCCTGCCGGGCCACCACCTCGGCGGCGACGGCGCGGGTACGGCCGCCGGCCCCGGCCATCACCAGACGGTCGCCGACGCGCAGGTCCGCGGCGCTGCCGAGGGGCAGGTACGGCAGGTCGAGGCGGCCCAGCGCCTGGACCAGGCCGAATCCGGTGGCGGCGTCGTAGCCGACCACGTGGCCCGGCGCGGTGCGGCCGTCATGGGCGGTGAGCCAGATGCTCTCGGCTTCGGTGATCAGGTAGCCGATGGTGAGGACCAGCCCGTCCTCGCCGATCAGGACGCCGTTGCCGGCCCGCTCGGTGCCCAGGATCTCGGCGGTGTAGGCCCCCTCGGGCACCCGCGAGGACAGGGCGACGACGGCGGTCAGGGTCTGGTCGAGATCGTAGGAATAGGCGGAGGGGCGGGGCTGCACCGCGGAGGGAATCTTCCAGTCGCCGGGCGCCGCCATGATGGTCTCCTGCCGGGGCGTCTCGTGCGCGCCCCGTGTCTCGTGTCGTCCGGCGGAGCGCGACGCCCCGCCCGTTCGCTCCCGTTATAGGTCGCGGAGCCGGGCGCAACAGGCATCGCTTGCGCCACACACAAGAACGCCCGGCTCGACGAGCCGGGCGGGAGAGGAGGGGTCTCGAAACGAGGCGTCTCGGAGGAGGCGCCGCTTGGATACTCTCGAACGGGCCCGGACAGGTGCCGGGCCCGAACCGTCCTCAGTACTTGCGGACCAGCGGCACCGGCGCCGGCTCGGGCGCCGCCGCGACGGTGTAGAGCGGGGCGACGACGCGGAACCAGCCCTCGGTCGAGTAGGCGCGGCGGTCGGTCGCCAGGCCGGTGAGCGGCGAGATCTGGCGCGCCGAGGTGGCGACGTCGCGGGCGACCCAGGCCTGGACCGTGAACTTGCCGAAATCGTAGCCGACGAGGCCGCCGAGGGCGAAGCGGCCGCCGCCGCCGCCCACCACCGTGCCGCAGGTGGCGAAGTTGCCGGCGCAGGGCGCGGCGTTGGCGAGCTGGGCGCGGTTCGGCAGGTTGGCGGTGCCGTAGCCGATGGCGCCGATCTCGAACTTGCCGAACTTCTTGGTCGCGGTCAGGTCGAGGTTGAGGGCGTCGGTCGGGAACTGGCTGCCGTAGAAGCCCGGGATGCCGTTGCGGCCGCTGAAGCGGGCCGGCGTGTCGTAGAAGTTGTAGGTGAGGTTGGCGGTGACGTTCCAGCCGTCGCCGGTATAGCTGATGGCGAAGCCCTGGCGGTAGGTGTTCGAGGCCAGGATCGGCAGGCCGCCGCCGCGGCCGGCATTCAGTTCGTTGAGGTAGACGCCCCGGACAGGTAGCTGACGCCGATGTTGTTGCCGAGATCCCAGGCGAAGATGCCGCCGACGAAGGTGCCGACGTTGATGCTGGTGTCGCGGCCGCCGGGGGCGCGGGAGAAGGTGAACACGGTCGGCGGAGCGACCACGGCCTCGACGCGGGCGCCGAGGATCTTCCACGGGGTCGACCAAACCAGGACCGGGATGTTGACCGCGGTGTCGGTGGAGGTGAGGTTCGGGCCGTCCGGGCTGCGATAGGTGAAGGTGTTGATGGCATAGACACCCTCGGGCAGCGGCGCGCCGATCGCGAGGCCGACCTGCTCACCCGGAACCGTCGTGGTTTGCGCGAAGGCGGCATTCGCCGAAACGCTCAACGACAGGGCAGCCGCCCCCGCGGCCAGCCAATACTTGCCCATGGTCCTTCCTTCCCTAAATGATAACGGACCGGGGCACGTCGAATCGCAGGCTCGATCCGCGCGTCGTCGCAGCGCGCTTCGACCGAAGCCCTGTTGCACCCGGCCCCCGCCCGGCGACACAGTCTGAACACCACGATGGTCTTCCAGATTGTCCCGGATTGCCAGCCCTTTGCTCGCTGGAGAGGCAGAGGATGCGGCAGCGTTGCGCAAATGACGCATTCTCGTCATGCGGGCGCCACTTTGTACTTTGGTGGTACAGAGCAAGAAATCGGCAACAAATGCCGGCTTGCTGCGCCGCACAGGCGGGTTTCGCGCCCGTGCGGCCAAGCTTCGCGGGGGTTTTGGGGCGTGAATCTACTCCGCCGCCTGCTTGCTGGTCGCCGGCTTGCGCGCCCGCGGCGCCTTCGCGGCCGGCTTCGCGGCGGGGCGGCGGGCCAGGACCTCGCGCAGGAAGCGGCCGGTATGGCTCGCCTCCGAGGCGGCGATGTCCTCGGGCGTGCCCTGCGCGACGATCACGCCGCCGCCGTCGCCGCCCTCCGGGCCCATGTCGATCACCCAGTCGGCGGTCTTGATCACCTCGAGGTTGTGCTCGATCACCACGACGCTGTTGCCCTGGTCGACCAGCTCGTGCAGCACCTCCATCAGCTTGGCGACATCGTGGAAGTGCAGGCCGGTGGTCGGCTCGTCGAGGATGTAGAGGGTGCGGCCGGTGGCGCGCTTCGACAACTCCTTGGAGAGCTTCACGCGCTGGGCTTCGCCGCCCGAGAGCGTCGTGGCCTGCTGGCCGACCCGGACGTAGCCGAGGCCGACCCGGGCCAGGGTCTCGAGCTTCTCGCGGATCGCCGGCACCGCCTTGAACAGGTCGGCCGCCTCCTCCACCGTCATGTCGAGCACGTCGGCGATCGAGCGCTCGCGGTACTTCACCTCCAGGGTCTCGCGGTCGTAGCGCTTGCCCTTGCAGACGTCGCAGGTGACGTAGACGTCGGGCAGGAAGTGCATCTCGATCTTGATGACGCCGTCGCCCGAGCAGGCCTCGCAGCGCCCGCCCTTGACGTTGAACGAGAACCGGCCGGGCTGGTAGCCCCGCGCCTTGGCCTCGGGCAGGCCGGCGAACCAGTCGCGGATCGGCGTGAAGGCGCCGATATACGTCGCGGGGTTCGACCGCGGCGTGCGCCCGATCGGCGACTGGTCGATGTCGATGACCTTGTCGAGATGCTCCAGCCCTTCGAGGCGATCGTGCGGGGCGGGATGCTCCAGTGTGCCGTTGAGCTTGCGCGCCACCGCCTTGTAGAGCGTGTCGACGACGAGCGTCGACTTGCCACCACCCGAGACCCCGGTGATGCAGGTGAAGGTGCCGAGCGGGATCTCCGCGGTCACGTCCTTCAGGTTGTTGCCGCGTGCGCCGACGAGGCGCAGCATCTGCGGCGCAGGCTTTTCGCCCTTCGTGGCGGCCGGGACCGTCTTGGCCTTGCGGCGCATCTTCGGCACCCGCACGGAGAGGGCGCCGGTGAGGTACTTGGCGGTGAGCGAGTTCGGGTCGGCCAGCAATTCCGGCGGCGTGCCCTGTGCCACGATCCGCCCGCCATGGATGCCGGCGCCGGGGCCGACATCGACGACGTAATCGGCTTGCAAAATCGCGTCCTCGTCGTGCTCGACCACGATGACCGAGTTGCCGAGGTCGCGCAGGCGCTTCAGCGTGCCGAGCAGGCGCTCGTTGTCGCGCTGGTGCAGGCCGATCGAGGGTTCGTCGAGGACGTAGAGGACGCCGGACAGCCCGGAGCCGATCTGCGAGGCGAGGCGAATGCGCTGGCTCTCGCCGCCCGACAGGGAGCCCGAGCCGCGGGCGAGCGTCAGGTATTCCAGCCCGACATCGACCAGGAAGGTCAGCCGGTCGCGAATCTCCTTGAGGATGCGAACCGCGATCTCGTTCTGCTTCTGCGTCAGGTGCTCGGGCAAGTCGCCGAACCAGCGATGGGCGTCGCGCACCGACAGGACCGTGGCGTCGCCGATGTCGGAGCCGGCGATCTTCACCGCCAGGGCCTCGGGCTTCAGCCGCTTGCCGCCGCAGGCCGAGCACGGCGTCTCGGCCATGAACCGGCCGATATCCTCCCGCGCGGTGTCGCTGTCGGTCTCCTTGTAGCGCCGCTCGAGGTTCGGAATCACGCCCTCGAACGGCTTCGACACCTCGTAGGCGCGAAGCCCATCATTGTAGGCGAAGCGGATCTCGTCGCCGTCGGACCCGTAGAGCACCACCTGGCGGGCGGCCTCGGTGAGCTTCGACCACGGCGTGTCGGTGCGGAAGCGGTAGTGACGCGCCAGCGCCTCCAGGGTCTGGCCGTAATAGGGCGAGGTGGATTTCGCCCAGGGCGCGACGGCGCCGCGCGACAGGCTGAAGGACTCGTCGGCGATGACCAGCGTCGGGTCGATCCGCATCTCGTGGCCGATGCCGCCGCAGGTCGGACAGGCGCCGAAGGGGTTGTTGAAGGAGAACAATCTCGGCTCGATCTCCGGGATCGTGAAGCCGGAGACCGGGCAGGCGAAGCGCGACGAGAAGGTGATGGGTTCGGGCGCCTCGCCCTCCTCGGGGGCATCGGCGAAGGTCACGACCGCGATGCCGTCGGCCAGTTCCAGGGCGGTCTCGAACGAATCGGCCAGCCGCGACGCCATGTCGGCCCGCACCACGATCCGGTCAACCACCACGTCGATGTCGTGCTTGAGCTTCTTGTCGAGCTTCGGCACGTCGTCGATGGCGTAGTACTCGCCGTCGATGCGCAGGCGCTGGAAGCCCTTCTTCTGGAACTCGGCGATCTCCTTGCGGTACTCGCCCTTGCGGCCGCGCACGACGGGGGCCAGCAGGTAGAGCCGGGTCTTTTCGGGCAAAGCCAGCACCCGGTCGACCATCTGGCTGACCGTCTGGCTCTCGATCGGCAGGCCGGTGGCCGGCGAGTACGGGATGCCGACCCGCGCCCACAGGAGGCGCATGTAGTCGTAGATCTCCGTGACGGTGCCGACCGTCGAGCGCGGGTTCTTCGAGGTGGTCTTCTGCTCGATCGAGATCGCCGGCGACAGCCCGTCGATCTGGTCGACGTCGGGCTTCGACATCATCTCGAGGAACTGGCGCGCATAGGCCGAGAGCGACTCGACGTAGCGGCGCTGCCCTTCCGCGTAGATGGTGTCGAAGGCGAGCGACGACTTGCCCGAGCCGGACAGGCCGGTGAACACCACCAGCTTGTCGCGCGGGATCGTCAGGTCGACGTTCTTCAGGTTGTGCTCGCGGGCACCCCGCACCGCGATCACGCGCGCGTCCGCGGAACGGTCGAAGAGCTTGTCGAGAGAGGCCATGCAGGAAGGCTCCGGGCCGCCGCCAACGGGGCGCGGCCAGGCTTGGTGGGACCGGGGACCGGCCGGGAGCCCGCGATGCCGAGAACCCTGTCGACCGTATTGGTTGACCAGATGGGGCGCCGGGGCCTCCGGGCCAAGGCTCCGGACAATCTCGATCGATGACTAGAACAAACTGCGTACATCGGCAACCGCCGCGATCTCACAAGCTGAGCGGCGCGTTGTCGATCACCTCCTTCATGACGAAGAAGGTCCGGGTCTGGCGCACGCCGGGCAGGGCGATCAGGATCTCGCTGTGCATCCGGTTGAAGTCGGCCATGTCGGAGACGCGGATCTTGAGGAAGTAGTCGAAGTCGCCGGCGACGAGGTGGCAGTCGAGCAGGGTCGGCATGGCGAGCGCTGCCGTCTCGAAGGCTGAGAAGCTCTCCGGCGTCGAGCGGTCGAGCACCACGCCGACCAGGACCAGCGAGCCACGCCCGACCTTCTCGGGCGCCACCACGCCGCGCACGCCGCGCAAGTATCCTTCGTCGAACAGGCGCTGGGTGCGACGGTGGCAGGTGGCCGGGCTGGTGTTGACGCGCTTGGCGAGCTCGGCGTTGCCGATCCGGCCATCCTCTTGCAGGAGCCGCAGAATTTTCATGTCGATGCGGTCGAGCCCGGTGCTCATGAGAGATCCTTCCATCCAGAAGCCCGAAGATGGATGCTCGTAGCACGAGGATGGCAAAAACAAACGTTCCTCGATCCAAATATCGGTGCTATTCGAGAGCACCTTTCATCGAACGCCTGATAGGGTGAACGCGGCTTCCACACAGGACCCCGGCGATGACCCAATCGATGCTGTCGCAGTTCGAGCGCTACCCCCTGACCTTCGGCCCGACCCCGATCGAGCACCTGCCGCGCCTGACCGCGCATCTGGGCGGCGACGTCGAGATCTACGCCAAGCGCGAGGACTGCAATTCGGGCCTCGCCTATGGCGGCAACAAGCTGCGCAAGCTCGAATACATCGTGCCGGACGCGATCGCCTCGAATGCCGACACCCTGGTGTCGATCGGCGGCGTGCAGTCGAACCACACCCGCATGGTGGCGGCGGTGGCGGCCAAGATCGGCATGAAGTGCCGGGTGATCCAGGAAGCCTGGGTGCCGCACGAGGATGCGGTCTACGACCGGGTCGGCAACATCATGCTGACGCGGATCATGGGCGCCGAATCGCAACTCGTCGACGAGGGCTTCGACATCGGCATCCGCGACAGCTGGAAACAGGCGATCGAGGACGTGAAGGCCAAGGGCGGCAAGCCCTACGCGATTCCCGCCGGTGCCTCGGTGCACAAGTTCGGCGGCCTGGGCTATGTCGGCTTCGCGGAGGAAGTCCGCAAGCAGGAGGCCGAGATGGGCATCCGCTTCGACTACATCATCGTCTGCACCGTCACCGGCTCGACCCATGCCGGCATGGTGGTCGGCTTCAAGCCCGACGGCCGCGCCGACAAGGTCATCGGCATCGACGCCTCCTGCACCCCGGCCCAGACCCGGGCGCAGGTGCTCGAGATCGCCCGCAACACCTCGGCTCTGGTGGGTGCCGGCGAGATCACCGAGGACGACGTGGTCATCAAGGAGGACTACGCCTACCCGGTCTACGGCGTGCCCTCGAAGGAGACGGTCGAGGCGATCCGCCTCGCGGCCCGGCTCGAGGCGATGATCACAGACCCGGTCTACGAGGGCAAGTCGATGCAGGGCATGATCGACCTCGTCCAGAAGGGCTTCTTCCCCAAGGGCTCGAAGGTGCTCTACGCGCATCTCGGCGGCGCGCCGGCGCTGAACGGCTACAGCTATACGTTCCGTAACGGCTGAGGCGGGCGGGGCGCGCTCGGCGGCTGATGCTCGCCCCGAGCGCACCGACGGATGTGCCACCCTCCGTGTCATCCCGGGGCCGCGCAGCGGAACCCGGGATCCATAACCGCCGACGATGCAGGATGAAGCGGTACGCAGACCGCCTCGTTCTTCCACGTCAGCGTTTATGGATCCCGGGTTCTCGGCTTTGCCGAGCCCCGGGATGACACTGAGAATGTCAGATCCGATCGCGAGAAACCATCCATGCGAAAAGAAGAAGCCCGGCCGCTCGTCACGGACCGGGCTTCTTCATCTTCGATACTCAATAACCGTCACTTGTCGGTGCACAACCCCGCCTCCGACAACCGCCGATGGTGCCGCGGGTCGCAATCGGTGGCGAGGAACGAGGCCCATTCGGCCTTGGTGCCGTAGAAGGCGTTGCGGTCGACGTCGCCGCGCACCCCCGGCACCCGGCCGGTCGAGGTGAACTGCCACAGCATCCAGTCGCGGTTGGCGTAGCGCTGCTCCGGCTCGGCCGCGGTGGAGCGGACCCAATGCGGGTAATCCGGCAGCTCGCCCTCCAGCACGTCCTTGTGGAAGGTGATGTCGGTGTAGATGATCGGCCGCTTGCCGGTATAGATCTCCATCTCCCGCAGCATGTACTCGGTCATGGCGAGCGCCTGGGCCTTGGGCAGCTTCTTCGGGCAGAGCTGCGAATGGCCGTTCCACTCGACGTCGAGGACCGGGGGGAGGGCGGTGGGGTCGTTGGGAACGTTGCGCTTGAACCAGTCCATCTGGTCCTTGGCCGAGCGGCACCAGAACACGAAATGGTAGGCGCCGCGCGGCACGCCGGCCCGGCCGGCGCCGTCCCAGTTCTCGCGGAATCGATCGTCGACGTGGTCGCCGCCCTCGGTCGCCTTGATGTAGGCGAACTGGGTGCCGGCGCCCTTCACCGACATCCAGTCGATCGGGCCCTGCCACTTCGAGACGTCGATGCCCTGGATCGGGTGCAGCTTCGCCTTGGCGACGCCCGGATGGGGCTTCACGTCGCCCTTGGTCGGGTAGAAATCGGCGCCGCCGCCGGCACAGGCCGCGAGCGCGGCGAGGCTCGCCGCCGCCAGGGCGCGCTTGCCCCACCGAAGGCCGCGCGACACGGCGGAGGACCACGGGGCGGAGAGGATCGTCGACTCCATCGGCATCGGGGCGCGGCCTGACTTCACGCGGAACACTATGGCTATTCGATGCGACGGGGCCGGTTAATGGGACCTTGACGGGATCGCGACGGAATTCCGAAACGCGTGGCGGATAAGCCACGTAAGGCCTCCCGGCGGCTCGCCCGCGCCTCCCCCATCGGGCATAAGCCCCCGCCAGATCTCATCTTTGCCGGGACGGGCCATGGCCAAGGTTCTGTTTACCATCGGGTACGAAGGCGCGGATACCGAGCGCTTCACCGCTGCCTTGCGCGCGGCCGGGGTGGCGAGACTCGCCGATGTGCGGGCTGTGGCGGCTTCGCGCAAGCGCGGCTTCTCGAAGACCGCGCTCGCCGCTGGCCTGACCGAAGCGGGCATCGGCTACACGCATCTGCGCACCTTAGGCACGCCGAAGGCCGGCCGCGAGGCGGCCCGCGCCCATGATGCCGGGCTGATGCGCCGGATCTACTGCGAGGAGGTGCTGGAAACCGGCACAGGCCAGGCCGCCCTCGACGAATTGACGGCTCTGGCCGAGGCCGGGCCGACCTGCCTGCTCTGCTTCGAGCGCGACCCCGAACGCTGCCACCGGCGGATCCTGAGCGAGCGGCTGGCGGGGAGGGGGTTCGCGGTGGTGGATCTGTTCGCGTGAGGTGCGGGAGAGCGGCCGCATTCCCGCGCCGGGACGATGAATCCGTGTTTGCTCGCCGAATCGGCCTGAACCGCCTCGCTACCGCGCACCGTCATGTGGTCGAGGGATTTCAGGCTCCTCTTCCCAGCCGATCGCCGGACGTGATGGCAGGAGCCGTCGATCGTGCTAACCTCGACGCATGAGCAAAGCACGCGCCGGCAAAGTGAAGAAGCTGTCTGGAGGACTCGTCCTCGGGCTCGGCGCGTTCGAGAAGATCAGCGCCATCGAAGGAATCCGGCTCACCGACGAGATGAAGCGCGACCTTCACGCATTCGAGCAGCGCAGCATGAGCTCCGAGGAGCGCACGCGCTTCATCACGGAAAAGTACGGACGGAAACTGGCTTGACGACTTCATGTACGAGTCCATTTCCGACCCGTACTGCTATCCAAATTCGACTGTTCTCAAAAATATACCCGGCCTGATCACACACGCCGAACTCGATCGGTTCGAGGCGATCGCAACGGCACGCCGTTTTCAAGAAGCGATGCCGGGAGGACGCTGGAGCGTTCGACATTATCGCGCCGTTCACCACCACATCTTCCAGGACGTCTATCCGTGGGCGGGACGGCTGCGCACGGTCCGCATCTCCAAGGGCGACAGCGTCTTCTGCTACCCGGAGCGTCTCGCTATCGAACTACGACGCGTGTTCGAGAATCTCCGGCGGAGCGGAGTCCTTCGCCGACGGGATAGGGCCGGTTTCGCAGCCGGCGCGGCACATTTCCTTGCCGAGCTGAACGCCATCAACGCCTTCCGGGACGGCAACGGCCGTGCGCAGCTCGCCTTCGTCGCCCTGCTCGCGGCTCAAGCCGGACATCCACTCGATCTCGGGCGGCTTGATCCGGCCGCGTTCCTGTCAGCCATGATCGCCAGCTTCCACGGCAACGAAGAGCCGCTGGCGACGCATCTCATGGCGCTCATCGTATAGCGGGATCGGCGCATCACGGTTCACGGCGAGACGGGCCACGGATGCGTGTAGCCAGTGCCAGCGGCTTCAGCCCTCGCCCACCCGCGGCATGGGCGTTTCGCCCGGCAACGCCCGCAGCAACCCGAGCCGCCGCCCGCGCCGGGCCGGTGCCCCCTCCGCGTGGGCCCGCTCGATATTGCCGTAGAACTGGTCGGCGCTCGCCTCCCAGGTGTAGCGCAGCGCCTCCGCGCGGCAGGCCTCGCGCGGGATCGCGAGGGCCGCGCGAGCCGCCGCACCGAGATCGTGGTCGAGAACCCCGACTGCCGTGCCGCCGATCACGTCGAGCGGGCCGGTGACCGGATAGGCCGCCACCGGCAGCCCGCTCGCCAGGGCCTCCAGGAGCACGATGCCGAAGGTGTCGGTCAGGCTCGGGAAGACGAAGACGTCGGAGGCCGCATAGACGCGGGCCAGGGCCTCGCCGGTGAGCGTGCCGAGGAAGCGCGCCGCGGGAGCGATCCCGGCGAGCCGCGCCCGGTCCGGCCCGTCGCCGACGACGAGCTTGGTGCCGGGGAGGTCGAGGCGCAGGAAGGCCTCGACGTTCTTCTCCACCGCGAGCCGCCCGACGAACAGGAAGAACGGGCGGGGCAGGCCCGACAGTGCCTCCGGCAGTAATTCACCGTCGCGGGGGCGAAACAGCTCGGTATCGACGCCGCGGGTCCAGCGCATGAGCCGGGTGAAGCCGCGCCCGGTCAGATCACGCTCCAGGGACGGCGTGCTCACCATCGTGCCGCTCGCCGCACCGTGGAAGCGGCGCAGGCACGCATAGCTCCAGCGTTCCGGCACCGGCAGGCGGGCAGCGAGGTATTCGGGGAAGCGGGTGTGGTAGCTCGTGGTGAAGGGCCGCCCCTGCGCCAGGCAGACCCGGCGGGTGGCGAGCCCGATCGGCCCCTCGGTGGCGATGTGGACGTGGGTCGGCGCGAGAGCTGGGAACCGGGCGGCGACGCCGCGGGCGGTGACGAGCGAGAGCCGGATCTCGGAATAGCCCGGCAAGGGCACGCTGGCGAAGTCCAGCGGCGTCAGCATCACCGGGTCGTGGCCGCGCCGGCGCCCCGCCGCCATCATGTGCTCGAGGGAGCGGACGACCCCGTTGACCTGGGGATGCCAGGCATCGGTCGCGACGAGGAGCCTCACGCGACCGCCCGGGTGCCGGCGACGGAAGGGGCGGGCAAGGGCGCGCGGGCGGCGGACGCCAGTTCCTCGACCGGGGTGCCGCGGGAGGTGAGGGGCTGCCCCGCCTCGGCATGGGCCCGCTTCCACTCGGCGAAGCGGATCACCTCCATCGTGCCGTCGTAATGCTCGACCACCGCGGTGCAGGATTCGACCCAGTCGCCGGTATTGAGGTAGTGCAGACCGTCGACCATGCGGCTCGCCGCGTGGTGGATATGGCCGCAGATCACCCCGTCGGCCTCGGCCCGGCGGGCCTCGGCGATCAGGAACTCCTCGAAGCGGCCGATGAAGTTGACGGCGTTCTTGACCTTGAGCTTGGCCCAGGCCGAGAGCGACCAGTAGGTCAGGCCGAGGCGCCGGCGCACCCAGTTGAGATGGGTGTTGACGAAGAGCGCCGCCGTGTAGGCGCCGTCGCCGAGCAGGGCCAGCCAGCGGGCGTGGCGGACCACGAGGTCGAACTGGTCGCCGTGGATGACGAGGTAGCGCTTGCCGTCCGCCGCCTCGTGCAGCACCTGATCCTGGATCTCGATGCCGCCGAAATGCATGTCGAGGAAGTCGCGCAGGAACTCGTCGTGGTTGCCCGGCACGTAGACGAGGCGAGACCCCTTGCGCACCTTCCGCAAGAGCTTCTGCACCACGTCGTTGTGCGATTGCGGCCAGTACCAGCCCGAGCGCAGCTTCCAGCCGTCGACGATGTCGCCGACGAGGTAGATTTCGTCGGCATCGACCTCGCGCAGGAAGTCGAGCAGCAAATCGGCCTGGCAGCCCTTCGTCCCCAGATGGAGATCCGAGAGGAACAGGGTTCGCACGCGAAGCGCGTCGGCGTCCTCGGCCACGTGCATTCTCCTTGGCGGCGTCTCGCGCCAGCCAAACCCTATTCGCGTATCACTTTGATGACGCGGGGACGGAGCCGGACACCACCGCCGGGGGCGGCAAGCCGGAATCCATTGGCGAAGGCTTAACATCCACCATGCGGATCGCGCAGGTCAGACGCCCGAGCAAACCTCTATCTCGGCCGTGCCGATCCGTGGTTCTGACAGGACGCCCCGCCGCGCCTCGCGGCCGGCCTCTCCCCCGCTTCTCCGCAAGAAAAGCACCACGCCCATGGCAGCCCCCCTCGTCGTCCCCGGCCGGTCGGTCACCGGATCTGGCGCGTCGGGCCGCGCGGCCGCGCGACCCTATCTGGGGATCGGGCTGAAGGTTCTCTCGGCGCTCGCCTTCACGCTGATGTCCGCCGGGGTGAAGGTCCTGGCCGACCGGTTCCCGACCGGCGAGATCGTGTTCTTCCGCTGCTTCATCGCCATCGCGCCGCTGCTGCTGTGGCTGCGCTGGCAGGGCGGGGTGATCGACGCCGTGCGCACGCAGAACCTCAAGGGCCACGTGCTGCGCAGCATCATCGGGGCCTGCGGGATGTTCGCGGGCTTCGCCGGCCTCTCCTACCTGCCGCTCTCCGACGCGGTGGCGATCGGCTACGCCTCGCCGATCCTCGTCGTGGTGCTGGCGGCCGTGGTGCTGCGCGAGCGGGTCCAGGCCTATCGCTGGGCCGGCGTCTCGGTCGGCTTCCTCGGGGTGCTGATCACGCTCGCCCCCCATCTCGAGTTCGGCGGATCGAATGGCGGCGGCGCCGCCGGCGCCCTGTTCGCGATCCTGGCCGCGGCCTGCTCGGCGGCGGCCACCATCCAGGTGCGCAAGCTCACCGGCACCGAGCGCACCGGCGCCATCGTGCTGTACTTCTTCCTGTTCACCTCGCTGCTCGGCCTCTCGACCCTGGCTCTCGGCTGGAAGATGCCGGGCTGGTCGGATCTCGCCCTGTTCGTGGTCGTCGGCGTGCTCGGCGGCATCGGCCAGATCCTGCTCACCGAGAGCTACCGCCACGGCGACGCCTCGCTGGTCGCGCCGTTCGAGTACACCACCATGCTGTGGTCGGTGCTGATCGGCTGGTTCGTGTTCGGCCAGCTTCCCACGGCCGCGATCGCGGTCGGCGGCGGCATCGTGGCGGCGGCCGGCGTGTTCGTGGTCTGGCGCGAGCGGCGCCTGGTGGTGGAGCGGGCCCGCGAGGCGGCGGCCGGCGGGGCGCGGGCGGGCTGAAGACGGGCCGTTGACGCCCCCGCTCGCTCGCCCTTACTCCGGGGGATCGCCGATCGGCCCGCGATCGCCGGGCCCAGCAGGAAGCGCCCCATGCCCGCATGCCCCCGCCCCACAGGAGCACGCTCGTGAAGTCCGAGGGCGGGCACGCGACCGCGCCGGTGGACCTGCGGCTCTACGGCCTCCTCGATGTCGGGGTGTGCGGCGGCGACGCCGAGCACCTCGCCCGGATGGCGGCGGAGGCCGCGGCGGGGGGATGCACCCTGCTGCAATACCGCGAGAAGACGATCGCCAACGCCCGCGAGACCGTGGCGCGCCTGCGCCGGATCCACGCGGCTCTCCAGGGCACCGGCGTGCCGCTCCTGATGAACGACCGGGTCGACCTGGCGCTGGCCGCCGGCCTCGAGGGCGTGCATCTCGGCCAGGAGGACCTGCACCCGGCCGATGCGAGGCGCCTCCTGCCCCGCGGCGCGATCATCGGGCTCACCGTCAAGAACGCCGCCCAGGCCGACGAGCTCTATCGCCTGCCGGTCGATTACGCCTGCATCGGCGGCGTCTTTTCCACCACCAGCAAGAACAACCCGGACCCGCCGGTCGGGCTCGACGGGCTCAACCGCATCGTCTTCCGGGCCCGCCTCGCCCGTGGCGGCAACCTGCCGGTCGGGGCGATCGCGGGGATCGACCGCAGCAACGCCGCGGCGACGATCGGGGCGGGGGCGGACGGGATCGCGCTGATCTCGGCCCTGTTCGGCACCGGCCGCGACGTCGAGGCGCGGGCGCGCGACCTGCGCGGCGTGATCGACGGGGCGCTCGCCGCCAGAGGTTCGGCATGATCGGGTGTCGCACGATCGGAGGCCAGGCATGATCGCCGTCACGATCGCGGGCTCGGATTCCGGCGGCGGCGCCGGCATCCAGGCCGATCTCAAGACCTTCTCGGCGCTCGGCGTCTACGGCGCCAGCGTGATCACCGCGCTCACAGCCCAGAACACCCGCGGCGTCCAGGCGATCCACGACGTCGAGCCCGAATTCGTCGCCCGCCAGATCGAGAGCGTCTTCACCGACCTCGACGTGAAGGCGGTGAAGATCGGCATGCTCTCGCGCATCCCGACGATCGCGGCGGTGGCCGAAGGCCTCGCCCGCCATGGCGCCGGCCTGCCCCTGGTCCTCGATCCGGTGATGGTGGCGACGAGCGGCGACCGGCTGCTCGCCGACGACGCGGTCGAGGCGCTGCGGGTCAAGCTCGTGCCCCACGCCGCCCTGCTGACCCCGAACCTGCCCGAGGCCGCGGTGCTGCTGGGGGAGGGGATCGCGACGACCGAGGCCGCGATGCTCGACCAGGGACGGCGCCTCCTGGCGCTCGGGCCCCGGTCCGTCCTGATGAAGGGCGGCCACGCGGCCGGGCCGGACAGCGTCGATCTGCTGATCGGGCCGGGCGACCATGTCCTGCGCCTCGAAGGTCCCCGCATCGCGACCCGCAACACCCACGGCACCGGCTGCACGTTGTCCGCGGCCATCGCCGCCGGGCTCGCCCGCTCGCTCACGCTGCCGGAGGCGGCGCGGGCCGCCAAGGCCTACCTGAGCGCGGCGCTGGCCGCCTCGGACCGGATCCGGATCGGGCACGGCAACGGTCCAGTGCATCATTTCCACGCCTGGTGGGGCTGACGCACCAACTCCCCGGAATCTCCCTGCGCGGCCGGATGAACCCTTGCGCCCATCCCGCGATTGCGTTTGATGGAGCGTACGGACGTTCGGAATGCGGAACGCTTCGTGACGATCCAGCGGGGTTCAAGGGCGGGCGATGGGTGTCGAGCGGGGGCGGGAACGCGGCAAGGACCTGTTGACCGGGGCACAGGTGCTGTCGGGGCAGCTCGGCAAGACCATCCAGCGCCTGCGCAAGGCCTACAACCTGTCGCTCTCCGAATTGGCCGAGCAGTCGGGCGTCGCGAAGTCGATCATCAGCCAGATCGAGCGCAACGAGACCAACCCGACGCTCGCCACGATCTGGCGCCTGAGCCAGGCCCTCGACGTCTCGATCGAGCGGGTGCTCGCCACCGGCGACGAAGAACCCTTCATCGAGAAGTCGTCCCGGGCCGACACGCCGATCCTGGTCTCCGACGACGGACGGATGCGGCTCGCCATCATCGGCTGGATCAAGACGGTCGAGTGGCTGCAATGGTACGACCTCTCGGCCGATCCCGGCGGGGTGCTCGATTCCGACGCCCACCAGCGCGGCTCGGTCGAGTGCCTGTCGGTCACCGAGGGCGAGTTCGAGGTCGACGTGGCCGGGGCGATCCAGCGGGCCCGGGCCGGCGAGACTCTGCGCTACCGCTGCGACCGTCCCCACACCGTGCGCTGCGTCAGCGACATGACCGGGCGCGCCATCATGGTGGTGATCATGAAGGCGGCGGTGATGGAGTGAGGGGATAGCCCTCAGGCGGCCCGGCCCATCGTGAAGTCGACATGGACCGAATCGAACGGGAAGCTGACCCGGTCGTCCGCCACGCGTTCCACGACCCCGGCCTTCGCCAGGGCGTCGATGTCGGCCTGCACCTCGTCGGCGTCGCGGCCCAGCCGATCCGACAGGGCCGACAGCGACTGCGGCTCATGGCCGACCAGGGCGCGCAGCAACGTCCATCGGCGCGGCGTCATCACGGTCCAGAGCTGCTCGACCGAGGCGAAGGAGATGAAGGCGCCCTGCTTCTCGCCACGGAACGCTGCGCTCAACCGGGCCTGAGTCTCCGCGATCCCGGAGACACCGATGGTCACGGTCCTCATGACGGGCTCCCCCTCTCCTCGATCCGACCCGCGACCTCATCCTGAGGTGCTGGCGATCGAAGATCGCATTCGACCGCAGGGAGCCTCGAAGGAGGGCTCCAGAAGTCTCGGCAATCCCTGGAGCCCTCCTTCGAGGTCAGTCGATCTTCGATCGACTGACACCTCAGGATGAGGTCGCGATAGGGAATGGAGGACCACGACTCGTTTCAACGTCGCAAGGCTACGTCATCCCCCGGCGTTGATCCACCGCACCAGATCCGCCAGCACCATCGACAAGGCCCGATCCAGCCCGTTCGCCGCCACCGGGGCGCTCACCTCCGTCACCGGGACGCGGGCCTGGAACACCTTGGCGGCCACCACCGTGCCGGTGCTGTCCTGGACCAGCTTGGCCGAGAGATCGACCACCGCCTCGCGGGTGCCGGCATTGATGTCGAAGGCGCGCAACTCGGTGATCAGGATCGTGTCCGCCGCGACCTTGTCGCCCGGGCGGCTCACGGATTTCAGCCGGTTGGCGTTCTCGAGGCTCTGGATCAGCCGGGTCTGGACGAGCCGCGGCAGCCGGTCGGCCCATTGGCCGCCGCCGAGGAAGGACACCGACCCGCCGGGCGCGCGCACGATGATCCGGTCGGCCTCGAAGGGCTGGAGCCCGACCGGCTCCGCCACCACGATCGAGCGCCGCGCCGCACCGCTGCGCGCCGCCCCCGGCAGGGCGGTGAGGTCGAAGGTGGCCGGCACGGCGCCGCTGCCGCAGGCGCCGAGGACAAGGGCGAGTCCGGCAGCGAGAAAACCGGGAGCGCGGCGCGGGGAAGGGGCCTTGAGGAGCATGGGAGCGGAGGGACCGGAAGGCGGGGCCGGGACGGGCCCGGAAGCTTGACCAGAGATGGGGGGACAACGCCCGGCCGGGCGCAGCGCTGCAACCGCCGCGAGGCCGCACTGCAACATGGTCAGCGACCGTTGTATTCGGGCAACGACGGCTTGCCGCCGAAGATCACCTGGGACGGGTCGCGCTCGATCTTGCGCACGGCGCTGTTGAGGCTGTTGAGGGTGCGCTGGCCGTCGGTCGAGAGGGTCTGGACCTCGCGCCGGCCGGCGCCGCTGAGACGGCTGACGCTCGAGGTCAGGGTGGCGGTGCGCTTGTCGAGGTTCTCCGACATGGTGCGGAAGGCGCGGCCCGCCTCGCGGATCGAGATCGCGGCCTCGCGCACCTCCGCGAAGGTGCTCTTGCCGGCATCCCCCGAGGCCGAGCCGAGGAAGCCCTCCGCGCCCTTCAGCACCGCGTCGAGCCGGTCGGCGGAGGCGTTGAGCTTGCCCGCCAGCGCCCGCGCATCGTGAACGCCCGCCTGCATGTCCGGCGAGGCGGCGGCGAGCGCCGCGGAGAACTTGTCGGCATTGTCGACCAGGCTGGCGAGCTTGCGCCCGTCCACCGCCTTGGTCAGGGCGTCGAGGGCCGGCGCGCTGTCGCCGAGCGTCTTGGAGAACCGCTCGACATTGGCGAGCGTGCGGTTGATCGCGCCCTCGTTGCCGGCAACCACCCGGTCGAGGCGCTGGAGCATGTCGTCGGCGCGCTGCGCGATGGTGCGGGCCGCCGCCATCAGGTCCTGGATGTCGGAGGCGTCGGCGAAGATCGTCGGGACCGGATCGTTGTTGGTCGGGGCGAGCGGCGGCGCGTCGGCGCTGCCGCCGGCGAGCGCGATCGAGGCGACGCCGGTCAGCATCGTCATGTCGAGGCGGGCGCGGGTATCGGCCCGCAGGGGCGTGCCGCGGTTGACCTCCACGATCGCCGTCACCCGGCGCGGGTCCTGCGGCAGCAGCCGCACGTCGGTCGCCTCGCCGACCCGGATGCCGTTGAAGGTGACCACCGCCCCCTTGGCCAGCCCCCCGACGCCGCCCGAGAACACGATGCGCACCGGCATCCGGGCCTGGTTCGACGAGGAGCCGCGCAGCCAGAAGGCGAAGGCGAAGCCGAGCGCGATCACCGCCAGGGTGAAGGCCCCGATCAGGACGTTGTTGGCGCGGGTTTCCATGCCTTAACGGTTTCCGTGCGCGTGCGGGGCGAAGGGCAGGAGGGAAGGCCCGGGAGCGGCCCCAGTGGCATGGCCTCGTCTACCGAGCGTAAGCGAGGCCGGACGGCCGGCGGGTGCGGGAGCGCACATCAGGCGAGCCCCCCGCGAGACCGGGGGATGAAACCGCGCCGGATGTCGGGGACATCTCCGGCACGACGATCGAGCGGGCGCGCTTGCCGTGGAAGTAGGAGCGCAGCCACGGATGATCGGAGGCCAGCATGGCGTCGATCGGCCCCTCGGCGATGATCTGGCCGTCGCCGAGGGCCGCGATGCGGTCGCAGGCGGTGTAGAGGCTGTCGAGGTCGTGGGTGACCATGAACACCGTCAGTCCCAGCGTGCGCTGGAGCGTCGCCACCAGCTCGTCGAACTCGCCGGCGCCGATCGGGTCGAGGCCGGAGGTCGGCTCGTCGAGAAACAGCACCTCCGGTCGAGGGCGAGCGCGCGGGCGAGCGCCGCGCGTTTGATCATCCCGCCGGAGAGCTCGGAGGGCAGCTTGTCGGCGGCGTCGGGCTTCAAGCCCACCATCTCGATCTTGAGCCGGGCGAATTCATCGAGCAGTCGCTCGGAGAGCGCCAGGTGCTCGCGCATCGGCACCTGGATGTTCTGCTTGACGGTGAGCGCCGAGAACAGCGCGCCCTGCTGGAACAGCACGCCCCAGCGCCGCTCGATCACCCGGCGCTGGGCGAGGCTCAGGCGGTCGACGTCCTCGCCGAACACCTCGATCGTGCCCGACCGCTTCGGCACCAGGCCGAGCAGGGTGCGGGTGAGCACCGACTTGCCCTGGCCGGACGGCCCGACGAAACCCAGGATCTCGCCCCGGCGGATGTCGAGGTTGAGGCCCTTGAGCACCGTGCGGTCGCCGAACGCGACCACGAGGTCGCGCACGCGGATGATCGCGTCGCGGCTCGCAAGGGCGGGGTGGGTGGGGCTCGTGATCAAGGGTCGAGGCCGCCTCGTTCAGAAATCGATGGCCGCGAAGAACACCGCGAAGAGTCCATCGAGGACGATGACCATGAAGATTGACTTGACGACTGAGGCGGTGACGTGGCGGCCGAGCGATTCGGCCGACCCCTCGACCATGAACCCCTCGACCGAGGCGATGATGCCGATGATGAGCGCCATGAACGGCGCCTTGATCAACCCGATGACGAGGTGGCGGAAGCCGATCGCGTTCTGGAGCCGGAAGGTGAACGCCTCGAGCGACAGGCCGCCATAGAGGAACGACGTGAAGGCGCCGCCGGCGAGCGCCGCGAGGTCGGCCAGGAAGGCGAGCAGCGGCAGGGCGAGCATCAGGGCGAGGATGCGCGGGACGATCAGGATCTCGATCGGATCGAGGCCCATGACCCGCAGGGCATCGACCTCCTCGCGCATCCGCATCGAGCCGATCTCCGCCGTGAAGGCCGAGCCGGAGCGCCCCGCCACCATGATCGAGGTCAGCAGGACCCCGAGCTCGCGCAGGGTCAGGATGCCGATCATGTTGACGACGTAGCTCTGGGCGCCGAAGCGCTGGAGCTGGATGATGCCCTGCTGGGTGACGATGCAGCCGACGAGGAACGAGATCAACATGATGATCGGCGCGCCGCGAAGGGCGATCTGCTCGATCTGGTTGATCAGCGCCGGGCCGCGGAAGCTGCGCGGGCGGGCGAGCACCCGCAGGCAGCCCGCCACCACCTCGCCCAGGAAGGCGAGGCCGGCCAGGCCCTGGCTGCCGAGGCTGCGGACCCCGGACCCTAAGCTCGCCAGCGGATCGAGGGGGTGGAAGCGCCGGCGCCGCGGGCTGGGCGCGGCCTCGCGATACGCGACCTCGCGCAGGAGGATCAGGTGCTCGGGGGAGGCGCCCGCATAGGCGGTGCCGGCGGGCAAGGCAGCGCGGGTCCGCTCCAGCACCCAGGCACCGAGGGTGTCGAGGCGGGCGAGGCCGGAGAGATCGATGACGACGGGTGCGCCGGCTGCGACGATCTCCGCCGCGGCGGCCTCGACGGCAGGGGCCTGGTCGGCGGTCCAGCGGCCGGCGAGGCGCGCGGCGACGCCGTCGCGCATGCGCTCGACCGCGACGCGGGCCGGATCGGCCCCCGCGTGATGGGTGCGGTCGGCACGGGCCGGCCTCCCTCGTTCGCCTGAAAAGAATCCCCTCGGGCCGGTCCTATACCCCGTCATGCTAACAATTCGCAAACTATGGCGCGCGCGCCGCAACTCAGCGGCGAGCGGCCCGCGCCGCGGCGAGCGTCAGGACGAGGCCGAGGCCTGCCACCGGCAGCATCAGACCGAAGGCGAAGGCGCCGCCGCCGGCCCGGTAGGCCGCCCCGCTCGCCAGGGTGGCGGAGGCCGAGGCGAGGGCGGCGCAGGCCGCGTAGACCCCTTGCGCCGCGCCGCGCCCGCCTTCGGGGGCGAGCCGCGACAGGGCCGCCATGGCGCCGAGCTGCGTCGCCCGAAGGTCAGGCCGTGCAGGGCCTGGAGCGGCACCACCAGGGCCGGCAGGCCGGACACCGCCAGAAGCCCCGCCCAGCGCAGGAGCGCGGCGACGGCCCCGAGCCCGAGGAGCCGGAACGGCGCGTCGCGGAGAGCGGGAATGCGGCCGACGAGGGCGAAGAACGCGATCTCGGCGACGACGCCGACGCCCCAGGCGAGGCCCGTCGTCGCCGGCGCCAGGCCGAGGCCGACCCAGTGGATCGAGCCGAAGGCGTAGACCGCCGCGTGGCTCGCCTGGATCGCCGCGCCGGCCGCGATGGCGAGCCACAGGGCCGGCGGCAGGTGCATCCGTCCGGCTTTGCGGGGACGCGGCGGACCGCCTTCCGCCCGGCGGAGCAGGAGGGCGGCGGCGCAGGCCGAGGCCAGTTCAAGCCCGGCCAGAAAGCCCGGGATGCTGCCGGTCCCCATGATCCCGAGCAGCCACCCGCCGAGGAGGCTCGCCGCCAGGAAGCCGAGGGAGCCGCCCAGCCGGATCCGGGCGTAGTCGAGGCGCGGATCGCGCCGCACGGCGGCGAGGCTCTGGTAATCGAGGGACGGCACGAGAGGCGCGCCGCCGACGGCGTTGAGGGCGATGATCGCCGCCAGGACCGGCCACCCGAGGGAGGCGGAGGCCGGCATCAGCGCGTAGGTCGCGGCAAGCCCGAGGCTGCCGGCGACCATGAGCCGGCGCGCCGGAACGCCGCGATCGATCAGGCCGAGGAGCGGTGCCGTGACGGCGATCCGCACCAGGATCGGCAGGGCGACGAGCGCGCCGATCAGCTCCGGCCCGAGGCCGAGGCCGGACAGCCAGAGCGGCATGAACGGCATCGCCACGCCGATGCCGGCGAATACCGCCGCGTAGAGCAGGGCAAGGCGCGGACCGTCGCCGAGGGGGAGCGGGGAGGGCGGCACGGGGATGTCGGGGCTTGTGGGGGCGAAGGAGGCCGGGGCGGACCGAATCAGTCCGCCAGGGGCGGGCCTGGCGTAAGCGGCCGTTAACGCCGGGATGTCAAGCGTGAAGACAGACACGCCTCCGGGCGACACCGCCGTGCCGACGCCTCGGCCCGGCGATGAGACGGTCTCCGGAAGGAATCTTCCGGAGACCGTCTCATCAGCCCGTGCGGCGCTTGAGCGAAGCCGCTTTCCGCATCGCGAAGCGATCAACCGGAAAGCGTATGACAGGGCAGGTGAGATGGTCGGGACCCCTTCGCTCCCCGCTCCGCGGGAGGAGTACGACGTCATCGAGGGTGCGATGCTGGAAACGGCGCGGGGGCGCTGGTTCCTGAGCGAATACGCCAAGCGCAACCGCTCGGCTGACACCGACGTGCTGCTCCACGCCATCGGCCGGCTCGAGAACGCGGTGGTCGGCGATCGCGGGCCCTCCGGGATGGAGCGCCTGCGCTTCGACCTGATCGAGATGGCCAAGGCGATCAGCCGGACCAAATCCGAGATCGCGGCGATCCACACCCCCGACCAGGACCAGAGCCAGCTCGGCGCCGCCTCCGAGGCGCTGGACGGCATCGTGCGCACCACCGAGCGCGCCACCTCCGACATCCTCCAGGCCGCCGAGGAGGTGCAGGAGGTCGCCTGGACCCTGCGCGAGACCGGGGCCGACAGCAGCGTCTGCGACCGCCTCGACCAGAACGCCACCCAGATCTACACCGCCTGCTCGTTCCAGGACCTGACGGCGCAGCGCACCAGCCGCATCGTCAACACCCTGCGCTACCTCGAGCAGCGCCTGACCGCGATGATCGAGATCTGGGCCAGCGAGGACGACCCGCCGGCCCCGGCCGCGCAAAGGGCCGAGGTGCCGCAGACCACCCTCGACCAGAACGACGTCGACCAGATCGTGGCCACCGGCAAGGATGACGGCCGGTCCCGGGCGAGGAGCCGGCGCCGCGCCTGCGCCTGGTCGAGCCGGCCATGCCCGACGACGACATCGCCTTCGTGCCGGTCCGCGAGCCGATCCGCGAGGAGCCGGCGGCCATGGCCGACGACGCGATGGCGCTGGAGGATGCCTTCGCGGAGATCGACGACCTCGCCGTCGACGAGAAGATCGCCCGCTTCACCTGAGGCGCGGCGTCACGGCGCGGGGCGAACGCCCTCGCGGCGCCACCATTGCCCCGCAGGGAGCCCGCCTCCTTTTCAACCTCCACTCCTGGCCGCGATGTCCCTGAACCTCCTCAAGCTCTGCGTCGGCTGCGACTCCATCGCCGACCTCGAGGAGTGGATCGCCGCCCGCCGGGCCGAGGCGACGCGGCTGGGCCGCCCGCACGAGCAGGCCCACATCACCCGCATGGTGCCGAAGCGCGGCGACGAGATCGTCGGCGCGGGCTCGCTCTACTGGGTGATCCGCGGCCAGATCGCCTGCCGCCAGCCGGTGCTGGCGATCCGCCCCTTCACCGATGCCGACGGCGTCGGCCGCTGCCGCCTGGTCCTCGACCCGGAGGTCACCCCGGTCGAGCCCCGGCCCTGCCGGGCGTTCCAGGGCTGGCGCTACCTCGCCCCCAAGGACGCCCCGCGCGACATTTCCCGCCACGCCGCCGGCGACCTCGCGGCGATGCCGGAGACGATGCGGCGGGAGCTGGCGGCGTTGGGGTTGCTCTGACGGGGCGGGCTGCCGGGAGATGTTCTCGGCTTTCACCCCGGATTGATGTAGCGGCTTGCAACCCCCAAGGACAAGCGCCTACATCAACAAGCTGTTTGGCCAGAACCCACTCATCTCGATTTGACCACGTCAGCCCGAGACCGCGAAAGCGGTGCCTGGACTGGCGCGGAGGGCTGAAGCTCTACAAAGATTGATCGAGCAGACTCTCAGCGCCCGCCGACCCCCGCCTCCAGCGTCTTGACGATCCAGGCGTCGCGGGTCTGCTTGGCCTTGGCCGCCGCAGCGTCGATCTGGTCGGAGAGCGCGGTCGAGACCGGCACGGTGACGAGGATCCGCGTCGCGTCCTGGGCCGGTTCGTAGACGAGGGTCGTCACTTGCGCGGCGAAGCTGCGCAGGGCCGATTGCTTCTGCGGCAGCGTCAGGCTCGCATCGCGGTCGACCACCGGGCAGTAGGACGCGACCGCGTGGTCGATGATAGCCCCGTTCGACAGGCCCTCGCCCCGCAGGCGCTGCACCGCGACGCGGAGATCGGGGTTCGATCCGGCGGCGGCGCCCGGCTTGGCGATGGCCTCGAAGAGCGGCCCGTCCGGCGCCCCCTTGCCGTTGCCCGGGCAGGCGAGACCGTCGGCGGCCGCCGGCCATGCCGCGAGGACCATGAGGCCGGCCAGGGCCAGGGAGGGGAGGCGGGATCGAATGCTCATGACATCTCCTCACGCGATGGGAAGGACCGCGTCGGTCGCTGGATCACCCAAGGGACAATGATCCGGCAGGCGATCCGATGATCTCGTGGTCGAAGAACGTGTCCGCCCCCGGCGACGTTGCGCGCCAGCATCATGAAAACTCCGTCATGCAACGAACAGGCGATGGTTACCCTTCGTCATCCGCCAGGATCGTCGGAGCAGAGACGCCGTCCCCCGAACGAAGAAGGCCTCCCCGGTCTGCTCGACCGGAGAGGCCTTCGTCACGTCAGAGCGAGGTGTTCGGCGAGGCTCACGCCCCCTCGAACCGCCCGCTGGCATGGGCCAGCATCGTGTAGACCTTGCCGCTCTCCGAGGTGAGGTAGGCGTTGGCCCGGCGCGGGTCCTTGTCGGCGCGGGAGACCTCGCCGAGCAGGCGCTCGAATTCCCGCACGTAGTGATCGACGGTCCGGCGGAAATCCGGCTCGGCGCGGTAGCGGCGGCGGATCTCGTCGAAGGTCTTCTGGCCCTCCGCCGTGTAGAGGCGGCGGGTGAACAGGTCGGGCTCGCCGCGCCGGTAGCGCTCCCACAGGTCCACCGCGGCGGGGTGCTCGATCATCCGGGCGATGTTGCTGGAAATCGAGTCGATCGCCGCCGCCCCGGCCCGATCGGCATCGGTGACCGGGTCGGACTTGACCTGGCCGGCCTTGCCAGGGTCGGCCTTGCCCGGGTCGGCCTTGGCCACCGCCTTGCCGGCCACCGGCGCCTGATCCTCGTCCTCCTGCGAGGCGCGGCTGAGGAGGTCGGAGAGCCACCCGCCGGACCCGGCGCGGGGGAGGGCGGCGTCGCGACGCGCGTCAGCGGCGGACCGGTTCGCGGCCTGCGGTGCGGCCGGGCGGGCCGGCCCCTGCGCCGGTCGGGCCTGCGCCGGGACTGCGGCCGCAGGGGTCACGGGAGCCGGAGCCGCAGGCTTCTGCACCGACGGCGCGGGCGCCGACGGCTTGGCGGCGGGAGCCTGGGCAGGGGCCTGGGTAGGAGCCTGGACTTGGGCCCGGACCTGGGCCTGCGGCTTCTGGCTCGCGGGCGCCTGGACCGCGGCGGCCGGACGGCCCGCTTCCGCGGCGCGGGGCTGCGCCGAGGGCTGTGCCACATCGACCGCGCGGGGCGAGCGCTGGACCAGGGCCGAGAGCTCGTTCAGGGCCTTGATCTGCTCGGCCACCACCCGGCGCATCTCGCCGGTGGCGTCCTGCGCCTCCTGCGGGATGCTGACCACGCCGCGCTGCAGGTCGCCGCGGATCTCCTCCAGGGTGCGGCGGATCTCGGTCGCCATGCCGCGCATGGAATCCACCGTGCCCTGGAAGCGCTCGGCGGCGTCGCCGAAGGCCTCGCGCATCTCGCCCGAGGCGCCGGCCACCGCCTGGCGGACCGTCTCGGCCGCCCGCTCGCCCTCCTGGCCGGTGCCGGCGCGCAGGCGCTCGAACGCCTCCGTGACGGCGCTGCCGGCCTGGCGGGCGCTGGTCTCGATCTCGCGGCCGAGCGCCTGGGTGCGGGCCTCGATGGTCTTGAGCGTCGCCTCGACCCGGGCGCCGACGCCCTCCGTGGCGGCGGCGAGCGCCGCCGAGCGGGCGTCGATGCTGCCGAGCAGCGCGTCAATCTCGGCCCTGCGCTCGCCGAGCGAGGCGTTGACCCGGCCCTCGGCGCCCTCGAGCGCCCCGGCGGCCGCCGTCAGGTCGCCGATATGCTGGCGGGCGGTCTCGGTGAGCGCCTTGCCGCGGGCGTCGAGCGTCGCCGCGAGGCCGGTGGCCTGGCGCAGCGCTCCCGTCGCCGCGCCCTGGAGCGCGCCGACCTGCTCGGCGACCCGGTCGGAGGCCTTGCCCGTCTCCGCGGCGATCTCGGCCAGGGCCGACTGGATCTCCTGGACCTGGCCGGACAGCCCGCCCTCGATCGCCGACAGGTTCTCGCCGGACTTGCCGATGAGGTCCTGGAGGGCACCGCAAGCCCCCTCGATGCGGCCGATCAGGCCGCCGAGCTCGGCTCCGACGCGCTGGTTGACCGTCGTCAGGGCCTCGACCGCCCGGGCCGCGCCCTGGTCGGCCGCCCGGCGCAGGGTCTCGGCCGCCTCGGAGGACAGGGCCGCCAGCGTCTCGGCCCGTTCGCCGAGCACCGCCACGGCGCCGCCCACGCCCTCGGTCACCGCCCGCTCCAGCGCCTCGCTGCGCTGGGCGAGCACGCTCACCAGCTCGCTGCCGGGGCCCTCGACGAGGTCGCGCAACTGCGCCACCTGGCGGTCGAGCCCCTCGACGGTCTCGCCGCTTGCGGCGAGCGCCGCCACCAGGGCGCCGCCGCGCTGGTCGATCGTCCGCTGCAGCGAGGCGGTGGTCGCCTCGAGGGTCTTGCTCAGGGAGCCGCCGCGCTCGTCGACGATCTGGCGCAGGGTCTCGACCCGCTCGGCGAGGCCGCGATTCAGCTCGTTGCCGCGCCCGTCGATGGTCTGGGTCAGGTCGCGGGCGGTCTCGGCGAGCGCCCGGGTGAGGGTGGTGCTGCGCTGGTCGATCAGCGCCGCGAAGGCCGCCGCCCGGCGGTCGAAGCCGGAGCTGAGCTGGGCGCTGCGCTCGTCCACCGCCGCGGCCAGAGCCGCGGAGCGCTCGTCCATGGCGCCGTGCAGGCTCGCCACCCGCTCGTCGAGAGCCGCGGTGAGCGCCGCCGTGCGGGCATCGACGAGGGCCGCGTAGGCGTCGCTGCGGTCGTCGAAGGCGTCGGCCAGGGCTTCGCCACGGGCGGCCACCAGGGCCGCGAAGGCGCGCATCCGGCCGTCGATCCGGGCCGTGAAGGCGGCCGAGCGCTCGTCGACGCTGCCCGACAGGGCCTCGGTGCGGGCCTGCATCAGGGCGGCGAGCTCCGCCGCCTTGGCGTCGACCAGCATCCCGAAGGCCGCGGCCCGCTCCTCGACGGTGCCGCCGAGCGCGTCCACGCTCGCCCGCAGCCGCTCGGCCAGGGCCGCCCCGCCGCCATCGAGGGTCCGGGCCATGAGCTCGACCTGCCCGCCGAGCACCGCATCGAGGGCGGCGCGGCTGCGCTCGAGGGCCCCGGACAGCTCGGCCACGCGGGCATCGAGCAGGGCGGTGAGCGCCGTGCCGCGATCGTCGAAGGTCTCGGCGAGGTCGCTGTTGCGCGAGTCGAGCAGGCCGGCGAGCGCGTCGCCGCCGCTGCGGATCGTCGTGGCCAGCACGTCGATGCGCTCCTGCACCCGGCGGGCCAGCACGTCGCCGGCGCCGGTCAGCTCGGCCAGCGCCCGCTGGCGGCCGTCGATCAGCCGCACCAGGTTGCCGCCGCCCTGCTCGATCGTGCCGGCGATGGCGTCCTCGCGCTCGCGCAGCAGGGCCGCCAGGGCCTCGACGCGATGGTCGAGGGTCTGGGCCAGAGCCGTCCGCTGCCCGTCGAGGGCGTCGCCGAGGCCGGCCTGGCGCTCGGAGAGGAGGCCGGAGACGGCCTGGGCGCTGCGCGACACGGCATCACCCAGCGTCGCGACGCGGGATTCGAGCAGGCCGGCGGCCTCCTCGCTCCGTGCCGCGATCAGGCCCGCCAGGGCCTCGCCGCGACGGTCGAGACTGGTCTCGAGCGCCTGGGCGCGGGCCTCGATCAGGCCGTCGAGGTCGCGGAGCGCGGCGTCGACGCGGCCCGACAGCTGGGTGCCGCCGGCCTGCGCCGCGCGGGCGAAGGCGTCGGTGCGGGCATCGAGCATCCCGGCGAGCGCCTGGGCACGGGCCTCCACCGCCTCGGCGAAGGCGGCGCCGCGGCTCTCGACCAGGTGGTCGAGGGCGGCGAGGCGGTCGTCGAACAGGCCCGACAGGTCGCGGGTGCGGGCATCCAGGGTGCCGACCGCGTGGCCGACCCGCTCCTCCAGGGTGGCGGCGAGGGCGTCGCCGCCTTCGGCGATCACGCCGCGCAGGGTGCCGACCCGATCGTCCAGCACGGCCCCGAGGGTGCCGGCTTGATCGTCGAGCAGGCGGCGCACCGCGTCGGCGCGCTGCTCCAGCGCGTCGTGCAGGGCGCGGATCCGGTCGTCGAAGCCGGATTGCAAAGCCGCCGAGCGGCCATCGAGGAGACCGCGCAGGGAGGCGGCCTGCTCGTCGAGCAGGGAAGCGAGCGCCGTGCCGCGGTCGCCCAGGGCGGTGCCGAGCCGGCCCGTGCCCTCGTCGAGCACCCGGTCGGCCTCCTCGATGGTCTCGCGCAGCCGGCCGAGCAGCGTCTCGCCGCGCTGGCCGATGAGGTCGGACAGCGCGTTGCCGCCGCGGTCGAACAGCCGCGCCAGCTCGGTGATGCGGCCGGCGAGCGCGCCGACCACCGCCTGGCCACGGGCGTCGATCTCCCCGGCCAGCGCCGCGGTGCGCTCGTCGACGAGGCGCGCCAGGCTCTCGCTGCGGCCCTCGAAGGCGGCGCGGATCGCCTCGGCCCGCTGGGCGAGGTCGCGGCTCGCCTCGCCGCTGTGGTTCTCCACGAAGGTGACCAGCTCGCGGGTGCGGGCGCCCAGCTCCTCGTCGAGCCGGCGGGTGCGGCTCTCGATCAGGGCCAGGGCCTCCTCGGCCTTGAGGCCGAAGGTTTCTTCCACGACGCGGCCGCGCTCGTCGAGGGCCTGGGCCAGGCCTTCGAGGCGGGCGATGACCCGCTCGTCGAAGCGGGCGGCGCCGGCATCGAGGGAGCGGGTCAGCTCCTCGGTGCGGCGGCCGAGCTCGTCGCCGATCTCGCCGACGCGGGCGGTCAGGGTGTCGCTCATCGCCTGGCTGCGGGCGGTGATGGCGCGGGCGAGCTCGTCGGCGCGGCCGTCGAGGGCCTGGGCGACCTCGCGGCCGCCCTCGGCCATCACCCGGGCCATCTCGCCGGCCCGCACGATCAGGGCCTCGTTCAGCGCCGTGGCGCGGGCGCCGATATGCTGGTCGACATGGGCCACCATGGTGCTGAAGGTGGCGCCGATCTCGGCGGTGCGCTTGGCCGAGCGGTCCTCGAGGGCGCCGAGCTGGGCCTCGACGGCCTCGCGGGCCTCGCGGGTGCGCTCGGCGATGGTCTCGGCCACGGCGCGGCCCTGGACCGTGATGAGGCGGTCCATCTCCTCCAGGCGCCCCGACACGCTCTCGGTGAGGTGGTGGGTGTCGCGCGAGATGCGGTCGGCCAGGATGTCGCCGCGGGCGATCGTGTCCTGGAGCGCCGCGAGGCGGCTGGTCAGCACCTCGTCGATGGCGCGGCCACCGTTCTCGGCGGCGCTGGCGAGCGCGGTGCCGGTCTTGTCGAGGGCATCGTTGACCCGGGCACCCTGGCTCGCCACCGCCACGACGATGTCGCGGCCGGTCGCGGCGAGGCGGGTCTGGGTCTCCTCGGCGTGCCGGCCGATCATGTCGGTCAGCGCACGGCTGTTGCCCTCGAAGGCGGAGCCGACCTCGGCGAGGCGGGTATCGAGGGCGCCGGTGGCGGATTCCGCGGCGAGCGCGAGGGCCGCCGACACGTCCTCAGCCTGGCGCGCCAGATGCTCGACCGCGCCGCGCAAGGTGGCGTCCGTGGTCTCGGTCCGCTCGGCCACCAGGCGGCCGGCCTCTTCCGCGGCGCGGGCGAAGGACGAGGCCGCTGCCAGGGTGCGGGCATCGACATGCCCGGTCGCCTGCTCGGCGGCCGCCGCGATCGCGGAGGCGATGGCCTCGGCGCGCTCGGCCAGGCCGTCGACGGCGTCCCGGAGGGACGAATCGACCGCCTTCGCCCGGTCGCCGAACAGGCGTCCGGCGGCATCGGCCGCTTGCGCGAAGGACGCGGTGGCCGCGAGCGTGCGGGCATCGACCTGCCCGGTCGCGTGCTCGGCCGCGGCCGTGATCGCCGCGGCGACCTCCTCGGCCCGCTCGACCAGGCCGTCGACGGCGCCCCGCAGGGTCGCGTCGGCCAGGCTCGCGCGCTCGGCCACCAACTGGCCCGCCGCTTCCGCAGCCCGCGCGAAGGCGGAGGTCGCCGCCAGCGTCCGCTCGTCGAGGGCACCGGTCGCCGTCTCGGCGGCACGACCGATCGCGAGAGCGGCTTCCTCGGCCCGGCCCGCCAGGCCCACCACGGCGCCGTGGAGGGCCGTATCGGCCTCGCCGGCCCGCAGACCGATCACCTGCGCCGCCTCCTCCGCCACCCGGGCGAAGGACGAGGCGGCATCCGCCAGGCGCGCCTGGAGCGCGCCAGACGCCTCCTCGGCGCCCTGGCGGAACGCCTCGACGCTCTCGGCCGTGCGGGCCTCGACTGCACCCGTCGCCGTCTCGGCGGCGCGACGTAGTACCTCGGCGGCCTCTTCGGCGCGGGCGCCGAGCACGCCGGTCGTCGCGGTGGCAGCCTGCCGGAACAGCTCGGCCGCGTCCTGGCTGCGGGCATCGAGTTCGGCCCCGGTGGTCTCCAGGGTGCGCCGGAAGATGTGCGCGACCTCGACCGTGCGGGTGCCCAGCGCCCCGGTCGCCTGCTCGGCGGCGCGGCGCATGATCTCGGCGGCTTCCGCCGAGCGGCCTTGCAGCGCGTCCCCGACCGTGTCGGCCGACGAAGTGAGGGCGGCAGCGGCCGCCTCGGCCCGCTCGGCCAGACCCGCGAGCGACGTCCGCAGGGCGGCGTCGGCGGTCTCGGTGCGCTCGCCGATCAGGCGGCTCGCCTCCGCGGCGGCGGCTACGAAGGCGGCGGCGGCCGAGGCCGTGCGACCGTCGAGGGCACCGGTGGCGCTCTCGGCGGCGAGCGCAAGGGCGGCGGTCACGTCCTCGGCCTGGCGCGTCAGGTGCTCGACCGTGGCGCGCAAGGTCGCGTCGGTGCTCTCGCCGCGTTCGGCGACCAAGCGGCCGGCCTCCTCCGCCGCGCGGGCGAAGGCCGAGGCCGCCGCGAGCGTGCGGGCATCGAAATGACCGGTCGCCGTCTCGGCCGCGTTGGCGATGGCGGAGGCGACCTCCTCGGCCCGCTCGACCAAGCCGTCGACGGCACCCCGCAGGGTCGCGTCGGCCAGGCTCGCCCGCTCGGCCACAAGCTGGCCCGCCGCTTCCGCAGCCCGCGCGAAGGCGGTGGTCGCCGCGAGCGTGCGCTCGTCGAGGGCGCCGGTCGCCGTCTCGGCGGCACGACCGATCGCGAGAGCGGCTTCCTCGGCCCGGCCCGCCAGGCCCACCACGGCGCCGTGCAGCGCCGTATCGGCCTCGCCGGCCCGCAGACCGATCACCTGCGCCGCTTCCTCCGCCACCCGGGCGAAGGACGACGCGGCATCCGCCAGGCGCGCCTGGAGCGCACCAGACGCCTCCTCGGCGCCCTGGCGGAACGCCTCGACGCTCTCGGCCGTGCGGGCCTCGACCGCACCCGTCGCCGTCTCGGCGGCGCGGCGCAGCACCTCGGCGGCCTCTTCGGCGCGAGCGCCCAGAGCGCCGGTCGTCGCGGTCGCGGCCTGCCGGAACAGCTCGGCCGCGTCCTGGCTGCGGGCATCGAGCTCGGCGCCGGTGGTCTCCAGGGTGCGGCGGAAGATGTGCGCGACCTCGACCGTGCGGGTGCCCAGCGCCCCGGTCGCCTGCTCGGCGGCGCGGCGCATGATCTCGGCGGCTTCCGCCGAACGGCCTTGCAGCGCGTCCCCGACCGTGTCGGCCGACGAGGTGAGGGCGGCAGCCGCCGCCTCGGCCCGCTCGGCCAGACCGGCAAGAGCGGTCCGCAGCGAGGCGTCTGCGGTCTCGGTGCGCTCGCCGATCAGGCGGCTCGCCTCCTCGGCGGCGGCCACGAAGGCGGCGGCGGCCGAGGCCGTGCGCCCGTCGAGGGCGCCGGTGGCGCTCTCGGCGGCGAGCGCGAGGGCGGCGGTCACGTCCTCGGCCTGGCGCGTCAGGTGCTCGACCGTGGCGCGAAGAGCCGCGTCGGTACTCTCGCCGCGTTCGGCGACCAGGCGGCCGGCCTCTTCCGCCGCGCGGGCGAAGGCCGAGGCCGCCGCGAGCGTGCGGGCATCGAAATGACCGGTCGCCGTCTCGGCCGCATTGGCGATGGCGGACGCGACCTCCTCGGCCCGCTCGACCAGGCCGTCAACGGCGCCCCGCAGGGTCGCGTCGGCCAGGCTCGCCCGCTCAGCCACAAGCTGGCCGGCCGCTTCCGCGGCCCGAGCGAAGGCGGTGGTTGCCGCGAGCGTGCGCTCGTCGAGGGCGCCGGTCGCCGTCTCGGCGGCACGACCGATCGCGAGAGCGGCTTCCTCGGCCCGCCCCGCCAGGCCCACCACCGCGCCGTGCAACGCCGTATCGGCCTCGCCGGCCCGCAGACCGATCACCTGCGCCGCTTCCTCCGCCACCCGGGCGAAGGACGACGCGGCATCCGCCAGGCGCGCCTGCAGCGCACCCGACGCCTCCTCGGCGCCCTGCCGGAACGCCTCGACGCTCTCGGCCGTGCGGGCCTCGACCGCGCCGGTCGCCGTCTCGGCGGCGCGACGCAGGACCTCGGCGGCCTCCTCGGCGCGGGCGCCCAATTCGCCGGTCGTCGCGAGGGTGGCCTTCTGGAACAGCTCGGCCACGGCCTGGCTGCGGGCATCGAGCTCGGCCCCGGTGGTCTCCAGGGTACGCCGGAAGATGTGCGCGACCTCGACCGTGCGGGTGCCGAGCGCCCCGGTCGCCTGCTCGGCGGCGCGGCGCATGATCTCGGCGGCTTCCGCCGAGCGGCCTTGCAGCGCGTCGCCGACCGTGTCCGCCGACGCGGTGAGGGCGGCAGCCGCCGCCTCGGCCCGCTCGGCCAGACCCGCCAGCGCGGTGCGCAGGGCGGCGTCGGCGGTCTCGGTGCGCTCGCCGATCAGGCGGCTCGCCTCCGCGGCGGCGGCCACGAAGGCGGCGGCGGCCGACGCCGTGCGCCCGTCGAGGGCACCGGTGGCGCTCTCGGCGGCGAGCGTGAGGGCGGCGGTCACGTCCTCGGCCTGGCGCGTCAGGTGCTCGACCGTGCCGCGAAGGGCCGCGTCGGTGCTCTCGCCACGCTCGGCGACCAGACGGCCGGCCTCCTCCGCCGCACGGGCGAAGGCCGAGGCGGCAGCCAGGGTGCGGGCATCGAAATGACCGGTCGCCTGCTCGGCGGCGGCGGCGATCGCCGCGGACATGTCGCCGGCCTGGCGGGTCAGGTGCTCGATCGTGCCGCGCAGGGTCTCGTCGAGGGACAGGGTGCGGGTCGCCACGGAGCGGCCGGCTTCGTCGGCGGCGCGGGCGAAGGATGCGGCGGCCGTCTCGGCCTGCTCGCCGACATGGCCGGTGGCCGCCTCGGCGGCCTGCCGGAAGCGGTCGGCCAGCGCGGCGGCACGGGCGTCGAGATCGGCCCCGATCTCGTCCGCGGTGCGGCGCAGGGCCTCGCCGGCGCCGGCGGTGCGGGCCTCGAAGCCGCTCTGCAGGGTGTCGGCGGCGAGCGCCAGGGCGGCCTGCGTCTCCTGGGTGCGCCGGTCGAGCCCCTCGGCCAGGTCGCGGCTGCGGGCCTCGAAGGCGGCGGCCAGCGCGCCGAGCGCCTGGCCGATCCGGCCCTCGGCCTCGCCGGTACGCTCGGTCACCAGGGCGGCGACGCGTTCGCCGGTCTGGTCCAGGCTGCGCTCCAAGCTGCCGCCCTGGCCGACCAGCACCTCCTCGACGCGCCCGATCGTCTCCTCGATGCGGGAGGCGAGATCGGCGCCGCGCACGCCCAGAGCCTGGGCGGCGTCCTCGACCAGCGTCGAGAGATCGTCGCGGACCTTGGTGGCGCGCTCGCCGAAGGCGGTGATGACGCCGTCGCTGGCGCGGGTCAGCCCCGCCTCCGCGGCCGCCGCCCGGGTCTCGATCGCCGCGGCGACGCCGTTGCCGGCCTGCTCGATCTCCTCGCGCAGCGCGATGCCGCGATCCGAGATATGGGCCGCGATAGCGCTGCCGGAGGCGGCGAAGCGCTCGGTGATGGCGCTGCCGGTCTCGGCGAAGCGCTCGGTGAGGTCGCTGCCGCGGGCGAGGAAGCGCTCCTCCAGCCCCTGGGCCGAGCGCTCGAAGGTCTCGCGGACCTGCGCGCCCTCGCGGTTGAGGGCCTCGATCACCTCGGCGCCGGTCTCCGCCAGGGTGCGGGCGACGGTGCCGGCATTCTCGGCCAGCGTCCGGGTAAGGAGGCCGCCGGTGCGCTCGAACGCCTCCGTGACCTCGACGGCGCGGGTCTCGAGCGACCGGCTCAGGGAATCGCCGACGGTGCCGAGATCGGCCTTCACGGTCTCGCTGGTGGCGACGAGGCGCTGGACCAGGTCGTCGCCGCGGCCGGCCACCGCCTCGACCACCCGGTCGCCGGCGGCGGCGAGCGCCACGGTGACCGCGTCGCCGCGCTCGCCGAGCGCCGTCGTGATCGCGTCGCCGCGGGCGCCGAGCGCCGCGCTGACCCGCTCGCCGGCCCCGTCCACCGCCGTGACGATGCGCTCGGCCGCGGTGTCGAGCTCCTGGGTCAGGTTCTGGTGCGAACCCTGGATCGCGCCGCGGACCCGCTCGGCATTGGCGACGATCGATTCGCGCTGCGTCACCAGCTCCTCGACGAGGGAGCGGATGCGGATCTCGTTGTCCGAATAGGCACGCTCGAGGGTCGAGATCTCGCCGCGCACCAGGGTCTCGAGCTCGCCGGCGCGGGCGAGCGCCCGCTCGACGCCGTCGCCGACCGCCGCGACCTCGCGGCGGACCGCCTGGGACATGGTCAGGACCGCGTCGGTGGAGAAGCCCTCGGGCTCGGCGAGCCGGATCGCGACCTCGCCGACCGCGCGGGCGACGTGGCGCATCTCCTGGGCGCGCACCGCCAGCATCGCGGCGATGAAGAACAGCATCACCGGGGCGAGCACGGCCGCGGCCCCGACCGCGCCCTGGAGGCCGCCGAGCCCGGCGGCGAAGCCCCTGAGATCACCGCCGGACTGGATCCAGGCGAGGACCGTGAAGCCGGCGAGCCAGACGAGGGCGGCGAGGCTCGCGACGACGTAGGGGGTGCGCGACGGCTCGATGCGCAGGGTCTGCTGCAGGGCCCCGACGCTGCGGCGGTCGTCGTTGGCGACGAGGGAGCGGTCGGGCGGCAGGAGCCCTCCCTCGCGCAGGAGCCCGCCCTCGCGGCGGCCGTCGCGGGAACCGGGCAGGGGGCTGCCGTCGAAGCCCGGCTCGCGGGCGGGCCCGGCATTGGCCAGCGGATCGGAGAGGGGATCGGCATCGTGCACGTCGGGCAGGCGCGGCTCGACCCGGCTGCCGTCGAGGGTGTCGATCGATCGGGCGTCGGGCGAGCGGGGATCGGGCCCCGCCGGATGGTCCAGGTTCAGGGCCTGCTCAATCGCCGACAGCGCCGCTTCCGCCGGATCCTTGAGCTTCTTTTCCGTCGCCATCGAACGCCCCGTTACGCCGTGAACGCCGCCGGGCAGCCCGCGAGGGCCGCCGCGCCGCATCATCCCCGAAGATCCCGCGAAACCCGCGCCGTGCCGCCAGCCGACGCGATCTCAGCGGTTTACCACGAGAACCTTAGACGCAAGGAGTACCAGACGGATACCCGGACCGCGCCAACCCTCCCCAAAAGCTTAATCGAATGGTTACCATGAGGGCGGCGGCCCGCGTCCGATGCCGCTATCCTGCCGCAGAGTCTCGACTTTGCCGGGCCGGGAGCCGGGCGGGCCGGACCGCGAGCTCGCTGTGGAAAGACGTCCACCGGATCCGCCGGAACCGCTCCCGCCCACAGGCGAGGGGCCTCCCGGGCCTTGCGCGCGGCCGAGGCCCGGGGGATCTGGGGTCCGGCCGTCACCGCACCACGGCTCGCAGAGAGAGACGCCAGGGAGGCCCCATGGAGACGCTCCTCGACCGCGCGCACCTCGACCGACAGACCTTCGGCGACGCCGACCTCGCCCGCGAGGTCCTGGGGCTGTTTTCGGAACAATGCGCCCGGCTGACCCCCGGCCTCGCCGATCCGGGCCTGGCACCCGGGACCAGGGCGGACCTCGCCCACACCCTCAAGGGCTCGGCCCTCGGCGTCGGCGCCGCCCGCGTGGCGGCCCTCGCCGACCGGCTGGAGGCGGCCCTGCGGGCCGGCGAGGGGGAGACGGCGCAGGGCCTGGAGCCGGCCTTGGCGCAAGCCGTGCGCGAGACGCTGGCGCTCCTCTAGGGAAAGTCCGCGCCGCCTGCTGCGGCGGCTGCGCCGCGCGACGCACGGCGCGCTTGCATTCCGGGGCGGCAGCCGCCAATCAGACCGCGCCGCGTCGCTTGAGTCCGATTTGCGGCCGCGCTCGAGGCTTGCGGAGTCCCAGATGGTCCAGATCACCTACGTCGATGCCGCCGGCACGCCCCGCACCGTGAAGGGCGAGGTCGGCTCGACCGTGATGGAGACCGCGATCCGCAACAACGTGCCGGGCATCGACGCAGAATGCGGCGGCGCCTGCGCCTGCGCGACCTGCCACGTCTATGTCGGCGAGGACTGGGCGGAAGCCGTCGGCCCGGCCGAGCCGATGGAGCAGGACATGCTCGACTTCGCCTCGGACGTGCGGCCGAGCTCGCGCCTGTCGTGCCAGATCCGCCTCAAGCCCGAGCTCGACGGCCTCACCGTCACCACCCCGGCCCGTCAGGGCTGACGCGCGCGGACGGCCCGTCCCGGTCGCCCCGAACCACCAGGGCGGCCGATCCCGGGTCGTGGCGGCGGGCCGATCCTCGCAGGTCGCGATACCGGGCCGGGACGCCGAAAGTTCTCGCACCAAGAAGCCCG
This sequence comes from Methylobacterium aquaticum, assembly GCF_016804325.1. NCBI lineage: Bacteria > Pseudomonadati > Pseudomonadota > Alphaproteobacteria > Hyphomicrobiales > Methylobacteriaceae > Methylobacterium > Methylobacterium aquaticum. The sequence goes on from NZ_CP043627.1 coordinate 2,358,123, forward strand.
GCGCAAGGGCCTCGTCGCCCTTCATCGAACGCCCGGCCACGGGACCTGTCGCGGCCTCGGCCGGGCCGGGACGTTCGTGCAGGGTGCGGGATACCGGACCCGATGCTGCGGATCACTCCCGCCGCAGCAGCCGGTCGACCAGCAGGTCCGACCACAGGCCGGTGCGGAAGTCGCGCCGGAGCGCGTCGGGATCGTAGACGTGCTCGACCCAGTCGAGGAAGCTCAGGCCCTTCGGCTCGCCCTCGGTGAGGTAGCGCTCGAAGAACGCATCGAGGATGCCGGTCTTGGCGAAGCGGAAATGGCCGAACCTCGCCGAGAGCTGGCGCGCCGCCTCGCGCACCGGCCGGCCCTCGTGCAGGATCAGGTAGAGGGCGGCGGCGAGCCCCGCCCGGTCGGCGCCGGACTTGCAGTGCAGGACCGCCGGGTAGGCGAGGCCGGCGAAGAAGTCCCTGGCGGCCAGCAGCGTCGCCTTGTCGGGCGCCTCGCGCGAGCGCATCACGAACTCGACGAGTTGCAGCCCCTCGCGCTCGCAGGCCTCGCGCTGGAGCTGCCAGGAGCCGTGCTCGCGCCCGCCGCGCAGCGAGATGATCGTCCGCACGCCCTGGCGCCGGAACCAGGCGAGGTCGTGCGGCCCCGGCTGGGCCGAGCGCCACACCATCCCGCGCCCGATCCGGTGCCGGTTGAGATAGGCCAGCCGGAACACGCCGTGATCGACGAGCAGCATGTTGGCCCAGGCGCGCAGGCGTCCGCCGGGGCCGGCGATCGGCTGCTCCCAGCGGGCGATGCGGGCCATGCGGCGGGCGTAGCGGGTCTCGGGCGGGAGGAAGCGGTTGAGCACGAAGGGGCAGGCGCCTGGCTTTAAGGGAAAATCAGCGATTCGCCGGAGCGGGCAGCACGCCGCTCTAGCAGCCGCGTGACCCGGCCGCAACGACGCCGCCGCCGATGAGCCGGCGCACAAGCCTGGCATTGCGCTTGCGATGTCCCCCCCGCATCGTAGGGACGCGATCCATCGGCTAACAATCGAGGGGGAAGGCCGTGAGCACTCAGGTCGTCAGCATGCGTCGGGCCCGGGACCAGGATGCCGGGATGCTGTCGGAGATCTTCGACGCCGCCTGGCGCGAGGCCTACCAGGGCATCATCCCGGGTGTCGCCCTCGACCGGATGCTGGCCCGGCGCGGTCCGCGCTGGTGGCGCTCCACCATCGGCCGCAACCGGCCGCTGGTGGTGCTGGAGCTGGGCGAGAGTGTCATCGGCTACGTCTCCTACGGCCGCTGCCGCGACCGCTCCCTCAAGGCCGAGGGCGAGATCGACGAGATCTACCTCGCGCCGACCTACCAGGGCCTCGGCTACGGCACCCGGCTGTTCCGGGCGGTGCGCAACGACCTCGCCGACCGGGAGGTGCGCCGGATCGCCGTGTGGTCGCTGACCGAGAACGACCGGGCGCGGGACTTCTACGAGCGGATGGGCGGACGCGTGGTGGCCGAATCCTGCGACCGCATCGCCGGGGCCGAGCTGCACAAGGTCGCCTACCTGTTCGGCTGAACGGGGCGGGGGCGGCCCGCCGCTTCGCCGCCCTGCCTCCGGTTTCATCGCCCGCGGGCGTCATTTGCACAATCGGCGTTCATCCGCAGCAATCGACCCGGCGCGGCCGGTTCTCACGCCCGATGCGGCCGCGGCGGAACTTGTCCTCGACTGTCACCGCCGCCGTTGCGTCCCGGCGCTTGTGCGGGCGCCCGCGGCCCTCTAAGGACCGCGCCATTCAGGGGCGCATCCGCCCTTGCAGGGAGTCTGCTCATGCGCCTCGATGCCATCTCCATCGGCAAGAACCCGCCCGAAGACGTCAACGTCGTCATCGAGGTTCCGGTCGGCGGCGAGCCGATCAAGTACGAGATGGACAAGGATGCCGGGACGCTGATCGTCGACCGGTTCCTCTACACCGCGATGCATTATCCGGGGAATTACGGCTTCATTCCCCACACCCTGTCGGGCGACGGCGATCCGTGCGACGTGCTGGTCGCCAACACCCGGGCGATCGTGCCCGGCGCCGTGATGAGCGTGCGCCCGGTCGGCGTGCTGGTGATGGAGGACAATGCCGGCGAGGACGAGAAGATCATCGCCGTCCCGTCGCGCAACCTGACCAAGCGCTACGACCGCGTCGAGAACTACACCGACCTGCCCGACATCACGATCCACCAGATCCAGCACTTCTTCGAGCACTACAAGGATCTCGAGCCGGGCAAGTGGGTGAAGATCGTGCGCTGGGGCGACAAGGCCGAGGCGCAGCGCCTGATCCTCGAAGGCATCGAGCGCGCCAAGAAGGCGAAGTAAGTCGGCAAGCGCCGTCAGACGGACGAGGCCCACGGCCACGCCCGCACGGAACCCGGGCTTGCCCGGGTTCCACATCTACGGACCCCAAATCGGACAAGCTCGACTTGGGATGGGGGGAGGGTGCCCCGCTGCGCGTGCGAAGCAGTCGTGCCGGGGCGGGAGAGGGGAACCACGCGTCCGGGTGAGGCGGACCCTCTCTGAAGGCGCCCTCCGGATCAGCGCCGCGCTGCCTCTCTCTCCCGGCTCCTGCCGACGGCGGGGCCGGGCTTCCCGGCAGAGCTAGCGCATTCATACATTTCGGGTCTGAGCGATGTCCCCAATGAAGGTAGCGCACCTCCCCTCCCCCTTGTGGGGAGGGGTAAGGGGGTGGGGGTGGTGCCGGATAGGGCTTAGCGGTGCCTCCTGCACCACCCCCACCCCTAACCCCTCCCCACAAGGGGGGAGGGTAAGTGCCTTTACTTACAATGGGTTAGCTCTCAGAGGAGAAGTGTGAATCCGCTAGCCCGGCAGAAGGGGGAGGGCTCCATGCGCACGACCCGCGCGGGATCCCATCCCCGGTCGAAGCGCTCCCTCAGACGACCTGCGTCTGCACCGCCGCACCCGTCCGCGGCTTCTTCACGGCATCGTTGTAGGGCGCATTGTAGGCCCGGCGCACCGAAGCCCAGTAGGCCTCGCGCTCCTGGGCCGGGAGGCGGCCGAGCGCGGCATTGAGCGCGGCCTCGCCGGCGGCTTCCAGCCCGCGCAGCTGGTCCGGGGTGACGTCGTGAACGGTGGTCATGGTGAAGGGGGTCCCGAGCCCGGTTGGGTTCGAGCCGCACCATGCCACAAGCGCGGCGGTTCCGCACGCTTCCGCTTGCCGCAACCCTGCCGCGCCCTGGCCCCTATCCCCGGTGTTTCGAGACTTCGTCAGCGCGCGCCGCCGCGGCCGGACAGGGCCGGGTTGCGGTCGGCGGCCCGGGCGGCGCTCGGCGGCAGGCCGTCGGCCGCCCGCGAGCCGTTCCGGGCGGGGAGGGGGACCGTACCGGGCGTCACGCCCTCGTGCCGCTCCTTGCCCCAGCCGTAGCCTGCATTCACCCCGGCATAGAAGCCGGTGAAGTCCTCCGCCGCAGCCGGGCCGGCGCCCACGGCCGTCAGGGCTAGGCCCGGCAGGATAGCCCACAAACGGAAAGGAGCGGTGGCCAGGGGCCACCGCTCCGTCCGCGTCGATCGATTGCTCGGGCGACGATGCACCGTGGATCAGTCGACGCTGATGCTCTGAGCCTCGCGGCCCTTCATGCCTTCGACCACGCCCATGGTGACAGGCTGGCCCTCGGCGAGGGACTCGAGGCCGGCGCGAGCGAGCGCCGAGCGGTGGATGAAGACATCCTTTCCGCCGTCATTCACCGAAACGAAGCCGAAGCCCTTGGCGGGATCGTACCACTTCACGGTGCCGCTCATCTCGGTCGAGGGACCGGAGGCGAAGCGGCCACCGCCGCCGCCAGCGCCACGCTCGGGACGGTCGCCGTAGCCGCCGCCACCGAAGCCGCCGGCACGCGGCGGACGGGGATCGCGACGGACCGGCGCCTCGGCGGTGCTGGTGTCCACGCTGGTGATGTTGGTCACCTGCGGGCCCTTCTGGCCCTGCGCGGTCTGGACGCTCAGGCGGGTGCCCGGCATCAGATCGGCGTGGCCAGCCGCCTCGACGGCGCGGATGTGGAGGAAGGCATCGCCCGAACCGTCGCCGAGTTCGACGAAGCCGAAGCCCTTCTCCTTGTTGAACCACTTGACCGTCGCATCACGCTCCGGCCCGGAAGGGGCAGCGTTACGCGGGCCACCGCGATCGAAGCCACCGCCGCCGCCGCCGAAGCCGCCGCCGCCGTAACCACCGCCGCCGCCACCACCGTAGCCGCCGCCACCGCCACCATAGCCACCGCCGTAGCTGCTGCCCTGCGGCGCCTGATCAGGCCACCGCGGCTCGCCACCACCCTCGTCGAAGCCGCGACGGCGCGGCTCCCGGAAATCACGACCACGTCCCATTAGAAGCTCGCCAAAACGTAAAAACCGCCGACCACCCTTGTACCCCGGTGCGCTCTGTGCCTGACAGCCGACGCCTCGAGATCGTTCCATTCCCGGCTGCGGTGACCAAGATGACCGCCACACTCCTGACGCAACTCAGACCGTACCGCAAGGCGGATCTGCGACGCGTGGCGATGACAGGGGTTACTTTCTCACGTCGCGACGCGGATTGACAGCCCGATTCGCCATCTTTTCCCCGTGTCCATCATGCACCAGTGTGGCGTATGAGCACGGGGTCTCGCGTGCCCCGAGAGCGGCCCCGACGCCACGAGGCGCAGGCTGCGCGGGACCCCGCCCGCCCGGCGACGCGTTGCCCGCCCGTACCCGTCCTGCCGTTCCAACGCCCAATATCCGAGGTCCCGATGCCGGCCCACACCTATCGCCCGTCGCGCCGTCACGCCGATCTCGGCCCCGATTTCTACGACGTCGTCGCGCCCGCCCGCTTCCCGGCCCACATCGTGCGCCACCGCAACCAGCCCTGGGCCGAGCGGGTGGGCTTGGGCGGCCTCACCGAGGCGGAGTGGATCGGGCATTTCGGCCGCTTCGAGCCGCTGCCGGGCAGCTTTCCCGCGCCGATGGCCCTGCGCTACCACGGCCATCAGTTCCGCAGCTACAACCCGGAACTCGGCGACGGGCGCGGCTTCCTGTTCGCGCAGGCGCACGACATAGCGGATGGGCGCCTGCTCGATCTCGGCACCAAGGGCAGCGGCCAGACGCCGTGGTCGCGGACCGCCGACGGCCGTCTGACGCTCAAGGGCGGGGTGCGCGAGGTGCTGGCCACCACGATGCTCGAGGCGCTCGGCGTCGAAACCTCGAAGTCGTTCAGCCTGATCGAGACCGGGGAGGCGCTGAGCCGCGGCGACGAGCCGTCGCCGACCCGCTCCTCGGTGCTGGTGCGGCTCAGCCACTCGCATGTCCGCATCGGCACCTTCCAGCGCTTCCGCGCCTACAACGACACCGACAACCTGCTCCGCCTCCTCGACCACACGGTCCGCACCTACCTGCCCGATGCCTGGCGAGACGATCCGGCCGACCGCGCCGCCGCCTTCCTCACGGAGGTCTGCCGCCGCGTCGCCCGGATGGGCGCGCAGTGGATGGCGGCGGGCTTCGTCCACGGCGTGCTCAACACCGACAACATCAACGTGACCGGCGAGAGCTTCGATTACGGCCCGTGGCGCTTCGCCCCGGTCAACGACCCGGCCTTCACCGCCGCCTATTTCGACGAATACGGCCTCTACGCCTTCGGGCGCCAGCCCGAGGCCTTGGGCTGGAACCTCGCGCGTCTGGCCGAATGCCTGCTGCCGCTCTCCGACGAGGCGCGGCTCGGCGCGGCCATGGACGTCTACGGGCCCGGCCTCCAGGAGGCCTTCGCGCAGGCGATCCTGCGCCGCCTCGGCCTCGCGGTCCCGGCCGACGAACCGGCGATGCACGGGCTCGTCGGCGCGTTCTGGGCCTTCCTCCAGACCAGCCGGGCCCCGTTCGAGCAGGCCTTCTTCGACTGGTACGGGGGCATCGCCAGCGAGGACCGGGCCGCCCGCAGCCCGGCCGCCGCACATTATAATGGCGAGAGCTTCGCGCGGGTGCGCCAGGCCCTCGGCGCCCTGTCGCCCGATCCGGCGGCGCGCCTCGACCACCCGTATTTCGCCAGGGCCACCCCCTGCACGATGCTGATCGACGAGGTCGAGGCCCTGTGGGCGCCGATCGCCGCCGGTGACGACTGGTCGGCCTATCACGCCAAGCTCGCGGCGATCGGTGAGATGGCCGAGGCCTACGGCACCGTCCCGGCCGGCCCGTGAGGCCGGGGCGCCGGGGCGCCGCGCGCATCCGGACCGCTCAAGCCGACGCCGCGGAACAGGTGCCGGCCGAGGGGGTCCATGCGGTAGCCGGTCACCTCGCGCCGGGCGACCACGAACACCGCCGAATGGGCGATCGGCACCCAGGGCACCTCGCGGGCGAAGATGCCTTGCGCCTGACGGTAGAGCGCGGCCCGGGCCTCCTGGTCGGGCAGGCGCCGGGCCCGGGTCACCAGGGTGTCGAAGGCGGGGTCGCACCAGCGGGCGACGTTGCTGCCGCCGGGCCGGGCCGGCACGCAGCCGAGCAGCACGCCGAGGAAGTTGTCCGGGTCGCCGTTGTCGGCGGTCCAGCCGAACAGGGCCATCGCCGGCACGCCGGCCAGCATCTTGGCCCGGTAGGCGCTCCATTCGTCGGTGAGGAGCCGCAGCCGGATGCCGATGCGGGCGAGGTCGGCCTGGATCAGGTCGGCCACGCGCCGGCCGTTGGGATTGTAGGCCCGGCTCACCGGCGGGTACCAGAGCTCCGCCTCGAAGCCCGCGGGAAACCCCGCCTCGGCGAGCAGCTTCTGCGCTGCCACCCGGTCGAGGGGCGGGTCCCGGAGCGTCGGATCGTGGCCCCAGAGGTTCGGCGGCAGGGGCGAGCGGGCCGCCGTGCCGCCGGGGCCGTAGATCCCCTCGACGATCGCCGCCTTGTCGATCGCCATCGCGACGGCGCGGCGCACCCGCAGGTCGTCGAAGGGAGGCTTCGTCACGTTGAGGGCGAGGTAGCCGATATTCAGCTCCTCCTCGCGCATCAGGGTCAGCGCCGGATCGGCCCGGATCGCGTCGAGGTCGGCCGGATTCGGGAACGGCATCAGGTGGCACTCGCCGGCCCGGACCTTGGCGAGCCGCACCGCCGCGTTGGGGGTGATCGAGAAGACCAGGCTGTCGATCGGCGGGCGCCCGCCCCAGTGATCCGGAAAGGCGCGGTAGCGCAGGGCGACGTCGGGCTGGAACGCCACGAAGCTGAACGGCCCGGTGCCGATCGGCTCGCGGTCGAGGCGCTCCGGCTCGCCGGCCACCATGAGCCTTCCGGCGTATTCCGCCGACTGGATCGCCCCGAGCGCCATGGCGATGTTGGGCAGGAAGGTGGCGTCGGCCTCCCGCAGCCGCACGCGCACCGTGCGGGCATCCAGGGCCGCGACCGCCTCGATCAGGTCGGGCAGGCCGAGGTCGCGGAAGTATGCGTACTGGCCGCCCGAGACCCGGTGATACGGATGGTCCGGCTTCCACTGCCGAGTGATCGAGAACACCACGTCCTCGGCGGCGAGCGGCCGGGTCGGGGTGAACCGGGCATTGCGGTGGAAGGCGACGTTCGCGCGGAGCGTGAAGGTGTAGTCGCGCCCGTCCGGCGAGATCGTCCAGGATTCGGCGAGGCTCGGGCGGATCGTGGTGGTGCCGGGCTCGAACGCCACCAGGGTGTCGAAGACCGGCCAGGCCGCATCCATCCCGGTCGTCGTGGTGACGAGTTGCGGGTTGAGCGATTCGGGATTGCCCTCGGAGCAGAAGACCAGGGTCCGGGCGGCGGCCGGCGACGCGGCGAGCCACAGGGCGGCGACGAGGGCCGAGACGGTGGAGAGCCACGCGCCTGCGGCCCGGCGCCGTGTTCCGACCGGTCGGTTCCGAGCGGGCATCGATCCTCGCTTCCATCGGCGGCGCCCGGCCGTGCCGGGCGTCGGTCCAGACAAGGGGTAGGCGGAACCGTCGTTCATTGCGCCGCCACGCGGCTCTCGGCCACCGCCCGCACGGGTGCGGCCGGCGCGAGCCGGGCCGGGAACTCGACCCGCACCAGGGTGCCGCCGCCCTCGCGGCTCTCCACCGCGATGCGGCCCTGGAGCTGCCCGGTGACCAGGTTGTAGACGATGTGCATGCCTAGGCCCGAGCTGCCGCGATGGCGGGCGGTGGTGAAGAACGGGTCGAAGATGCGCTCCCGGTCGGCGGCCGCGATGCCGCGCCCGTCGTCGCGCACCTCGAGGCGCACCCATCCGGCCTCGTGGAAGACCGCGACCACGATGCGCCCCGGCACCCCGTCGGCGAAGGCATGCACCACCGCGTTCTTGACCAGGTTGGTGATGACCTGGGCGAGCGCGCCGGGATGGGTGTCGACCTCGATCTCGTCGCCGGCCTCGAGGTCGAGGCGGTGCCCGCCCCGGCGCAGCAGCGGCCCGAGGCTGCGCAGCAGCTCGCCCAGCCAGTCGCGCAGGGCGAAGCGGCGGTGCTCGTCGCTGACCCGGTCGACCGCGACCTGCTTGAAGCTGTGGACGAGATCCGCCGCCCGGCCGAGATTGGCGGTGAGCAGGTGCGAGCCCTCCTGCATCCGGCCGACGAAGTGGGAGAGGCGCGAGCGCGAGAGCTGGCCGGTCTTCGCGACCTCGCCGAAATCGCGCGCCTCGTCGCGCAACAGGGTCGCGGTGGTGAGCGCGATGCCCAGCGGCGTGTTGATCTCGTGTGCCACCCCGGCGACGAGCTGGCCCAGCGAGGCGAGCTTCTCCGCCTGGATCAGGTCGGACTGGGTCTGGCGCAGTTCGGCCAGCGTCCGGTCCGCCTCTTCCTTGGCCCGCCGGAGCGCCCGCTCGCGCCGGCCGATCTCGTCGACGAACATCGCGGTGGCCCGGGCCATGTCGCCGAGCTCGTCGCGGCGGCGCCCGACCGCGGCCCCGACGTCGCGCCGGGTCGGATCGGCGGCGAGCGCCAGCATGCTGCGCTGGAGATGGCGCAGGGGTGCGGTGATCGAGGCCGCCGCCGCGAGGCCCACCGTCGAGCCGATCACCAGGCCGGCCCCGGCGCCGACCAGCAGCAGGCGCAGCAGGAAGGTGCCGAGGCGGTCGGCATCGTCGATGAAGACCTCGTTAAGGCTGCGGGCGGTCTCGCCGATCACCGCGGCGAGGCCGTCCATCGCGGCGATGCCCTCGTTCTGCCGGCGCAGGCCCTCGACCGTGGTGCCCAGGCGCTCGCGCCAGCCGTCGATGGCCTCGATCATCTCGCCCTGGATCAGCGGCGAGATCGGCAGAGCCGCGGCGGTCTCGGACAGGGTCCTGCCGTCCTCCAGCATCGCGGCCGCCGCCGGGACGTCGCGCCGGCGCAGGGCCTCGGCGGTGCGCTGGCCGAGCTTGAGGGTCTCGAGCGCGATGTTCTGGGTCGCCTGCTCGGTCTCGTTGGCCTGGACCGCGTAGGAGAGGAGCTGCGTGACCTCCTCGTGCAGGGCGCGCTGGGCCGAGCCATCGATCTTGAGGACCCGCTCGCACCACTCGTCGAGGACGTTGACCGGGGACGGCAGCGGTGCGCGGTCCGCGACCGTGCCGCCCGCCGCGAAGGGATGGGGCTCCTCGGATCCGCGCCAGGCCTCGTAGGCGGCGGCGAGAATCAGGAGTTCCTCGGCCTCGCGCTCGCGCCCGTCGCCCTTCAGCGCCGCGGCGAGGTCGCGGGCGGCGTTGCGGACCTGGACCATCGACGAAGGCGGGCCGACGGACGGAGAGGGGCCCGGCACGGCGCCGGGGCCCCGCACCTTCAGGGCCTCGATCTCCGATTCCGCCACCAGGGCGCGCAGCTCGTTGACGGCGCCGACCACGTCGCGGACCTGGCGCAGGGTCCGGGCCTTGCCGGTGAGGGAGACGACGAGGTCGGTGTTGGCGGCGCGCTGGCGGTCGCGGGCCTGGTCGGCGAGGCTCACCAGGGCGTCGGCCCGGGCGGCCATCTCGGCGATCAGCCCGTCATTCTCCCGGGTGATCCGCACCAGGGCCTGCATCTGCTCGATCGAATCCTTGAGCGCCGCGCGGGCGGCCTCGATGCGGGCCGCCTGGTCCGGGGTGCGGGCGAAGCGGCGCAGCTCGTCGAGGGAGCCGGCGGATTCCGCCGTCAGGCGGGCGAAGCGCTCGGCATGGTCGGTGCGCTCGGCTGGCCGGGCGGCCAGGAACTCGTCGCGCACCGTCGTCGACAGGGTCAGGGTCCGGTAGATCGCGCCGGCCAGCACCGCACCGTCGCGAGCCTTCTCGGCCTGGGCGAGCAGGAGCCAGCCCGCGAGCGCGATCAGCGCCGCGATGGCGATCGGCAGACCGCCGACCAGGAAGATCTTGTGGCCGACCCGCATCGTGGTCCCGTATCGCCGCGGGTGCCGACTATGCATTATTTCTCAAGGTCTGCCAGCGCGGGGGGAGAACCGGCGCCTCGGCCCGGTATCGGCAGCCGCGGGACCGTCCGGCCCTGCGCGGACGGGACCGGGCCCGGACGGCGTTTCGTCGCCCGCGCCGCGACGGCCGGCCGCGTCGGCGAGACCTGATCCGGCGGAGCCGCGAGGGCCACTCGGGGAGGACCACTCGGGGGAGGGGCGCCGGCGGGCCGCCGGTGCCGCCTGCGGGCCCGCCACCGAGCAGGGCGCGCAGGGCCTCCCGCTCCGCGGGGTCGCCCTCCAGGAGGGCATCCAGGAGATCGGCGCTGAAATGCGGCATGATCGTCTCGCGGTCCGCGGCCTCGTCGCATCGTCCGCGCGTCAGCCGACCGAGACCCGGCCCGGCATCCGGACCGGCGCGGCGGGGCGCCGCTCCTCGATCATCCGCACCGGCCGGCGCGGCTCGGCCCCCTCCGGCTGCAGGCAGGAACCGGGACGGTAGGGCCAGGCCGCCTGGGTGCAGGCGGGATCGGCGGGCGCCGCCGAGGCCGGGGTCGCCGGGGAGACGACCAAGGGGCTTTCCGAGGGAGCGAGGACGGGCGCCTCGGCCGGAATCTCCCGACGCGCCTCCCCGGCCGGGAGGGGGGCCGTCGTCCTCGTCGCCTCGACGAGGCCGGCCGTCAGCATCGCACTCATCAGAACCACTCGCGCCACGATCATCTTCGCCTCCGCGCCGCCCGTTGTCTCCGGGATCTTGCGGGGGGCGGTATAGGCGCGGCGCATGTCCGCGATTTTGCGTCGGAGCGCCGATTCGCGGCAGTCGAGACGCATCGTGTTTCGTCCGTCCCGGTGGACGAAACATTCGGCGATGCGGCGCGCACACGAAACCCCCCCACTCCGACAGGAGAGGGGGGACGAAACCTTCAGAAGGCGGGGCGATCCCGTGCGAGACCTGGGCTCGCCCGCCCGGATCACTCGGCGGCAGTCTGCTCGGCGGTGAAGTGGCCGCACCAATCCTGGCCGGCGACGACCGGCCACAGGCCGTGACCCTGCGGCTCCGGCTGGCTCACCGGGGGGTTGTAGCGGCACAGGCCCTGGTCGCCCGTGGCGGCGGCACCGTTGAGCTTGTGGTCGTCGAAATAGCGGCAGCTGTTGCAGGCCGCGCCCTGGATGGTCGCCATCGTGGTCTCTCCCGTCTGCGGGCCGTCGCCCGGCCCCATCTCCCTTTAATTAGAACAACTCGAAACTGGCGGCAAGAGGGCGTCGCCGGGCAAGCGCGACGGGACCGCGGTGGGCGGGCATCACGGCACCGGGGCAGGCTTCGGCGGCGCCCGCTCCGGACGAGACAGGCCGCCGAACGATGAACCTGGACGCCATGATGCCGGGGCCTCTCTCCCGGGCGGGGCCCGAGGGCCAGGGAGGTCCGGGCCGCCCGACGGGGACCGGGACCGGCGGACCTGATCTCGGGCCGCGACCGGCCCGGCGCACGACGTCGCGATCCGGACCGACGCGGCGTCCGGTCGGCATGACGTGGCAGTCGCCCGTACGCCCGGGCCGCCGGCCGCGGCCCATCCTCTGTGGAAGAGCGCCCGCACCCGTTTCGGGGAATCCCGACCGACGCGAAGAGCCCGCCGTGCCGGGCAAGGGCGGGATGCGATGCATCCGACCGCCCCAGCGGCGCCGAACGGGCAAGCCCGGATCGCATCAGCATAGCATCGTCTGCCACCGATCTTTATGCCAACAGAAACTCGTTAGAAACGTTTTCTATTGATGATCGCGATTTTTATTGAGAAAAATGTCTTGCTCTAACAAAATATTATATTCGTTCAAGATCGCATTCTGATCTGAGTTTCTGTTTTGTTAGCGCATGCCGCTGACTCAGGCTTCCGTTTGTTGTCCGCCTGTAAGTGCTTGAGTATTTTGTTAGATCAAAAGATTAAACTGAGAGGTGACGCAGTCACAATGTGGTGATTCTGCCACAATCCCCCGTCAAGGAGATCGAAGGCGCCTGTTAGATCTTGGATGAGATTGATCAACTCGACGTCATGAAAGATTGTTCCCTCGCACCGAATGAAGTCGGGTGCGGTTCGGCCAAGCCGGTGCGGCGGCCGAATCTTCGGGGGAATAAGAGGGACATGGTCTCGAGGCCGAAGAGGTCTTCGGAACAGAGTCGTTCACCCCTTTCGGGTCCGAAATCTTGGAGGTCTCCATGAAGCTCGTTAAGAGCCTTCTGCTCGGTTCGGCCGCTGGCCTGACCATCGTTTCCGGCGCTCAGGCCGCCGATCTGCCGATCAAGAAGGCTGCTCCGGTCGAGTACGTCCGCGTCTGCTCGACGCACGGCGCCGGCTTCTTCTACATCCCGGGCACCGATACCTGCCTGCGCGTCTCCGGCCGCGCCCGGTTCCAGGCCACCTACCTGCAGGCTTACAGCCGCGCCGGCGACCTGACCGGCTACCAGGGCCTCGGCCGCCTGAACCTCGACGCCCGCACGTCGACCGCCTACGGCACCCTGCGCGCCTTCGTGCGTATGGACCTGTCCTACGGCACCGGTCCGTTCCTCGCCTCCGGTACCGCGCGTCTGGCCGGCACCGGCTTCCCGGCCCTCGGCGTCGACACCTTCGGTCGCGTCACCAACGGCGTGAACCTGGACAAGGCGTTCATCCAGTTCGCCGGCTTCACCGCCGGTCGCGCGGCCTCGTTCTTCGACTTCTACGCCCACGACCTCGAGTTCGTCGCCTCGTCGCTCGGCTCCGACATCTCCTCGACCAACCTGCTCGCCTACACGGCGACCTTCGGTCAGGGCTTCTCGGCGACCCTGTCGATGGAAGACCCGCTGCTGCGCAAGACCCCGATCTACGGCAGCGCCAGCGGCGGCTCGACCTTCACGGGCTTCCAGGTGTTCCAGCCGGGCGCCGGCAACTTCACGCCGGTCATCGGCACCAACGCCTTCGGCCAACCGATCATCGCCGACTACGACGTCATCCAGCGCAACCGCCTGCCCGACTTCGTCGGCGCGCTGCGCTACGACGCCGCCTGGGGTTCGGCTCAGATCTCGGCCGCCGTGCATGAGATCAACGCCGGCAATGCGTCGGGCACCATTCGCAGCATCGCCGGCGTCTCGACCGTCGGCGCCGTCGCTCCCCGTCCGACCACCGAGTACGGCTGGGCGGTTCAGGGCGGCGTGAAGGTCAACATGCCGTTCGTCTCCCCGGGCGACCTGCTGTACCTGCAGGGCTCCTACGGCGAGGGCGCCATCCGCTACACCGGCTACAACTCCTGGCTCGGCGGCTACACCAACTTCGCGACGCTCGCCAGCGGCACGACGTTCGGCACCTCGCTCGTCGACGCGGTGGTCGACCCGATCAGCGGCAAGATGGACCTGTCCAAGTCCTGGACCGTCACCGCGGCCTACCTGCACTACTGGACCCCCGAGTGGCGTTCGGCCGTGTTCGGCAGCTACGGCGAGATGTCCTACGGCAAGACCAGCCGCGCCGATCTCGGCATCGTGAACACGCTCGCCGGCTTCTCCACCGGCCCGCTGCCGAGCCCGTTCGCGGCCGGCTTCGGCTTCACGAACCAGCTGCGCGACACCAACCAGATCGTTGCGGGCGCCAGCCTGATCTGGTCGCCGGTGCGTGACCTCGACATCGGTATCGAGGGCAACTACGCCCGCCTCGCCCTGCAGAGCGGCCGGGTCATCGACCAGAACAAGGCTCCGGGCTTCGGCGGCCAGAACGTCGTGGGTGTCGTGAACGGCCAGCCGGTCGTCGCCGGCGGCGGCGTCCTGCCGACCACCAACGCCACGGACACGTTCCAGATCCGCATGCGCGTCCAGCGCGACTTCTAAGACCATCAAAGTCGAACGATCGGGGGTCCCGGCGCAAGCCGGGGCCCCTTTTTCGTGCCTGCAGCACAAAAACAAGAAAAAAGGCGCACTCGGGGAGTGCGCCTTGCAGGTGCCCTGGGTCTCGAAACTCAGGATGTCTTGTCGTACCAGCATCCGAAGTCGATTTCAACTGTCAGACCTCGAATCGGTACCATCGTCGAAATAAAAATTTGCGGCGTGCAGGTTCGGCAAAAGCAGACGCGGCGCAGCGGCATCACGGCACGCCGGCCTCCGGGCGACGGGGGCATCGCCGCCGATCCGGGACCGCGCCGGCTGCCGTCAGGCGCGCTGCTCCTTCAGGCGGCGGACGCATCGGCTGTAATATTGCGGCCAGCGCGGCCCCTGCGCCGCCTTGTCGGCCGGGGTCAGGGCGCGCCACTCGGCGCCGCATTTGCGCTGGCGCTCGCGCGCGGCGAGGCCGCGCGGGCCGGGGTCCCGGCGCGGCGCGAGTTCGGGGGCCGGTGCGGCGCCCTGGCCGAACGAGGCAGCGGGCGCGGCGACCAGCAGGGCCACCAGGACGGCGCGGAGGAGGGGAGACGACATGAGGCGGGCTCGCGGGAAGAAAGCCGCCGGGATCGGCCGGCTCGGCCGCGAGACTGCCACAGGCTGACGTAGGGGCAAGGGGCACGAGCCGGGTGCCGGGAACGGAGATCCGGCCGGACGAGGCCTCCGGGCAGGCTCGCCCCCGCGACACCGGTGCACGACCGGCACGAGATCGTCGGTTGAGACAACCTTCACCCTGTACAGGGCAGGCCCGGCCCTGTTTACCTGCCGGGGAAGCCCGATGCGCGACGGACGCGACCCGTCCCCGCCGTGCGAGAAGGACCAGCCGCATGTCGGCCGTGACGACGACGCCGATCGACCTCTATTACTGGACGACGCCGAACGGCTGGAAAGCCTCGATCATGCTCGAGGAATGCGGGCTGGCGTACCGCATGGTGCCGATCAACATCGGCAAGGGCGCGCAAACCGCTCCCGATTTCCTGGCCGTGTCGCCGCACGGCAAGATCCCGGTCATCGTCGATCCGGATGGGCCCGGGGGCGAACCGATCACGGTGTTCGAATCGAACGCCATCCTGCAATATCTCGGCCGCAAGACCGGGCTGTTCTACCCCGGCGAGGAGCGGGCCCGGATCGCGGTCGACATCTGGCTGTTCTGGCAGGCGGCGAATTTCGGGCCGACCCTGGGCCAGACCCACCATTTCCGCATCTACGCCTCGGAGAAGATTCCGTACGCGGTCGAGCGGTTCACAGCCGCGACGACGAAACTCTACGCCACGCTCGACGCCCAGCTCGGGCGCCACGCCCACGTCGCCGGCGACGACTACACCATCGCCGACATCGCGATCCTGCCCTGGGCCAAGATGTGGGAGCGCCAGGGCCAGGACATCGCCGCGTTCCCGAACGTCGCCGCCTGGCTCGAACGGATGAAGGCCCGCCCGGGCGTGCAGCGCGGCTTCCGGCTCAAGCCGGACCCGGAGGAGGCTCCGGGCTCGCGCGGGTGAGGCTCAGTTCGCAGCGGGCTTGGCCGCGGCAGGCTTCGCCTTCGCGGGCGCCGGTGCGGCATGGGCCGAGACCGGCGTGACCTGCGCGAACTCGTCCGGGGCCTTGGTCCAGGTCTGCGAGCCGCACAGGATCTTCAGCATGCAGCCCGAGATCGCGAGTTCGCTGGCGCTCTCGCGGCTGATCGAGACGTCGTAGACCTTGCCCTCCTCGGCATTGTAGATCTGCCCCTTGAAAGCACCCTCCTCGGGCTTCAGCCCGTCCATCAGGGTGAGGCCGATCACCGGGCGGCTGCGCTTCTTCGGGTCGGGATTCTTGATGTCGGTGCGCGGCTGGCCCTGGTCGTTCAGCGGCGTCTTCAGCCACACCACCTTGCCGCAGGCATGGGCGGCGCCGGGGCCGCATTTCTCGATCTTGATCTTGGCCCGGCCGTCCTCGGTGAGCCAGGTCCCGGAGGGATCGCCGGCCGCCGAAGCGGCGGTGACGCCGGCCGAGAGCAGGGAGGCGGCGGCGAAGGTCGGGATCAGGATCGAACGCATGCAGGAAGCTCCTGGCTGTCCGCGTCACGCAAAGCCCATGCAGGGAAGCGGGCGGCGGAAGAGGCGAGGGACGCCGCCGCGGCCGGACCGGGCAGCGTGGCCGAAAGGTCACGTTGAAGACAGAAAGCCCAATCTTTGGGGCGATTTTTCGACCGCGTTGCGGCAAAGCCGCAGCCATGATCGCGCCGGCGGGGGGGCCGCCCGTCCTTTGCGTGCTTGAGGGGCGCCAAGCCCACGGCTATAAGCCCGGCGCCGGACGTCCGCTCATGGACCCGGCGCGCGGGCGCTCGCGCCCGGTGCTGCCGGACCTGCAAGGCTTCATCCTGACGGGTCCGGTCCCGCGCGGCACCCCACCGCCCACGCCACCGCTTTTCTTCGAACGGACGTCCCCATGGCCACCGAGCGCACCTTCTCCATCCTGAAGCCCGACGCCACCGCCCGCAACCTCACCGGCGCGGTCAACGCCGTGATCGAGGAGGCCGGCCTGCGCATCGTCGCCCAGCGCCGCATCCGCATGTCGGACGCCCAGGCCAAGAAGTTCTACGAGGTCCATGCCGAGCGTCCGTTCTACGGCGAGCTCGTCGAGTTCATGACCTCGGGCCCGGTCGTGGTCCAGGTGCTCGAGGGCGAAAACGCCGTCGCGAAGTACCGTGAGGTGATGGGTGCCACCAACCCGGCCCAGGCCGCCGAGGGCACCATCCGCCAGAAGTTCGCGAAGTCGGTCGGCGAGAACACCGTCCACGGCTCCGACAGCCTCGAGAACGCCGGCATCGAGATCAAGCAGTTCTTCGACGACAAGGACATCGTCGGCTGACGGTTTCCCCGATGGGAAATCGCCGATAGGGTGAGGGCCCCCGCCGCGAGGCGGGGGCCTTTTTTGTTCGAGGGAGAGCGAGCGGTGACGGCGCAGCCACGGATCGAGCGGACGACCTCCACCTGCCCGCACGACTGCCCGTCGGTCTGCGCCCTCGAGGTCGAGGTGATCGACGGCGCCACGATCGGCCGGGTGCGCGGCAACCCGCGCCACAGCTACACGGCGGGCGTCGTCTGCGCCAAGGTCGCCCGCTACGCCGAGCGCATCCACCATCCCGACCGGCTGACCCGGCCGCTCATCCGCACCGGGCCCAAAGGTTCGGGCGAGTTCGCCGCCATCGGCTGGGACGAGGCCCTCAACCGGGTCGCGGAGGAATTCCGCAAGGCCGAGGCCGCGCACGGGCCGCAAGCCGTCTGGCCGTATTATTACGCCGGCACGATGGGGCTGGTGATGCGCGACGGCATCAACCGCCTGCGCCACGCCAAGGGCTATTCCGGCCAGTTCTCGACCATCTGCACCACGCTCGCCTGGTCGGGCTACATCGCCGGCACCGGCCGCCTCGCCGGGGTCGATCCGCGCGAGATCGCCGAGAGCGACTGCGTGGTGATCTGGGGCACCAACCCGGTGCATACCCAGGTCAACCTGATGACCCACGTCCAGGCCGCCCGCAAGAATCGCGGTGCCAAGGTCGTCGTCGTCGACATCTACGACAACCCGACCATGAAGCAGGCCGACCTCGCCCTGCTGCTGCGGCCGGGGACCGACGGGGCGCTCGCCTGCGCGGTGATGCACGTGCTGTTTCGCGATGGGCTGGCCGATCGCGACTACATGGCACGCTACACCGATTGCCCGGAGGAGCTGGAAGCGCATCTCGAGGCCCGCGACCCCACCTGGGCCGCCGCGATCACCGGCCTCTCGGTCGAGGAGATCGAGCGTTTCGCCCATCTCGTGGGGAGGACGAAGAACACCTTCTTCCGCCTCGGCTACGGCTTCGCCCGCAGCCGCAACGGTGCCGCCAACATGCACGCGGCGCTCTGCATCCCGGCGGTGACCGGGGCCTGGCAGCATCGCGGCGGCGGCGCCTTCCACTCGAACAGCGGGGTGTTCGGCCTCGACAAGCGGCTGATCGAGGGGCTGGACGCGGCCCGGCCCGGCACCCGGATGCTCGACCAGTCGCAGATCGGCCGGGTCCTCACCGGCGATCCGGAGGCGTTGCGCCACGGCCCGCCGGTGACCGCGATGCTGATCCAGAACACCAACCCGGTGTCGGTCGCCCCCGAGCAGGACCTGGTGAAGCAGGGCTTTGCCCGCGAGGACCTGTTCGTCTGCGTCCACGAGCAGTTCATGACCGAGACCGCCCGCATGGCCGACCTCGTCCTGCCCGCCACGATGTTCCTGGAGCACGACGACCTCTATACCGGCGGCGGCCAGCAGCACATCCAGCTCGGCCTCAAGCGCATCGAGCCGCCCGAGCTGTGCCGCTCGAATCACGAGGTGATCGTCGCTCTGGCCGAGCGGCTGGGCGCCGAGCATCCGGGGTTCTCGATGACCCCGCGCGAGCTGATCGACGCGACGCTCAAGGCCTCGCGCCGCGGCAGCCTGGCGGAGATGGAGGGCGACGGCTTCCTCGACATCCAGCCCGCCTTCGAGCGCGCCCACTTCCTCGACGGCTTCGCCTATCCCGACCGGCGCTTCCGCTTCCGGCCCGACTGGAGCAAGGTGGCGGTGGCGCAGGACGGGCCGCGCGGACCGGCGATGCCGCCGCTGCCCGATCATTGGGAAGCGCCGCTGATGAACGCGACGGAGGCGCATCCCTTCCGCCTCGCCACCAGCCCGGCGCGCAACTTCCTCAATTCGAGCTTCACCGAGACCCCGACCTCGCTCGCCAAGGAACGCCATCCGACGGTGATGATCCACCCGGAGGATGCCGCCCCGCTCGGGATCGGCGAGGGGGCGTGGGTGCGCTTGTCGAACGCCCTCGGTGCCGTCACCTTGCGGGCGACTTTGTTCCCGGGCCTGCGCCGCGGGGTGCTGATCGCCGAATCGATCTGGCCCAACGATGCCTATCCCGACGGGCGCGGCATCAACACCCTGACGGGCGCCGACGCGGCCGCCCCGTTCGGGGGTGCGGCCTTCCACGACAACCGGGTCGCCATCGCGGCCCTGCCGCACGAATGCGGCCTTTAATCGCCGCGGTGTGGCCCGCCCGCCCTTGTGCGGGCGGGGAGTTTCGGCGTCCAACGGTCGAGCTTGACGACAAGCAGCCCAACGGACCTCTTTGCCATGCGTCTCCGCACCCTCCTCGCCGCCGGCCTCCTCACGTTCGGTGCCACCGCGGCCTTCGCCGGCGCGTCCTCGTCGCAGTTCGAGGCCTACCAGCCCGATCCGGCCCTGCGCACCGCGCCGACCTCGGAACTCGAGGCGCGGGTGCGCCGCTCCTGCGCGGTGGTCCAGGCCCGGATGCAGAACGCCGCCGAGACCAGCTTCGAGCGCCCCTGCGGCTGCTACGCGAAGACCACCCTGCGCGCCCTCGACGCCTCCGAGATCGCGGCCTACCGCACCACCGGCTACTTCAACGATTCGGCCCGCGCCAAGGCGCTGAATGCCATCGACAGCTGCAAGCTGCCGCGGCCGATCTGAGCGTTGTGACACAGCAGGCCTGACGCTCGTCTCGCTCCCACCCGCGACCTCATCATGAGGTGTCAGTCGATTGACAATCGACTGGCCTCGAAGGAGGGCTCCAGGGACCACCGGGACTTCTGGAGCCCTCCTTCGAGGTCAGTCCATCGTTGATGGACTGACACCTCAGAGCCTGTTTGAGCAGCGTGATTTGGCGAAAACTGAGAAAGATCAGGATATATCCTACCCTTCCACCTCATCCTGAGGTGTTGGCGATCAGAGATCGCACGCGATCGCAGATCGACTGACCTCGAAGGAGGGCTCCAGAAGCCTCCGCGATCCCTGGAGCCCTCCTTCGAGGCTCACTTCGTTCGCACCTCAGGATGAGGTTAGAGGGTAGGATGATTCTGTCTGCCTCAAATGTTGGGTAGAAATCCTGCTTAAACAGGCTTTCAGGATGATGTCGCGGGTGGGAGCCGATGAACTTCGGACATCTGCTCTCGACCATCCGGGATCGTCCTACAACCGCGCCCGCGCGCTCCGCGGCGTCGACAGCAGCAGATGCGTCTCCGAGGTGGTCACGCCGGGCACCAGGCGCACCCGCCGCAGCAAGTCGTCCAGTTCCGGCAGGCTGCCGGCGGACAGTTCCGCGACGATGTCCCAGGCACCGACCGTCGTGTGGACCGAGGTGATCTCGGCAAAGCCCTTGAGGGCGTCGATCACGTCGCCGGCCCTGCGCCCCTCGACCGCGATCAGGGTGATCGCCCGCACCGCCGCCGGCTGGCTGTCGGCCCGCAAGACCACCGTATAGCCGATGATCTCGCCGTCGCGCTCGAGCCGGTCGAGCCGCGCCCGCACGGTGGCGCGCGACACCTTCAGGAGCGCGGCGAGGTCCGAGACCGGGCGCCGGCAATCGTGCCGCAGCAGGGTGATCAGGTTCCGGTCGAGGTCATCCATTTCGACACTCTGCGCATCGCCGCCTGCCAGATTGCGCATTCGGCCTGAGAAATCGACCAGGTTCCCGTATTCGGAGTGACACGCCCGCTCGCTACCCTGGTGCCGATCGACGCGATCGGTGCCGATCGACGCGATCGAAAGCGATCGAGGGGAGCGTGTGCGTGGTCGACGGACATCCTGAACGATGCGTCCTGGTCGGCGCGCCGGTGCAATCGGGCACCGACCGCCTCGGCTGCGACATGGGGCCGAGCGCCTACCGGGCGGCGGGCCTGGCCGGCGCGATCCGCGACCTCGGCATCCCGGTCGAGGATGCGGGCACCGTCGTGCCCGTGCCCTTCGCGAGCTCCGCCCATCCCAACCGGGCGATCCACCACCTCGCCGAGACGGCGGGCTGGACGCGGGCGCTCACCGCGGCCGCCTACGCGCACAGCGCCGAGGCGCGGCCGATCTTCCTCGGCGGCGACCACAGCCTCTCGGCCGGCACCGTGGCGGGCATGGGATTGCGCGCCAGGGACGAGGGGCGGCCGCTCTTCGTGCTCTGGCTCGACGCCCATGCCGACCTCCACACCCTCGACAGCACGGTGAGCGGCAACCTGCACGGCGTGCCGCTGGCCTACCTCACCGGACGGCCGGGCTTCGAGGGGTATTTCCCGCCCCTCCATGCCGCCCTCGATCCGTCGCGCATCTGCATGATCGGCCTGCGCAGCGTCGATCCGGCGGAGCGCGCGATCCTGCGCGACAGCGGCACGCGGGTGCACGACATGCGCGACATCGACGAGACCGGCATCGTCGCGCCGTTGCGCGACTTCCTGCGCGCCGTGGCGGGCGCCGACGGCCTGCTCCATGTCAGCCTCGACGTCGATTTCCTCGATCCTGGGATCGCGCCGGGCGTCGGCACCACGGTGCCGGGCGGGGCCACCTTCCGGGAGGCCCACCTGATCATGGAGCTGCTGCACGATTCCGGGCTGGTGCGCAGCCTCGACCTCGTCGAGCTGAACCCCTTCCTCGACGATCGCGGCCGCACCGCCCTGCTGATGACGGACCTCGCCGCCAGCCTGTTCGGCCGCCGCATCCTCGACCGGCCGACGCGGAGCTTCTAGAGAGCTTCACGATCGCGTTGCAATTGCGAAGCTCTCCAGGTCTTTGGTTTTGCTGCAAAACCCTGTCGCAAGACCGGCCACCACCTTTGCGGGATTTACTGCGATGCCAGCCCTCAACATCGTCCCCTTCGTCAGCGTCGACAACATGATGCGCCTCGTCCACGCGGTCGGGATCGAGGCGATGCTGGTCCGCCTCGCCGACGCCATCGCGGAGGATTTTTCGCGGTGGGACGCCTTCCAGAAGACGCCCCGGATCGCCGCCCACAGTTCCGATGGCGTCATCGAGCTGATGCCGACCAGCGACGGCCAGACCTACGGCTTCAAGTACGTCAACGGCCATCCGAAGAACGCCGCCGGCGGGCGCCAGACCGTCACCGCCTTCGGCGTTCTGGCCGATGTCGGCAACGGCTATCCGGTGCTCGTCACCGAGATGACCCTGCTGACGGCCCTGCGCACCGCCGCCACCTCGGCGCTCGCCGCGCGCGTCCTCGCACGCCCCGGGTCACGCACCATGGCGCTGATCGGCAACGGCGCCCAGGCCGAGTTCCAGGCCCTGGCCTTCCGGGCGCTCCTCGGGGTCGATCGCCTGCGCCTCCACGACATCGACGCGGCGGCGACCGCCAAATGCCTGCGCAACCTCTCGGCATTCGGCTTCGACCTCACGGCCTGCACCAGCGCCGAGGAGGCGGTCCGCGGCGCCGACATCGTCACCACGGCGACGGCGGACAAGCGCAACGCCGTGATCCTCGGCGACAACCTGGTCGGGGAGGGGATGCACGTCAACGCCGTCGGCGGCGACTGCCCGGGCAAGACCGAGCTGGCGCCGGAGGTGCTGGCCCGCGCCGCCCTGTTCGTCGAATACGAGCCGCAGACCCGCATCGAGGGCGAGATCCAGCAACTGGCGCCGGACCATCCGGTCACCGAAGTGTGGCGGGTCTTCGCCGGGCTGGCGCCCGGGCGGACGGATGCGCGCCAGGTCACGGTGTTCGACTCGGTCGGCTTCGCAATCGAGGATTTTTCGGCCCTGCGCACCGTCCGCGATCTCCTGGCCGAGCACCCTCATTACGACGACCTCGACCTCCTCGCCGATCCGGACGACCCGCGCGACCTGTTCGGCATGCTGATGCGGGCGGCCCCGCCGCGCCGCGCCGCCTGAGCAGAAGGCCGGGCTGCGGTGCAAATCGGAGGAGTCCGCTGGTCTACGGCCGCGTCCCCCTGGACTTGCCCTCTATTGCCCGCGGAGCACACCACGCAGTGCCGCTCGCGCACGCCGTCCGGGTTCGACAATCGCCGCCGTGATGATCTCCGGTTCCCCCGGCACACGGGGAGTGATGGGGCGGGGCACAATTATCTTTCGGGGCGGCTTTTCTCAGGCGAACACTCTCGGGGAGCATCGACCGGCGATCGGATCGTTCCATCGACCCGGTGCGATTGCGTGAGCGGGCCCGCTATGCACAGGCCTTCCCCAGCGAAATTACTTACGCAGTTTCGCGGGCCGCTGCGTAAGATCTTGTCGCTGATCCGTTTTCGGGAATCGCTTTGGTTAACACTGCGCTAAGTGTTCATCCGCCTATCTCGACACGTTTTGAAACATCTGGCATCCCAAGACTGCGGACGGGGCGAGAGACCAGCCCCGAACTTGAGGACAGCCCCGATGAAGACCCTCGACCTGAAGACCCTCGGCAGCATCGCCGGCGGCACCATCTGCGCGCCCGTCTGCTGCCCCCCGGCCTGCCCCCCGCCCCCGTGCCCCCCGGCCCCGTCCTGCGGCAGCGCCAAGTCCAAGAAGTGCTGATCGCGCAAGCGACAGCCTGATCTCGACGACACCACGAACCGAACAGGAGAGACATCATGAAGAAGCTCGACACCAAGACCCTTGGCACCGTCGCTGGCGGCACCCTCTGCGCCGGCATCTCCGTCTCGGTTTGCGTCCCGGCCTGCCCGCCGGCCCCGACCTGCGGCAGTGCTAAGTCCAAGAAGTGCTGATCGCGCAAGCGACAGCCTGACCTCGACCAACGACGCCGACCCGACAGGAGAGACATCATGAAGAAGCTGAACCTCG
This sequence comes from Methylobacterium aquaticum, assembly GCF_016804325.1. Taxonomy (NCBI): domain Bacteria; kingdom Pseudomonadati; phylum Pseudomonadota; class Alphaproteobacteria; order Hyphomicrobiales; family Methylobacteriaceae; genus Methylobacterium; species Methylobacterium aquaticum. The sequence goes on from NZ_CP043627.1 coordinate 2,381,923, forward strand.
CCACCCTCGGCACCGTCGCCGGCGGCACGATCTGCGCCCCGGTCTGCTGCCCCCGGCCTGCCCGCCGCCCCCGTGCCCCCCGGCCCCGTCCTGCGGCAGCAGCAAGTCCAAGAAGTGCTGATCGCGCAAGCGACAGCCTGATCTCGACGACACAACGAACCGACAGGAGAGACACCATGAAGAAGCTCGACACCAAGACCCTCGGCACCGTCGCTGGCGGCACCCTCTGCGCCGGCATCTCCGTCTCGGTTTGCGTCCCGGCCTGCCCGCCGGCCCCGACCTGCGGCAGTGCTAAGTCCAAGAAGTGCTGATCGCGCAAGCGGCAGCCTGACCTCGACCAACGACGCCGAACCGACAGGAGAGACACCATGAAGAAGCTGAACCTCGCCACCCTTGGCACCGTCGCCGGCGGCACCCTCTGCGCCCCGGTCTGCTGCCCCCCGGCCTGCCCGCCGCCCCCGTGCCCCCCGGCCCCGTCCTGCGGCAGCACCAAGTCCAAGAAGTGCTGAGCCACTGACACCGGACCCGTGCGGGGTCGTTTCCCCAAAAGGACAGAGTTCCAAGGACGAAAGTTCCGATGAGCAACGCCCCGCACATTCCCTGGACCTATGCCCGCCTGGCCAGCCTGCCGCTGGCCTGGCGCCGGCGCGCCCTGCGCGCCCTGGTGGCGAGCCGCCGCCTGCTCGGCCGGGACAAGGGCGACGGCTTCGCCGCGACCTTCGAGAGCGTGCTGCGCCTGCCGCGCCGGGAGGCGTTGCGCCTGTCGCGCGAGGCCGTCCACCACGACGTCGCCGCCGAGATCGAGTGGTGCGCCCTGCACAAGCGCCCGATCGCCGCCATCCAGCGCGACATCGACCGGGTGACGGTCTCCGACCCGGCGGTAATGGAGCGGGTCGCCGCCGCCGGCCGGCCGGTGATCCTGGCGCCGCTCCACATGGGCGCCTACGTGCTCGGCCTCGCCGCCCTGATGCTGCGCTACTTCCCCGGTCGGCCGATGCTGATCCTGCGCCAGCGCGACGACATGGCGATGGAGACCGAGGTCATCGAGCGCCTGCGCGAGGTCGACGTCGACGTGCGCTTCCTCACCGTCGGCGAGCGGTCCGACTTCCTGTCCGCGGTGCGCTTCGCCCAGAAGGGCGCGGTGGTCGTGGTGTTCTGCGACCTCGACCCATCCTACGGCGCGCCGGCCGAGATGCCGATGTTCGGCCTGCCGTTCCGCTTCGCCTTCGGCACCGACACCCTGGCCCGGCTCACCGGCGCGACCGTGGTGCCGGTCGCCACCACCATGGACGACCACGGCGACACGGTCGGCCTCGGCCAGCCCTTCGAGGTGCGCGGGAACGCGCCCGAGGAGCGGGCGCAGGTGGCCGGCATCATGCGCCGGCACATCCAGGCCGCCATCGCGGGCAGGCCCGAGCAGTGGCACCTGTGGCCGATGCTCGCCGATTATTTACCATCCTCCGCCAACGTGCAGGACAACTCTCCGGCAGGCGGGGAGGCGCCGCAGACCCTCGCGGCGTGAGGTCTCGCGAGCGGATGGTCGATGAGCGAACCCGCGGCGCCTCCCCCGCGGAGGCCAGTTTCCAGCGTCGGCGGCTCACCGGCACCGTCCACCTGCAGCACGACCGCGGCAGCGTCTGGATGGCGTGGTTCTTCGGCGCGATCATCGTGGTGATCGTCGCCAGCCTGTTCCTCGGCCGGCTCGCCCGCTCCGAATCGGTCCGCGGCTACGTCTCGGCGGCCTCGGGCCTCACCCGCCTCGACGCCCAGGCCGCCGGCATCGTCCGGGACATCGCCGTCAAGCAGGGTGACACGGTCAAGCGCGGCGAGCGCCTGATGCAGGTGCAGCTGCGCGAGCAGACGACCGGCGGCGTCTCGACCGTCGGGGCGACTTTGCGCAGCCTCCAGGAACGGCGCACCGGGCTCGTCGCCGAGGAGGCGCGCCTCTCGGTCTATCTCGATTCCACCCGCGGCGACCGCGCCGAGACGGAGCGCAACGTCACGGCGGTCCTGCGCGCCCTCGACGAGCAGGAGCGCACCCTCAAGGAGGGACTGGCGCAGCAGGAGGAGATGGTCTCCCGCGTCGAGGCCTACATGAAACAGGGCTACGCCACCCGCGAGACCCTCAACGGCCAGCGACGCGCCGCCCTCGACTATGCCCGCCAGATCGCCGAGCTGCGCGCCCGCCGGGCCGAGCTGCGGCAGAGCACCTCCGAGCGCCTGCGGGCGCAGCGCACCGGCGACACCGAGAAGGCGGCCCAGCTCGCCACCACCCGCAACGAGCTGAGCGCGATCGAGGCGCAGATCACCGCGCTCGGCGCCCAGTCGCGCATCGACGTGGTGGCGCCGACCGACGGCCAGGTCGCCGGCCTCTACGTCCAGCCGGGTGATTCGGTCACCGCCGACCAGGTCGTGGCGATCCTCGGCGACACCCGGGCCGATCCACTGGTGGTGCTGGAGGTGCCGGCCCGCGCCATCGGGCTCGCCAAGGTCGGCCAGGAGGTCGTGCTGAAATACGACGCCTTCCCGTTCAAGACCTTCGGCATCGCCAAGGGGACGATCACGGTGATCTCCGGCACGCCGCTCCGCAACCCGATGCTGGCCTCGGCCGACGACGGCACGAGCGACGCGGCGGGGGCGGCGGCCGCGCGCCAATCCGTCTACCGGGTCGAGGTGCGGCCCGATTCGCGCACCATGCGCGCCTACGGGATCGACGAGCCGATCCGCATCGGCTCGACGCTCTCGGCCGACATCGTGGTCGAGCGCCGCCGCCTGATCGACTGGATGCTCGATCCGATCCGGGCGATGCGCGGGAGAGGATGATCCGATGACCGACTGGCTCAAGCGCGCGCTCGCGCCCAAGCGCCGGGTGCGCTCGATCCTCCAGAACGAGGCCAACGAGTGCGGGCTCGCCGCGCTCGCGATGGTGGCGAACTACCACCGCCACGACATCGACCTCGCCTACTTACGCGCGCTGTTCCCGCTCTCGCGCAACGGCATGACGCTCGCCAGCATCGTGCAGCTCGCCGACAGCCTCGACCTCGACGCCAGCGGCTACGCCCTCGACGGCGTGACCGAGCTGGAGCAGGTGGCGCTGCCGGCGATCCTGCACTGGCGCGGCAACCACTTCGTGGTGCTGGAGAAGATCTCCCGCGGAAAATACCACATCCAGGACCCGGAATTCGGCCTGCGCATCTACGAGCGGGCCGACATGGAGCGCCTGTTCGGCGGCATCGTCCTCGAATTCGCGCCCCGGCTCGACTTCCGGGCGATCAAGGTCGGCGACCGGCTCAAGCTGTTCGACATCCTGCGCAGCGCCCGGGGCTTGGGCGGCACGGTGTGGCAGATCACGCTGGTCTCGGTGGCGATCTCGCTTCTCGGCCTCACCACACCGGTGCTGCTGCAGATCGCGCTGGACGTGGTGATCCCGCAGGTCGATCTCGACCTGATGCAGATGCTGGCCGTCGGCCTCGTGCTGATGATGCTGTTCGAGGCGTTCGGGCAGTGGCTGCGCGGCTACATCGCGCTCCGCGCCTCGACGCTGCTCCAGCTCCAGTTCACCCGCAACGTCGTCGGCCACGCGCTGCGCCTGCCGCTGAGCTATTTCGAGCTGCGCCATCCGGGCGATTTCGTCACCCGCATCCAGTCGATCGACACGATCCGCAACTTCATGGTCGGGGGCCTGGTCACGTCGTTTGCCGATATCGGCACGTCGTTCCTGCTCGTCGGGCTGATGTATTATTACTCGCCCGCCATGGCGTCGATCGTGCTCGCGACGCTGGCCGCCGTGCTGGCGATGCGCTTCGTCACCTTCCCGACGCTGAACCGCGCCACCGCGGGCTCGCTCGAGGCGCGCTCGCAGGAGCAGGCGAGCCTGATCGACGGGCTCCAGCGCATCGGCAGCCTGAAGGCGCATAACAGCACCGAGCTCTTCGCCATGAACTGGTTCGAGAGCTTCGCGCGCTTCGCCAATCTCGATTTCCGGGCCAAGAAGGCCGGGCTCGACGCCGAGTTCCTGATGCACGTCGTCATCGCGATCAGCACCGTGGCAACGCTCTATCTCGGCATCACCGGCGTCATCAAGAATACGCTGACGATCGGCACGCTCTACGCCTTCATCGCGTTGCGCACCGACTTCTTCGACCGCGTCAACCACCTGACGACCAGCCTGCTCCAGCTCGCCGCCCTCAAGGTCCATGTCGCCCGCCTCGACGACGTAATCGGCCAGGCACCCGAGGAGGGCCTGCACGAGGCGACCTTCCATCGGGCGATCCGCAAGGAGGTGAAGGTCGAGAACGTCACCATCCGCTTCGGCCGCGGCGACGAACCGATCCTGACCGGCGCCTCGCTGACCATCGATGTCGGCCGCTGCGAGACGATCGCGATCGTCGGCGCCTCCGGATCCGGCAAGTCGTCCTTGATGCGCATCCTGGCGAGCCTCACCGAGCCCGCCGCCGGCACGGTCACCATCGACGGGGCGCCGATCGGCCAGTTCGGCAAGCGCGAGTACCGCGCCAATCTCGGCGTCGTCTTCGCCGACGATGGCCTCTTCGCCGGCACGGTGGCCGACAACCTGTCGCTGTTCGATCCCGCCGTATCCCATGCCGAGATGGAGGCGGCCCTGACCCGGGTCGCTCTGCGCGAGGAGATCGAGCGGCTGCCGCAGGGCTACGCCACCCACGTCTCGGAGGAGGGCAGCGTGCTCTCCACCGGCCAGCGCCGCCGCCTGCTGCTGGCGCGGGCCATCTGCCGCCGGCCGCGGCTGATGCTCCTCGACGAGGTGACGGCGAATCTCGACCCGGCGACGGAAGTCGCCCTCGTCGAGAGCCTGAAGGGCGTGAAGGCCGCCAAGGTGTTCATCACCCACAGCGAGCGCCTGCTCGACCAGGTCGATCGGGTTTTTCGGATCGAGAACGGGCGTCTCACCGAGGATCCGCGCCCGCCGGCACAGCCGGGGGCGCCGGAGACGGAGGCGGCGTGAGGAGGCAGGCGGATGCCTGTCTTGCCCGCTCGACGGTGCCTCGCCCCCCATCGTCGTTGGAGACCGCAGAGACCGGAGTTCGGGACTGGGGAAGGCTGAGTTTCGATCGGCCGCAGCCACAGGCTACACTTCCTTCGAAAATCACCATAGGGTGGCGGCCGAACAACCGACCGACTTTCCGTTCGACAGGAGCGCCCCATGCCCGAGCCCAGAACTGGCCGCATCTTGATTTTGCCAGTACTAGCTTGGTTGGCGACACTGCCGATCGCATCGGAAAGTGCGCGTGCCGCCTCGGCAACCATCGTGGCGCTCGGCGCCAGCAACACGGAGGGGATGAAGCTCTCCACGGCAGAAGCCTATCCCGCCCAGCTGGAACAGATCCTGCGCGCGAAGGGTCTCGATGTATCGGTCATCAATGCGGGTGTGAGCGGAGATACCTCCGAAGGCATGCTAAACCGTCTTGGCTCGAGCGTGCCGGACGGGACGCGGCTGGTCATCCTACAGCCGGGTAGCAACGACGGTCGGGGTGGGCGGCGGCAAGGCGGTCGTATCGTCGATCCAGGGCAATCGGCGGCCAATCTCGACGCCGTGATCACGCAATTGCAGGCACGCGGCATCGCGGTCGCCGTTTTCAACGGGCTCGGAGGCGCCGCGCGCGAGGCGGCCATGCGGCATCACGCCATTTTCCTCGGTCAGTTCTCCGCCGGCATTCCCGCCAGCGCGCGGCAACCGGACGGTCAGCATCTCACGGCCGAGGGCTACGGCATGGTCGCGCAGCGCATCGCGCCGAAGATCGGCGCGATGCTCGGCCGGAGCGGTCGCTGAGGAACGGCGATGCGACCACGATGATGGCGATGCCGGCCATCCTCGGCAGCCCTTCGCACGGTCGAACCCGTTGGGATGAGACAGCAGCGTCAATTCCTATCGAGGCTCTTCAGACCGCGACACCCGCAGGATCGGTGCCGGGAATCGCCTCGCGGCAGGCGTCGCGCTGCCGCGCAGGGCCGGAGCCTTCTCGACCGGCACCGCCGCGAGCGAGCGGCGCAGGGGCGGCGACGACGGGGGCGCGACCGACTCGAATCGCCGGGCAGCCGGCCCGCCAGGCGCAGTATCCAGCAGAGCCGCGGCCGCCGCCAGTTGCAGCGCCTGCCCATCGCGCTCGTTCAAGACGATCTCCGCCGCCACCTCGGCATTGGCGAGTTCGCCGCGGATGTTCAATTCATCGAGGACGGTGCGAAACCCCGCCGCCCGCTCGATCCCGAAGCCCCGCATCGTCTCGCGCAGCTCGCGGATGCGGGCAACAAGCTGGGTGTATTGCTCGGCGGTAGCCTGCCGGCGCGCGAAGGCGATGCGGGCCGAGGTGAGCGTCGCGAGTTCCTTGTCCTGCGCCTCGTAGCCGCGCTGGCGCGCCACCGCCGAGGCCTCGCCGATTCGCGGCAGGCTGCCCGGCGTGTAGATCGGCACGGTCGCGACCACCCGGGTGGTGGTGTCGGTGATCCGGTCGAGGACCGGGCTGTAGCCGACCTGGGCGATCTTCGAGAATTGCAGGTTGACCCTCGGCAGGAGGTCGGCGACCGCGGCCTTGGCCTGATATCCCGCGGCCTCCGCCTCGAGCTGGGATGCGGCGATGTCCGGATTGGCCGTCCGCACCAGTTCGGCATAGGCGTCGGCGCTGCGCGGCAGCCGGTCGGGCAGGCGCGGCGGCAGCATCCGCTCCGGCGCCATCCGGGTCAGCCGGGTGAACTCGAGCCGGGACGCGGTGAGGTCGGCCTGGGCGCGAATCCGCAGGGCCTCGGCCTCCTGCACCCGCGAGCGGGCGAGCGCCACGTCGGTGCGGGTGGCGTCGTTGAGCTCGAACTGCTTGTCGGTGAAGGCGGCGATGCGCTGGATCGCCACGAGCTGCGCGTCGCGGGCCGCCAGGATCCGAGTGTCGCGCAGCACCGCGATGTAGGCGATGGCAGTGTCGAGCAGCACCTGCTGGCGCCGGCCGATCAGCAGCAGACGGCCCGATTCGGCCAGCGTCCGCGCCGTCTGGTAGCCGTTCCAGCGCTGGAACCCGTCGAAGAGCGGCAGGTTCGCGGTGAGACCGACCACCGTCGGCGACCGCCGCGGCGTCGCGTCGAGCCCGACCGTAGGCGGCGCGGCTTCCGGCGAATAGGTGATGCGGCTCCGCAGCGGCCGGTCGGCCGTGAAGGCGACGGTGGGCATGAAGGCATCGATGGCGCCGCGCAGGCGCTCCTCGGCCCCATCCTGGCGCGCCCGCTCGGCCCGCAGCACGAAGCTCGCGTCGAGCGCCGCGGCCGAGGCCTCCTCGAGGCTCTGCGCCCGGGCCGCGCCGGCCGAGCCCGCCAGGATCGCCAGGCTCGCCATGATGCCGCAGCCCAGCCTCTCCAACCTCGCGCGCCGCACCGGCATCTGATCTCCGAAGGGTAGGGGGCGCCTTCCTGGCGAGGACCTGCGAACGGCCGCTCTCTTCTTCGCGCAACAGGGTGAACGAAGCCTTACCTACGGACGCAGCGACTCACGGGGATCGGCTGCGCAGGACGACGATACCGGATTTGTTGGGACGACTGACTTTTGATTGCGATATCGCAATGTCGTTTTCCACGGCCGCCACGTCGATCCGCCAACGACATTTGATATTATCTCATACCACATCTGATTGATTGATACGGATCTCAAAACCATCCCGTCATTCCGGGCTCCGCTTTCGCGGCCCGGAATGACGAGGAGGGTGTGAAAACGGTCGAGAGGGCCGAACAGGCTCTGACATCCGAGACCGATCGAGAGGCGAGTGGTCCGGCCCACCCCGCGACGCCGAACCATCACCCGGCAGTCGGGAACACCACGGCACCCTCCGCCTCCTGCCCCCGCGCCGGCACACCGCCGAGCGGGCCGACGGCGATCGAGCGCAGCAGGGTCGCCCGCGCGGTGCGCAGATGCGCCCGGCAGGTCTGGTCGATCTGGCGCAGGTCGCGCGAGCGCAGGGCGGCGATGTAGTCCAGATGCTCGCCCAGGGCGACGCGGTGGCGCTCCTTCTCGTCCGATTTGTCCCACTGGTAATGATAGTGGAAGATGATCGAGATCACGTCGTAGAAATCGCGGATGAAGCGGTTGCGCGAGGCATCGAGGATCAGCCGGTGCAACCGCTCGTCGAGGCGCGAGAAGTCGCGATGGCGCGCGTCGATCTCGGCGAGCAGGGCGTGATGCTCGCGCTCGATCGAAGCGAGTTCGGCCCAGGCCGGTGAATCCGGCGCCAGCTCGACGAAGCGGCGGGCCGAGCGCAGCTCGAACATCTCGCGGATCTCGTAGATCTCGGCGGCGAAGTCCGGCGTCACCCCGGCGAAGATCCAGCCGCTGTTCTCGCGCCGCTTCAAGAGCCCGAACTGGCTGAACCGGGTCAGGTATTCCCGCACCGCCGTGGTCGAGACGCCGAACAGCCGCGCCAGTTCCGAGGTGTTGACCACCTGGCCCGGGCGGCAATCGCCCTGGAGCACCCATTGCATGAACTTGCGCTCGACGGCCTCCGCCACCGTCTCGGTCTCGACGCCCGGGAAATGATCCTCCGGCACCGGGTGACGGATCAGGCATCGCCGCCCCCCGTCGGTCGCGACGATGCCGGCCGCGGCGAGGCCGGCCAGCACGCCCCGCACGGTGGTGCGGCTGACCTCCAGCGCCTCGGACAATTCGGCCTCCGAGGCGCACCACGGCCCGAGCGGCCGTGCGGCGAGCGTGGACAAGCATTGGTTGTAGGCCCGCTTGTGGACCGTGTTCGCCCGCATTCCACCCTCCCAGGACGGCGATTCCAGTATGCCGGCCGGAAACCGTCCATCCGCCTCGGATCGGTTTTTCGCACATAAAAAACCGTTTGACAGCCGCAGCGAGGCGGTTCTTTATGCATGATAATACATAAGACCCACCCTGCGAGGACACGCCCTTGGCCCCGATCGGCAGCATTTCCGCCTGCGCGGCGCATCGCGCATGAGCGCCGCCCGGACAAACCGGCGGGTCGTCCAGTTCGGCACCAGCCGCTTCCTGCAAGCCCATGCCGACCTGTTCATCCACGAGGCGCGCGAGGCCGGCCAGGCGGTCGGCCCGGTCGCGGTGGTGCAGACGTCAGGCAGCGCTGCCCGCGCCGGGCGCGTCGCCGCCTTCGGGGCGGCGAGCGGCTATCCAGTCGTCATCCGCGGCATCGCCGACGGGGCTCCGGTCGAGCGGCAGGTCACCGTCACCAGCATCGACCGCGGCCTCTCGGCCACCACCGACTGGGACGCGGTGACGGCCCTGTTCGTCGAGGAGGCCGAGATCGTCCTCTCGAATACCGGCGATACCGGCTACGCGATCGACCCGGCCGATCGCGGTCCGGGCCTCGTCGCGGCGCATCCCCCGGTCTCGTTTCCGGGCAAGCTGACCCAGCTCCTGTATCGCCGCTGGCAGGCGGGCGGGCGCCCGCTCACTCTGCTGCCCTGCGAACTCGTCAACCGCAACGGCCGGGTGCTCCAGGGCCTCGTCCTCGACCTCGCCGCGGAAGCCGGATTGCCGGAGGCGTTCTCGGCCTGGCTGCGCGAGAGCGTGATCGTCACCGACACGCTGGTCGACCGCATCGTCTCCGAACCGATCGAGCCCGTCGGCGCGGTGGCCGAGCCCTACGCCCTGTGGGCGATCGAGCGCCGGCCCGGCCTCGTGCTCCCGTGCGAGCATCCCTGCATCGTGCTCGCCGACGATCTCGAACCCTACGAGCGGCTGAAGCTGCACATCCTCAATCTCGGCCACACGTTCCTGGCCGAGATCTGGCAGCGCGAGGGCCGGCCTGAGGCTGAGACCGTGCGCGAGATCCTGGCCGATCCGGCGATCCGGGCCCGGCTCGACGCGCTCTACCGCGACGAGGTGGTGCCGGGATTCGCCGCCCGCGGGATGGAGGCGGAGGCCACGGCCTATGTCGCCGCCACCCTCGACCGGTTCCTCAACCCCTACCTGAACCACCGCATCGCCGACATCGCCCAGAACCACGTCCAGAAGGTCGAGCGCCGGGTCGACGCCTTCCTGGCCTGGGTCGAGGAGGCGGGCGTGAGCTTGCCGGCGCCGGTGCTGCGGGCGCTCGCCGCCGCCCATCCGAAATCGGGCGCGGCATGACCTACCAGTTCGATTTCGCGTCCCTGCTGCCGTACTGGCGCGACTTCGCGGCCGGCGTCTGGCTGACGCTCCAGCTGTCGGCGGTGGCGACGGTTCTGGGTTTCATCGGCGGCGCGCTCTGTGCCATCGCCCGGGCCGACGGGCCGCCCTGGCTCCAGCGGATCGTCGGCGCCTATGTCGAGGTGATCCGCAACACGCCGCTGCTGGTCCAGATCTTCCTGGTCTATTTCGGCATCGCGGTGCTGGGCCTGCGGGTCGATGCCAACGTGGCGGCGGTGCTGGCACTCGTCGTCAACGTCGTGGCCTATACCTGCGAGATCATGCGCGCCGGGATCGAGAGCATCCATCGGGCGCAGGTCGAGGCCGGCGAGTGCCTGGGGCTGAACCGCCGCCAGATCTACTGGCACGTGGTGCTCCGCCCGGCGATCGAGCGGGTCTACCCGGCTCTCGTCAGCCAGTACGTGCTGCTGATGCTCGCTTCCTCGATCTGCTCACAGATCTCGGCCGAGGAGCTGACGGCGGTGGCCAACCGCATCCAGTCCGACACCTTCCGCAGCTTCGAGACCTACATCGTCGTCGGCCTCGTCTACCTCGCCCTGTCCTTCGTCGTGCGGTGGGCCTTCTGGGGCTTCGGCCAACTCGTCTTCACCCGCCGGCGCAAGCTCGGCACGGCTCTGTAAGGGGAGGGGTGTGATGCCGACCTTCGGACCCCAGCACCTCTGGTTCCTGCTCCAGGCCGCCGGCTGGACGCTGGCGCTCTCGGCCATCGCCTTCATCGGCGGCGGCCTCCTCGGCTTCGGCGTGGCGCTCGCGCGCATCTCGCGCAACCGCGTCCTGCGGGGCCTGGCCTCGGCCTACGTGCAGGTGGTGCAGGGCACGCCGCTCCTGATCCTGCTGTTCATGATCTATTTCGGCCTCGCCATCGCGGGCTTCGACCAGTTGCCGGCGCTGATCGCCGCGGGTGCCGGGCTCACCATCTACGCCTCGGGCTTCCTCGGCGAGATCTGGCGCGGCTGCATCGAGGCGGTGCCGAAGACCCAGTGGGAGGCGGCGGAGTGCCTGGCCCTGTCGCCCTGGCAGCGCCTGACCCGGGTGGTGCTGCCGCAGGCGATGCGGCTCGCCACCGCTCCGACGGTGGGGTTCCTGGTCCAGATCGTCAAGAACACCTCGCTCGCCTCGGTCGTCGGCTTCGTGGAATTGTCGCAGGCCGGCAAGCTCATCAACAACTCGATCTTCCAGCCCTTCATCATCTTCGTGATCGTGGCGCTGTTCTACTTCGCCATCTGCTATCCGCTGTCGGCCTGGAGCCGCGGGCTGGAGAGGAGGCTCAATGTCGGCCGTCGTTAAGCTTGCCAACGTCCACAAGAGCTTCGGCCCGCTGAAGGTCTTGGACGGCGTCTCGTTCGAGGTCGGCCGCGGCGAGGTGGTGGCGCTGATCGGCCAGTCCGGCTCCGGCAAGTCGACGGCGCTCCGCTGCATCAACGCGCTCGAGACGATCGAGGAAGGCGCGATCGAGGTCTGCGGCCACGCGATCCATTCGCCCAGCCTCGACAAGCGGGCCCTGCGCCTCTCCGTCGGCATCGTCTTCCAGAGCTACAACCTCTTCCCGCATCTCACCGCGCTCCAGAACATCATGCTGGCGCCGACCTGCGTGAAGGGCCTCAAGCGGGGTGCGGCCCGCGACCTGGCGATGGAGTGCCTGACCCGGGTCGGGCTCGCCGAAAAGGCCGAGCACTATCCCGAGCAATTGTCCGGCGGGCAGCAGCAGCGGGTCGCCATCGCCCGGTCGCTCGCCATGCAGCCGCAGGTGATGCTGTTCGACGAGGTCACCTCGGCGCTCGACCCGCAGCTGACCTCGGAAGTGCTGAAGGTCATGGAGGATCTCGCCCGCGGCGGCATGACCATGATCCTGGTCACCCACGAGATGGGCTTTGCCCGCCGCGTTGCCGGCACCGTCATCTACATGCGCCAGGGCCGGGTCTGGGAGACCCTGGCCGGGCGCGACCTCGACAACCCACGCACGCCAGAACTGCGCGACTTCGTCGGCAGCGGGCTGTGATCAAGAAGGAGATTTGGGGATGAAGCGCAGGACCTTCCTGGCCGGCGGCCTCGCGGCCGCCTCGACCCTGGCGATGCCGGCGCTCGCCGACACGCTGGACACGATCAGGAGCCGCAAGAAGCTGCTCGTCGCCCTCGATCTCGGCTCGCCGCCCTTCGGCATGACCGATGCCGCGATGCAGCCGACCGGCTCGGACGTCGAGACCGCGCGGCTACTTGCCGCCGACTGGGAGCTGCCGCTCGAGGTCGTGCAGGTGACGAGCCCGAACCGGGTGCCGTTCCTGCTCACCGGCAAGGCCGACATGGTCATCGCCTCGTTCAGCGTGAACGAGGAGCGCCAGAAGGTGATCGACTTCTCGGACCCCTACGGGGTGATCCAGGCGGTGATCGCCGGGCCGAAGGACCGCGAGGTCAAGGATTATGCCGCAATCGTCGGCAAGCGCCTCGGCACCACCCGCGGCAGCACAAACGACAAGGAGGCGACCACCCGCGCCCAGGGCGCCCAGATGGTGCGCTACGACGACGACGCTACGCTGATCACCGCGATGGTCTCGGGCCAGGTCGACATGGTGGCGACCTCGCCGCAGGTGATGAACACCGCCAATGCCCGCAAGCCCCCGGCGCCGTTCGAGACCAAGATCGTGATGCGGACGTTCCCCTATGCGATCGGCATCCGCAAGGGCGAGGGCAAGCTCCAGACCGCGCTCAACGAGTGGGTGCACAAGAACCTGCGCAACGGCAAGCTCAACACGATCTACAAGACCTATCACGGCAGCGACCTGCCGCCCGAGATGCTGGCGTAATCAGGGTCAGGCGCGGGCCTCTCCTCTCCCCGCGGGCGGGGAGAGGGCCGAGCCCTCGTTCAGAGGGTGCGGCGAGCCCGCAGGGCGAGGGTGAGGGGGTTTTGCCGGAGGAGTCTCATCCTGAGATACCCCCTCACCCTCGCTCCGGCTTTCGCCTCCGCTTGCCGCGTCTCCTGAACGTCGACACGGCCCTCTCCCCGCCCGCGGGGAGAGGGGCAGGCCCGCGCCTCATGTTCTCCCCAACCAGCCCCTATCCCACTCCATCCTCCCGAAAGACCCATCCCATGAAGGTGCTCCTCTGCGACGAGCCGGGCCGGCTGCGGCTGACCGAGCGGCCGGAGCCGGTTCCGGCCGAGGGCGAGGCGCTGGTGCGCATCCGCCGGGTCGGCATCTGCGGCACGGATTTCCACATCTACCAGGGCAAACACCCGTTCCTGCAATATCCGCGGGTGATGGGCCACGAGCTCTCCGGCACGATCGAGCGGGCGCCGGCCGGGAGCGGGCTGGAGGCGGGCCAGAACTGCTACGTCGTGCCCTACCTGTCCTGCGGACATTGCGTCGCCTGCCGCAAGGGCGTGACCAATGCCTGCCAGAACATCAGCGTGCTCGGCGTCCATTGCGACGGCGGCATGGCCGAGCTGATCAGCGTGCCGGCCCGGAACGTGGTGCCGGTGGGCGACACCCCGCTCGACGACGCCGCGATGATCGAGTTCCTGGCGATCGGCGCCCACGGCGTGAAGCGCGGCGGCATCACCGCCGGGGACCGGGTGCTGGTGGTCGGCTCGGGGCCGATCGGCATGTCGGCGGTGATCTTCGCCAAGGCGCGCGGCGCCCACGTCACGGTCATGGACCTGCGCGAGGACCGGCTGGCCTTCACGCAGACCTCGCTCGGCGCCGACGCGCTGCTTCTCGCCAATGACGAGGCCGAGGCGAAGGCGAGCGCCGCCACGTCGGGCGACTTCTACGATTGCGTCATCGACTGCACCGGCAACCGCGCCGCGATGCAGCGCGGCTTCGGCTTCGTCGGCCATGGCGGGCGCTATGTGCTGGTGAGCGTGGTGCGCGACGACATCGTGTTCTCCGACCCCGAATTCCACAAGCGCGAGACCACCCTGTTCGCCAGCCGCAACGCCCAACCCGACGACTTCGCCGAGGTGGTGCGCCAGATGCAGGCGGGCCGGGTGCCGACCCAGGCCCTGCGCACCCATCGCGGCGCGCTGACGGATGGACCGGAGCTGTTCCGCGACTGGCTGCGGCCGGAGGCGGGGGTGATCAAGGCGATTCTGGAACTCTGACTGCATTACACCGCAGGGGACTTTTCCATCCCACCCGCGACCTCATCCTGAGGTGCCCACGAAGTGGGCCTCGAAGGAGGGCTCCAGATGCCGCTGCGATCCCTGGACCCTCCTTCGAGGTCAGTCGATCCTTGATCGACTGACACCTCAGGATGAGGTCGCGGGTGGGATGGAGAATGTCGAACGGTCAAGCAAGCCATCAACCCAGGTGAAGGCACCAGCCCGCGCCGTCGGGCATGCCGGTGGCATGGACCGACGACACCTCACCACCGGAGACGGCCGCCTCTCCCCCTCCGACCTGCGCCTCTGGGTGGTGCTGGCCATGGCGCTGGTCTTCCTGACGCTGGGCGGCCTGTTCCTGGCGGCGCCCGCGCTCGGCGCGCTGATCTACGGCGTGCCGGAGCCCGAAGGGGCCGGCCGCACTTATCTCAGGGCGATCGGCGCGCGGGACGCCGCCCTCGCGATTCATCTCGCCGGCCTCGGCCTGTTCTCGACCCGGCGCGCCGTGGCGATCGTGCTGGCGGGCAGCCTCGTCATCCCGGCCTGCGACCTCGCCCTCATCCTGTCCGCCGGCACGGCGGCCTGGTGGCAGGTGGCGTTGCACGGGATGAGCGCCGGGGTGCTGGCAGTCATCGCCCTGTGGATGCTGGCCCCGGCGAGAGAGCCTGTTTGAGCGGCTGCGTCGGTCGATCCGACCTAGAGCATTTTCCGACGAAGTGGATACCGGTTCGTCGCAGAAAATGCGGCAAAATCAACGACCTAGAGAGCTTCGCGATTGCAACGCGATCGTGAAGTGCTCTAGAGGCCGACATCTCTCGACGTCATCCTGGGGCTCGACGAAGTCGAGAACCCGGGATCCATAACTGCTGACGGTGCCGGATAAGGCGACCGGCGTCCCGCTTCATCCCGAACCGTCGGCGGTTATGGATCCCGGGCTCCGCTGCGCGGCCCCGGGATGACATCGAGGATGTCGATACGATCGGCCAGATCGAACGGACGCTGCATCACGCCGCGTAATCCGGCTCCTCCCGGTCGAGCCGGCGGCGGATCGAGGCGAGGTGGAGGCGGGCCGATTCCGGATCGCCCTCGCGCATCTGGCGGTAGGCGGCCTCGGCGATGGCGGGATCGACCGGCAGGACGGCGCGGCCGGTCGAGAGGGCGAGCACCTGCACTTCCGCCGCGCGCTCCAGGTAGTAGAGGTCGTCCCAGGCCTCCGCGATGGTCGGTCCGAGCACCATCACGCCATGGTTCTTCATGAACACGATGTCGGCCTCGCCGACGCTGTCGGCGATGCGGTCGCCCTCCCGCTCGTCGAGGGCGAGGCCGTTGTAGTTCCGGTCGAAGGCGGTGCGGCCGTAGAACTTGAGCGAGGTCTGCCCGGCGAAGATCAGCGGATCGCCCTCGGTCATCGAGAGGGCGGTGGCGTAGGGCATGTGGGTGTGGAACGCGACCCGTGCCCGCGGGATGCGCTTGTGCAGGCGGGCATGGATGTAGAAGGCGGTCGCCTCCGGCTGCCCCTCGCCCGACACGACGTTGCCGTGGAAGTCGCAGACCAGGAGCTTCGAGGCGGTCAGTTCCGCGAAGGCGTAACCGTAGGGGTTGACGAGGAAGAGGTCGTCGTAGCCCGGCACCATCGCCGAGAAGTGGTTGCAGATGCCCTCTTCCAGGCCGTGGCGCGCCGCCATGCGGAAGCAGGCCGCCAGATCCTCCTTGGCCCGGCGCACCTCGGGCCCGGCGAGATCGGGCTGGTTGAGACCGTCCGGAATCCGCTCGCCGGCCGGCGCGCCGAATGCGTGAGCCATGGTGTCCGTGTCTCCTGAACTCTCACGCCGGATCCTGGCGGAAGCCGGACCCGCTTGTCCATGGTCGCGAGAGGATCAGTGCGCCCTCACGTGCTCCAGCAGGGCAGGGGTGGCGTAGCCGTCCGCCGGCAGCCCCTCGGCGATCTGGTAGCGGCGCACCGCCTCGCGGAGCTTGGGGCCCGCGCGCCCGTCGAACGGGCCCTCGTAGAGCGAGCGGGCGGAGAGCCCGCGCTGGAGTGCCGCGAGCCCGGCCTGGTCGAGGCGCGGCCCGGTCGGCCAGGACGCGGCGAGCGGCGGCCCGCCGGCGATCCGGTCGGAGAAGTGGCCGACGGCGAGCGCGTAGGAATCCGAGGTGTTGTAGGCGCGGATGACCTCGAAATTGGCGGTGAGCAGGAAGGCCGGGCCGCCGGCGCCGCCGGGCAGGAACAGGCTCGCCTCGCCCTGGTCGGGCAGGGGCGCGCCGTCGAGGGTCCGCACCCCGCGCCGGGCGAAATCGGCGAACGGGCCGCGGTAGCGCGCGAGGTCGAACCCCGCCGGGAGGGTCACGGCGACGCCCCAGGGCAGGTCGCGGCGCCAGCCGGCCTGTTGCAGGAAATGCGCGATCGAGGCCAGCGCGTCGGGTGCCGAAGCCCAGATGTCGCGGCGGCCGTCGCCGTCGAAATCGACCGCCGCCCGCAGGTAGGCCGAGGGCAGGAACTGCGTCTGCCCCATGGCCCCGGCCCAGGAGCCGCGCATCCGCTCCGGCGTCACGTCGTGGTGCTCGAGGATCTCGAGGGCGGCGAGCAGCTCGTCGCGAAACAGCTCGCCGCGATGGCGCGCCTCGGCCAGGGTGGCGAGCGCCCGGATCACCGGCATCGTGCCGGCGCTGGCGCCGAAATCCGATTCGATGCCCCAGAAGGCAAGCAGAACCGGTCCGGGCACGCCGTAAGCCGCCTCGATCGCCGCCAGGGTCTCGGCGCGGCGCGCTCCTTCCGCCCGCCCGCGGGCGATGCGGCCGGGCGAGACGGCACCGGTCAGGTATTCCCAGACCGCCCGGCCGAACTCGCCCTGGCGGCGCAGGCGCGCCAGCACCGCCGGGTCCGGGGTGACGCCCCGGAACGCCGCGTCGAAGGTCGCCCGCGACACCTTTCGCGCTTGGGCGGCCGGCCACAACTCCTCGACGAAGGCCCGGAAATCGCCGGCACCGCTGGGGGCGGCGAGGACGAGGACGGCGCCGAGCGCCAGGACGCTGCGCAGGACGAACCGGGTCTGGGGCATCGATCAGATCCGGTTGCGCCGGCCGAGCGCGTCTTCCCAGGCGAGCGCCTGGGTGACAATCTCGCGCAGGTCGTCGTGCTGCGGCACCCAGCCGAGCTCGGCCCGGATCCGGTCGGCCCCGGCGATGATCCGCGACGGGTCGCCCGGACGGCGCGGCGACAGCTTGACCGGGAAATCGACGCCGGAGACCGACTTCACCACGTCGATCACCTCGAGCACCGAGTAGCCGCGGCCGTAGCCGCAATTGAGGGTCAGGCTCTCGCCGCCCCGGCGCAGGTGGTTGAGCGCGACGAGGTGGGCTTGCGCCAGGTCGGAGACCTGGATGTAGTCGCGCAGGCACGACCCGTCCGGGGTCGGATAGTCGGTGCCGAACACCTCCAGCCGCTCGCGCCGGCCCAGCGCGGCCTGCGTCGCGACCTTGATGAGATGGGTGGCGTTGGGGGTCGACTGGCCCGAGCGCCCGCGCGGGTCGGCGCCGGCCACGTTGAAGTAGCGCAGGACCACGTAGGTGATGCCGTGGGCGCGGGCGGCGTCCTCCAGCATCCACTCGGTCATCAGCTTCGAGCGGCCATAGGGGTTGATCGGGTTCGGCGCCAGGTCCTCGGGCACCGGCACCACCGACGGCTCGCCGTAGACGGCCGCCGTCGAGGAGAAGATCACATGGCGCACGCCCGCGCCGATCGCCGCCTCGATCAGGGCGCGCGACTTGACCGTGTTGGCGAGGTAGTAACCGAGGGGATCGGAGACCGAATCCGGTACCACGATCTTGGCGGCGAAATGCGCCAGCGCGTCGATATTGTGCCGGCGGATGGTCTCGGCCACCAGGGTCTGGTCGGCGACGTCGCCGCGCACCAGCGTGACTTCCGGCGGCAGCGCCCAATCGAAGCCGGTGGAGAGATCGTCGAGGACAACGACTTCCTCGTGTCCGGCGTCGATCAGGGCGAGCACCATGTGGCTGCCGATGTAGCCGGCGCCGCCCGTGACAAGTACCGCCATTCCGTCTGCTCCCCGGCGTGAGACGGCTTGATCCATACCCCGCAATGCTTCAGCGTCAATTAAGCTGTCCGGTGGCAAGGGTGCCCGGGGGAGGATGTCCGCCGGGCGTGAGATGCCCGGGGATGGCCGCCCCCGCCGGGCGGTCCGGCCTCTCCTCGGTGTTCACGGGATCACGCACGATGAAACGCATTCGCAAGGCCGTCCTCCCGGTTGCCGGTCTCGGCACCCGTTTCCTGCCGGCGACCAAGGCGGTGCCCAAGGAGATGCTGACGGTCGTCGATCGTCCCGTGGTCCAGCACGTGGTCGACGAGGCCCGGGAAGCGGGCATCGAGCATTTCATCTTCGTCACCGGCCGCGGCAAGGCGGTGATCGAGGACCATTTCGACATCTCCTACGAGCTCGACCGCACGCTTCAGGAGCGCGGCAAGACGGAGGCCTACGAGGCCCTGAAGAAGGACCTGCCCGCCGCCGGCCAGACCAGCTTCACCCGCCAGCAGGAGCCGCTCGGCCTCGGCCACGCGGTGTGGTGCGCCCGCGAGATCGTCGGCGACGAGCCCTTCGCGGTGATCCTGCCCGACATGCTCAGCCGCGGCAGCATGGTGCAGATGCTCAAGGCCTACGAGCAGCACGGCGGCAACATCATCGCCGTCGAGGAGGTCGCCCCCGACCAGACCCACCAGTACGGCATCGTCAGCGTCGGCCAGGAATACGGCGACACCTTCGAGATCACCGGCATGGTGGAGAAGCCGCCGAAGGGCACGGCGCCGTCGAACTACATCATCTCGGGCCGCTACATCCTCCAGCCGGAGATCTTTTCCATCCTCGAGCGCGGCGAGCGCGGGGCGGGCGGCGAGATCCAGCTCACCGACGGCATGAAGCGCCTGTCGGAGACGCAGAAGTTCTACGGCATGCACTATCGCGGCAAGACCTACGACACCGGCTCGAAGCTCGGCTTCCTGGTCGCCAACCTCGCCTACGGCCTGGAGCGGCCGGAGCTGCGCGACGCCTTGAAGCAGGAGATCGAGGCGCTGCTGGCGAAGGGCTGACGCGGATCCGGCGTCGAGGCTGCGCGCCTCGACGCCGGCCGCCCTATTCGTCGTCGAACCAGTTGCGGCTCGGCTCGATGCAGCGATAGCCGACGAGGCATTCCGGCGTGTCGCGGGTCGGCACGAAGGCGTTCTTCGTGACCTGCGTCGGCTCGCAGAAGCTGCGGTCGCGCACGAAGCGGTCATAGGTGTAGCCGCCGGTGCCGAGCACCGCGGCGCCTCGCGCGGCGAGGAAGCTCCGCGCCTGGCCGCAGGTCATGGCGAGGGTCGAGGGGCGCCCCTGGGCGAGCGCGGCCGTGGGGATCGCCGCCAGAGCGGCGAGCAGGGCCAGAAGCCCGGACTTCCAATATCTGACGGACACGACGGCGCTCACGATTTCGGCGGAACCGTCTTCGACCGCATGAGGCGCGGGATCCCCTCTCCCGGCGATACCGGACTCACCCGGTATCGCGGCCAGGTGTGGGAGAGGGGAGACTTGCGCCCGTCTCGTCTCGGACGGTTCCGTCATTCGAGGACACGGCTAACGCCCACGGCCTCCGGCCGGGTTCCCCCGCCGCTACTGCGTCAATTGCCCCACGCTCAGGATCGCTCCCATCACCGAGATGATCAGCCCGCCGATCAGCCCGCCGATCGCCACCGTCACCAGGGGGGTGAGCAGGGCGAGCAGGCGGTCGATGCGCTGGCGGGTCTCGGTCTCGTGCATCTCGGCGGCGTGGATCAGCACGCTGCCGAGGCGGTTCACCTGCTCGCCGCTGGCGATGAGGTTCAGCGTCGAGGCGGCGTAGGGCTTGAGCGAGGCCAGCCCCGAGGCGAGGCTGCCGCCTTCCGCCAGCCGCCGCCCGGCCTCGTCGAGGGCATGGCGAAACACCCGGTTGCCGGCCAAGGGACGCGTCGCCGCCACAGCGTCGGGAATCGGCACCTCGGCGGTCAGAAGCGTGCCGAGCACCCGGCAGAACCGCCCGCACTCGATGCCGACCACGATCTCGCGCACCAGCGGCAGGCGGAGCGCCAGCTGCGCGCGGGACGCCGCGAAGCCGGGCCTCCGCCAGGCCCGGGCGAGACCGAGGACCAGGAGCGCGAGGCCGCCGGTCAGGAACGGCCAGGTCGCCGAGAGCGTCTCGCCGAGCCAGGCCGCGGCACGGATCGCGAAGGGCGGCGCCTGGCCGCTGCCCTCGAAGAGGGGTGCAAGCGCCGGCACCAGCACGCCGACGATCATCGCCACGGTGCCGACCGCCATCGCGATGAGCAAAGCCGGGTAGATCATCGCCGAGACCAGGTGGCGCTTGACCGCGTCGCGGCGCTCGATCGAGGCGGTGAGCGAGCCGACCACGTCGACGAGGGTGCCGGTGGCCTCTCCGGCGCGCACGATGTCGACCATGTCGCGCGGGAAGGCCTGCGGATGGGCCGCCATCGCCCGCGACAGGGAGGCGCCGGCGACGACCCGCTCCAGCAGGTCGGCGAGGACGGGCTTGAGCGCCGGCCCGGCCTGGCGCTCGACGAGGCGGAGCGCCTTGTCGACGGTGAGCCCGGCGCCGACCAGGGTGCCGAACTCGCGCAGGAAGGCCACGCGGGCGGCATCGTTGACCCGGTCGCGCCCGAACAGGTCGCGGCGCCAGAACGGCGCCGGGCCGGAGGCCGCCTGCGCGATCTCGTAGACCTGGAGCCCGTCGGCGCGTAAGCGCGCCACGGCGCGCTGGCGGGTCTCGGCCTCGATCCGGCCGGCCCGGGACCGCCCGTCCGCCGCATAGGCCTTGTAGGCGAAGCGCGGCATCTACAGCGTCCCTTCCAGCACCCGCCCGACCTCGTCGAGGGTGGTGTCGCCGTCGAGCACCCGAGCCCGGGCGCTGTCGGCGAGCGTCGTCATGCCGGCGGACCCAGCCCGGGCGGCCAGGGTCTGCTCGTCGGCGCGAGTGGCGATCAGCCCGCGCAACTCGCCGTCGAGGGTCATGATCTCGGAGGCGACCATCCGGCCGCGATAGCCGGTGCCGTTGCAGGCCGGGCAGCCGCGGGCCCGCTTGAGGCTCAAGGGGGCGTCGGCCGGGATGCCGAGGCGCAGCCGCTCCTGCGGGCTCGCCGGGGTGGGCTCGGCGCAAGCGGCGCAGAGCCGGCGCACCAGGCGCTGGGCCACCACGCCGTTGAGGGTCGCGGCGATGAGGTAGGGCTCGATGCCCATGTCCATCAGCCGGGTCACGGTGGCGGGGGCGGAGTTGGTGTGGAGCGTCGAGATGACGAGGTGGCCGGTCAGCGCCGCCTGCACGGCGATGCGGGCGGTCTCGCCGTCGCGGATCTCGCCCACCATCACCACGTCGGGGTCCTGGCGCAGGATCGAGCGGAGGGCCGCCGCGAAGTCGAGGCCGATGCCCGGATGGGCCTGGACCTGGTTCACCCCGGCCATCCGGTACTCGACCGGGTCCTCGACGGTGACGACCTTGAGGTGAGGGCCGTTGATCCGGCGGAGTGCCGCGTAGAGCGTCGTGGTCTTGCCCGACCCGGTCGGGCCGGTGACGAGGACGAGGCCGTTCGGCCGGCTCGTCATCGCGGCGATCGCACTGATCGCCGCCGCGTCGAAACCGAGCGCGGAGAAGTCCTCGACCCGGCGCGAGCCGTCGAGGACGCGCAAGACGACGCTCTCGCCATGCGCCGTCGGCAGGGTCGAGACGCGGATGTCGACGTCCTGGCCGCGATCGGGGGCCTGCATGCGCCCGTCCTGCGGCAGGCGCCGCTCGGCGATGTTGAGGCCGGCCTGGATCTTGATGCGGGTGGTGAGCGCGAGCTGCACCGATTTCGGCAGCCGCTCGGCTTCGACCAGCACCCCGTCGACCCGGTAGCGCACCCGCATGTCGGCTTCCTCCGCCTCCAGGTGGATGTCGGAGGCCGAGAGCTCGAAGGCCTTGCGCACCAGCCGCGCGGCGAGCCGCACGATCGGCGCCTGGCTCGCCACGTCGGCGAGCCGGGCGAGGTCGTCGTCGCTCCCCGCCTCGCCCTCCTCGGCGACGTCGCCGTAGACGGCGCGGTGGGCCCGCTCGAAGCTGCCCGGGCCGACGAGGCGGAAGGCTACCCGCCTGTCGACGAGGTGCTCGATCGCCTGGCCGGTCTCGGTGTCGAACGGATCGACCAGCGCGACGACGAGGCGGTCGGGCTCGGCGGCGAGCGGCAGCACCCGGGCGCGGGCGCAGTAATCGGGCGAGAGCAGGTCGGCCAGGACCGGCTCGCCCGGCAGGTCTTCCTGGCGCAGGATCGGCAGGCCGGTCGCCTCCGAGAGGGCGGTGACGAGCGTCGCCTCGTGGACGAGGCCGAGCTCGGTGAGGAGCAGCGGCAGGGGTCGGCGACCGGGGCCGTCGAGGGCGGCGAGCGCCCGTTCGTGGCCGGATTCGTCCAGCACCTCGCTCTCGGCGAGGCGGTCGACGAAGGCGCGCAGGTCCTCGGTGCGGCTGCGGGCGGCGTCGCGCCGGTCGGCCCGCGCCCGCCGCGGCCGGGTCTTGCCCGCCCAGATGCTCAGCATCGTCCTGCCCCAGAGATAACACGAGAGAGAAGCGGATCCGGCGCCGCGCCGCAGGGTCCATTCTCGCGCGGCGTCCTTAAGCGGACGGAAATATCGCTGCGTTAGACCGGTCCGCGACGCCCCCTGACGACTGAGCGGGCGCCGGAGCCGACCCGTCTTGCGCGCGCCATCCGCCTTTTCCCAGGGCCTTCTGACGTCGCTCGAGGCCTCGCTGCGCCAGGGCGTCGACGCCGCGTCGCATCTCCTCGGCCTGACCGAGGCCCGCGCCGACCGCGAGCCGGCCGTGCTGACGCTGCGGCTCGGGGCGCCGCACGAGGCCGGGCTGACGGTGATCGACCGGCGCGACGGGACGGACCGGACCTACCGCCTCGACCTCCGGGCGGACGACCTGCCCGAGCAGATCGCCGCCATCCGGGGCGGCCGGCCGGAGGGTCGGGCGAAGGTGATCGTCGATCCCGCCGCCTGCTTCATCCGCACCCTCGACCTGCCGAGCGCGGCGCTGCCGCGGATGCGGGCGGTGCTGGCGCAGGAACTGGAGGCCGCGACCCCGTTCCGGGCCGACCAGGTGTTCAGCGACTGGTACGTCGAAGGCGAGGACCCGGAGACCCGCACCCTGCGGGTGCGCCACGTCGTGCTCAAGCGCGCCCGCCTCGGCCCGGTGCTGGCGGCCTTGGCGGGGGCGGGGCTGACGGCGAGCGTCGTCGCGGTCGGCCCGGCGGAGGACCGGACGATGCCGGTCGATCTCCTGTCGAGCGGGCACCACGCCCTGCCGGGCCTCCTGCGCAGCTCCGGCAACCTCGTCCTCGTGGCCGCGACCGGGCTGTTCCTCGTCGGCGCCTTCCTCGGCCTGCGCCAGCACCAGGCGGCGACGCTCGATGCCCTCGACGACGCCTTCGCCACCGCCCGGCGGTCGGCCTCCTCCGGGCTGCCCCCGGCGGTCCAGGCCGGCGCCGCCGCGATGCTGGCCGAGCGCGGCCTCCCGCTCGCGCGGATCTGGGACGCGGTCGCCGCCGCGGTGCCGGACGCGGCCTCGGCGCAGTCCCTGCGCCTCACCCGCGAGGGACTCGAACTGACCTTGCTCGCCCCCGACGCTCCGGCGGTGCTCTCGGCTTTGGGGCGCCTTCCGGGGTTCGGTGCGCCGGAACTGCGCCAATCCTCACCCATGGAGGGCGGCCAGCGCCTCGTCGTCGCGCTGCCGCGCCGCGCGACGGGAGCCCGGCCGTGACGCCGGTCGTCCCCGTCGCCGGGCGGCCGCTGCTCCTCGGCCTCGCCGGGCTCGCCGTGGTCGCCGCCATCGGCACCGGACCGGTGCTCGACGCGCTGTCGGCGCAGGACGACATCGCCATGGCCCGCGACCGCCTGGCCCGGGCGCAGGCCGCCGCTCTCGCGCCGCCGTCGCCGGCTCCCTTGAGCGCCGCGGACGAGGCCGGCCTCGTCGCCGCCTTCCAGTCCCGCCTCAGCGCGCTCGCGGCGGAGCGAACCGTCGCGGTCGACGGGGCCGGGATCCAGCCCGACCCGAGCCGGCCGACGTTGCCGCGCCTGTCGGCTTCCTTGCGCGGCACCGCGGAGGGCCTGCACGGCCTGCTCGACGCCCTCGAGACCGGTGCGCCGCTGGTGGTGCTGGAGGAAGCCGCGATCAGCGTCGAGCGGCCGGCCGATCCCGAGATCGGACGAGCGACCGTGCTGCGCCTGACCCTCACCACCCGCGGCGTGCTGGCGCCCGCCCCCAAGGCCACGCCGTGACGGAGCGTCCCGTGAGACGGATCGCCCCCCATCTACGGGCCACCCTGGCGGCGACCGGGCGCGGATCCCGCATCGCCTGCGGGCTGGCCGCGATCGCGATGCTCGCGGCCTTCGCCTGGCCCATCGACGGCGGGCCCGCGCCCCTGCCGCGCCGCACGGTGGCCCCGATGCCGCCGCCGGACGAGGCCGCGTTGCAGCGCCCGCTCTTCGATCCCGGCCGGCGCCCCTGGACCGCCCGGGGCCCGCGCGACAGCCTCCTCGGCGACCCGCCGCGGCCGGTGCTGACCGTGCGCGGCATCCTCCTCGACGGCGCGGCCGCCCGGGTGCTGATCGACGACGGCAGCGGCAGCCGGGACTGGCTCGCCCGCGGCGAGGGGCGGGGCGACTGGCGGGTCGCCGCGATCGGCCGCGACGCGGTCACCCTGGTCCAGGGCGAGCGCCGCTACGTCGCGCCCTTCCTCGGCACCCCGACGACCCTGCGGCCGGTGGGCGCGAAGCCGGTGACGGAGCCGTCATTGCGGCGGTGAAGCCCCAACGGTTCGGAGGTTGCGGCCGCGCGCGAAGGCGATATCGGTGGCGCCATGCGCGCCCCCTCGACGAACCGGACCGTGACCGACCGCGCCTACGCCCCGTCGGACCGGGATGCCTGCCTCGCCCTGCTCGACGGCAACAGCCCCACCTTCTTCACAACCTCGGACCACACGATGTTCGAGGCCTTCCTGGCCGATCTCGCCGTGGCCTGGGGCTATCGGGTGCTGGAGCGGGACGGGCGCCTCGTGGCCTGCGGCGGCTGCACCGTCGAGGCGGGCGGGACCACCGCCGGCTTCTGCTGGGGCATAGTCGATCGGTCGCTCCAGGGAACGGGCCTCGGGACGCAACTCACGGAGATGCGCCTGCGCGCCGCCGCCGCGATCCCCGGCGTGACCCGGGTCAGGCTCGATACCAGCCAGTTGACGCAGGGCTTCTATGCCCGCTTCGGCTTCCGGCCCGTGAGGGTGACGCCGGACGGCTACGGGCCGGGGCTGGACCGGTGGGACATGGTGCTCACGCTCGACGACGATCATCGCTTGCGTCGTGGGTGACCGCATGGGGGACGGGCACGCGCGCCGCACGTTTCATCGAACGGGGCGGCGACAGGTCGGCCTCGGCGTGGTTCACGAGCCAGCCAGGCACATAAGACAAGATCGTATCAAGGGCAGCCACGACGGTCACGCACCAAAAAAATTTAAAAAAATAGTTTTTATAAGACCGTCCTTTATCGCTGAAAGTCAAACAGATAAATATATTTTACTTGCTCATATATGGATTTTGATCTGCAATTTTGTTAAATAATGGAAATATTCCTATTTGTTTTTATCTGTAATGCGCTCGATGCGACGAAAGATGCCTACCATTAATACTGTGATAAATCTTTTCTGAGTGTTGCTCTGAAGCAATAGCGCCCAGAATATCTTTTGTTAGTTTCTAGACGCATCCATCGATACAATTACAGGTTGCACAATGGCTGGGGACAACGAACCGAACAATAATCAGTCGGCAACCCCCGACGATGGGGGACGCCTCTCCGCCAGTAATGCTGACGGCGCCGCCCGGCTGAACTTCGCCTTTCACACCGTGCAATCCGGTGAAGGCGGCATCTCAGGCAGCACCTTCAGAGCGGCCGCGACTGATCCTGTCGACTACATCGCATTTTCCTTGAATCCCAATGTCGGCTCGGTCGACCTGACCGTCCAGGCCAACAGCAAGGAAGACGAGTTGCTCAACCAGGGGGGCGTGTTCGGCGTACGAAGCCAGTACACGTTCGCGCCCGGAGGGGCCTTCTCCGGCAGCAGCGTCTCGGTCCAGGTCCGCGCCGGCTCCGAGATGTATGGCAGCGAAGCAGCCGACCTGCTCGGCGACATCAACCGCCTCCAACAGCAGGATGTCGCCGACTATACGGCCAAGGCCCGCGCCGGGGTGGACGACGCCGCACTCAATTCCCAGATCACCGCGACCGCGAACATCATTCGTCAGTTCAGCACTCTTTATGAAAGCAATGGAACGAACGTCGACAAGGCACAATCACAACAGGTCGCGCTCGACATCAGAAACGCATCACAGGGCCTCAATGCCAGTGCCCGGTCTCCGGCCCTGAAGGCGGACGCGACCCGGCTGAGCCAGATCGCGTCGGACTGGCAGAACCTGCATTACTTCAGGGCCGACGGCGCGTCCGAGTACCGGGAAATTTCCTCCCTCGATTTCAACTTCAACACCAAGGTTTCGTGGGCTGCGACACCCTCCGTGGGCGGCGCGCCGACCCCGGGCATCGTCCAGGTCACGGGCGGGGTCGGGCTGCGCACCAACGACCTGGAGCGGATCGCCCCGGCCGACTATTCCTTCTCCTCCCTCAATGCCCATGCCGGCCCCGTCGTGTGCTTCACCACCGGCACCCTGATCCGCACCGCCCGGGGCGAGGTGGCCGTGGAAGAGTTGCGGGTCGGCGACCATGCGGTGACCGCCTCCGGCGCCCTGCGGCCAGTCGTCTGGATCGGCCACCGCCACATCGACGGTGCCGGCAAGGCCCTGCACCACGACCAGCAGCCGATCCACATCCGCGCCGGCGCCTTCGGGGCGGGGCTGCCCGCCCGCGACCTGCGCCTGTCTCCCGGCCACCCGGTCCTCGTCGGCGCCGACCAGGACGGCGCGGGCGGCCACCTCGTGCCGGTGATGTGCCTGATCAACGGCACCAGCATCGCCCGCGAGCCCGCCGCAGCCGTCACGTACTGGCACGTCGAACTCGACGCCCATGACATCCTGCTGGCCGAGGGTCTGCCCGCCGAGAGCTATCTCGACTGGGGTGACCGGCCATTCTTCACGCAAGCCTCCGACCACGCCCTGCACAATCCCGATTTCATCGTGCCGGGGCTCGCCGCCCGCTGCCGCCCGGTGGCGGTGGACGGGCCGGTGGTCGAGGCCGAGCGGGCTCGGCTGTCATGGTTGTTCGCGGCCGAGCTGGCCGCCCAATGCGCCTGGGATGCCGCCCTCGCCTTCGAGACCACGTGACCGGCGCGTCGACGGCGTCGGTCCCATCGCCCGCGCGGCAGAGGCTGCCAGCCGCCCCCGGGATCATGCGAAATCCGACGGATTGCTTCGGGCGATCCTGTCGGATCGCATGGGCAACGCGGAGTTCGGCTTCGCCCCCGCGGTGGAGTCGGAGGCACCACCGCGGGGGGCTTTCGATACCTGTTCCGGAAGGACTCTTGTGGAACCGGTGTCATACTGACGGTCGTCGAAAGCGACCGTCGATTCCGTTCTCGAGTCCTCGTCAATCCCAAGGTTCCGGACTTCCGAGCTTGGCGTCGAAAATTCGAGAAGGGTCAACGGCCTGATGCGTCAGCATCTTGGGCCGCTGGTATCAATCCAGCATCCGCCGCAAGATCCCCTCCGAGCCCTGATGCGCGGTCGGCAGGGGCGGGGGCGGCAGGACCGGGCGCACCGGCATCATCGTGCGGAACTGCTGGCGGAAATCCTCGGCGATGCGGTCGGCCTCGACCGTGCTGCGGATCACCCGCGGCCGGATGAACACCAGCAGTTCGGTCCGCACCCGCTGGTCGACCCGGTTGCGGAAGGCCGGACCGATCACCGGCAGGTCGCCCAGCACCGGCAGGCTCTCGTTGGTGATCTGCGCCTTCTCCTGCACCATGCCGCCGATCGCCAGGCTGTGCCCGTCCCGCACCGCGACGCTGGTCGCGACCCGGCGCTGGCGGATCGTCGGCGAGTCGATCGCCGAGGTCGTCGTCGGGACGACGTCGCTGACCTCCTGGTTGATGTCGAGCACGACGAGGCCGTTCTTGTTGACCCGCGGCGTGACCGAAAGGATCACGCCGGTATCCTTCATCTCGATCTGGTTGAGGATCGGCGCCCCGGCGACGAGCGCGCTCTGGCCGGTCTGCTTGATGATCGGCACCTGGTCGCCGACCTGGAGCTTGGCGGTGCGGTTGTCGAGCACCGTGATGTTGGGCGACGAGATCACGTTGACCCGGGTCACGCCCTGGAGCGCGTTGAGCACCACGTTGAAGTCGGTCCCGGCGAGCAGGTAGTTGAAGCCCGGCACCCCGCGCATCGCCGCGGTGATCAGGCCCGCGGTGCCGTTCGTCACCGCCGCCTTGTCGGTGTCGGCGCTGGCGAGGTTGAAGCGGTCGCCGCGGTTCTTGAGGAACCACTGCACGCCGAAAGCCAGGCTGTCGTTGAGGGTCACCTCGGCGATGACCGTCTCGAGCAGCACCTGGGTCGGCATCGCGTCGAGGCGGCCGAGGATGCGCAGGATCTTGTCGTACTGGGTGCGGGTCGCCGAGATCACTAGGCTGTTGTTGGCGTCGTCCGCCACGATGCCGATGGCGTCGCGCCGCATCCCGGCGCCGCCGCCCTCGAAGCCGCCGCCGTAGCCGCCGCCGTAGCCGGCTCCGCCATAGGCGCCGCCGCCGAACAGGCCGCCCCCGCCGGCCCCGACTGCGCCGCTTCCGAGCCCGCCGGCCCCGAGCCCGCCGGACATGCCGCCGAGGCCCGTCCCGCCGGAACCGGACTCGCCGCCGGATCCGCCCGAGGCCCAGCCCGAGGTCGAGGGCGAGCCGGCCGATCCCCCGCCGGCCAGTCCCCCGCTTCCCATGGCCCCGCCGGCCGAGGCTCCCGCACCCGGGCCGCCGGCGCCCAAGCCGCTGCCCGGTCCGCCGAGGCCGCCGCCCATGGCGGCGTAGCCGCCGGACGCGCCGCCGTAGCCCCCACCCATGCCGCCGCCATAGCCGCCCATGCCGGACATCCCGGCCATTCCGCCCGCCATGCCGTAGGCCCCGCCCATCTCCGACATCACCACGCCCTGGAGCACGGCGGCGAGTTCCTTGGCGGAGCGGTTCTGGATCCGGTAGACGAAGAGCTGGCGCTCGCGGTCGGCCGCGAGGGTCTCGAGCTCGGCGAGCAGCGCCCGGGCGCGATCGAGATAGGCGGCGCGGGAACTCACCACCAGGACCGCGTTCAGCGCCTCGTTGGGGATGAAGCGGATCACGTCGCCGGTGCCGGCGGTCTCGCCGCCGAAGATCTGGGTCAGGTCGCGGGCGATCGCCACCGGGTTGGCGCTGCGCACCGGCACCATCGCGGTCGACATGCCGCGCATCCAGTCGACGTCGAACACCGCGATGGTCTGGCGCAGGACCCGGATCTGGTTGGCGTCGCCGGAGAGGATCAGCAGGTTGCGCGCCCGGTCGGCCCGCAGCACCACCTCGCGCGGGGCCACCGCGCCCAGGATCGCCTGCATCTCGGCGGCCGAGATCCAGCGCAGGGGCACGGCGACCGCGCCCGATTCGGCCCCGACGCCCTGGACCGGCCGGACCTCGGACGCCGCCCCGCCCGCGGGCACGATCTGGACGCTGCGGCCCTGGCGGCGCAGGGACAGGCCGCGGCTCGCCAGCGCGGTCTCGAACATCCGGAGCAGGGCCTCGCGGCTCACCGGCCCGCCGGTCTGGAGTGTGATGGTGCCGGAAGCGCGCTCGTCCAGGCTGTAGCCCCAGCCGAGCGTATCGGCGAAGACCGCCTTGGCGGCCACCGGCAGCGGCACCTCGACGAGGTTGAGGCTCACCGGTCCGCCCGCGATCGGCTCCCGGGCCGGAGCCTCGCCGCCGATCAGGCGGTCGTCGCCGCGCATCACCAGGGCTCCGGTCTCCCGTGGGCCGAACGGCCCGAGGGGCTCGGCGCCGTGGGCGGTCAGCGGCCAGCCGCAGGCGAGCGCCAGGGCGAGGACAGGCGCACCTCTCATCATCACGCCGCCGTCCCCATCACCCGCCCGTCGATGGGGCGAACCTTAGGAGAGGTATGGTTAATAGCGGGTTGAGGAAGACCCGTACGACCCGCTGCCGTCCTGCGCCGGCCGCCCGATTGCAGCCTCGGCGAGCCGCATGCCGGAGCAATCCGGCCTCCGACGGGCGCCCCGGCGCGCCGAGGACCAGGAGAGACCGGCGCCGACGGGGTCCTCGCTCATCGAGGCGACTTGGATCGATTGTGGAGAACGAGCATCAGGACTGCCGAACCGGCAGGTTCGATTAGCGAACGATCCCGACAATCGTACGGATAGACGCGACGGGGCCGTCGGAGGATCGGCAAAGGCCGCGTCGTCCGAGGGCCGCACGGGCACGAGCGAGCCGAGGCCGCCACCCCGATGCCTCGCCCGTCGCCGCGGGCTCCCGGTCGCGGGGCCGGAAGCCGCCGTCGCGGCGCCGGCCCGGGATCAGTTGCTGGCCACGTCGGCCTGGTCGCCGGTCCCGCCGGCCTTGCCGTCGGCCCCCAGGCTGTAGACCTCGAACGGCGTCCCGGCGGCGCCGGGCGAGCGGTAGAGATAGGCGTGGCCCCAGGGATCGGTGAGGCCGCGGGCGTCGCGCACGTAGGGGCCGCGCCAGCCCGGGCCGCTCGGCTGCACCAGGGCCTGCAGCCCCTGCTGGGAGGTCGGGTAGGCACCGAGATCGAGGTAGTAGAGCTCGACCGCCTGGGCGATGTTCTTGACCTGGATGCGGGCCGTCTCGCCCTTGGCGCGGCCGAGATAGCCGAGCACCTGCGGCGTCACCATGGTGGCGATCATGCCGATGATCGCCAGGACGACCAGCAGCTCGACCAGGGAGAAGCCGGCCTCGCCGCCGCGCCGGTCCTCGGACGGGGTCTCCTGCGGCACGCGGCGATCCGGGAGAGTTGTGGTGAGCATCGTGCGGCCTCGGGGCAGACGGACATTCGCCGCGCGAAGGTGCCGTCTCTTCGTAAAGAAGCCCTCACTGCCGGTCGTGACCGGGATGGAGAGCCGCGCGAGTCGGACTTTGTTATCCAATTCAGGCCAGGATCGAACCCCGTAAGGCGAGGCTTTGGGGCAGGGGAGACGCATGGACCGCTCAGCAGGCCGCTCGTCCACAGGCGGCCCGGCCCGCGCGGATGGACGGCGCGGGCGCGGACTCGCGGGGCCGACGGTGGCGGCGCTCTCGCTCGCGAGCCTCCTCGCGCTGGGCGGCGGCGCGCTCGCCGCCGAGCCGCTGAGCGTCGCGCTGCCGGCGCCGTTCCCGCCGATCCGCGTCCTGACGCTGCTCGTTGCCCTCCACCTCCTCGGGCTGTGCTTCGGTCTCGGCGGCGCGACGATGCTCGATTTCTGGATCCTGCGCTGGATGCGCTGGGGCAGCCTGCCGGCGGAGATCTCCCGCATCTTCCTGTTCATCAGCAAGGTCGTCACGGTCGGCCTCGGCCTGCTCTGGCTCTCGGGGCTCGGCTTCCTCGCGGTCTACGCGGCGGAATCGCCGGAGAAGTTCGGCAACCCGAAGCTGCTGGCGAAGATCACCGTGGTCGTGGTTCTCACCGTCAACGGCCTGCTGATCCACGCCGTCGTGCTGCCGGGGGTCTTGCGCGACATCCGCCAGCCGATGCTCGACGGTGTGTCGGGCGTGCGCACCGGCATCTTCCTGGTCTCCGGCGCGATCTCCGGCGTGTCCTGGTACACCGCCTTCGCCCTCGGGCTGATGCGCGAGCTGAACGGCGTCGTGCCCGCCGGCCTGCTGCTGTCCCTGTGGCTGTGCGCCGTCATGGCCGCCTCGCTGGCCGCCTATTTCTACTGGCTGCACCTGCGCGAATGGACCATGCGCCAGGCCACACGGGCCGCGGCGGCACGAAACTCCTCCCCGGTGCCGGAGCCCGAGGCCGTGCCGGCCCCAGCCCTCGCGCCGGTCGAGGTCCTGACCGAGCCCGCGGCGCGCGTGGTCGAGCCCGCGGGCGACGCCGCGCTGCCTCCGGCCGTGCCGTCGCCCGTGACGCCCCCGCCCGCCGTCGCCGAGCCGATGCGGCCGGCCGGTCCGGCGCGGATCCCCGCGGACCGGATCCTCGCCCTCGCCCCGGCGGCGCCCCGGGCCCGCTCGCCCCGGCCCGCCTGATGTCCGCCGCCCTCCTCGCCGGCACGGTGCTGCCCGCCCTGCTGCCGCTGCCGCTGACCCTGCCGGCGAGCGTGATCGACCTGCGCCACCGGATCATCCCGGACGCCCTCACCCTGGCGCTCCTCGGCCTCGGCCTCGGCCTCGCAGGGTGGCGGGACGGGATCGCGGGGATCGGGATCGGTCTCCTGGAGGCCGGCCTCGCCTACGGGCTGTTCCGGGGATTGCGCGCCCTGCACGCCCGGGCGAGCGGCCGGATCGGGCTCGGCCTCGGCGACGTGAAGTTCATCGCCGCGGCGGCCGCCTGGACCGGGTTGTCGGGCCTGCCGGTGCTGATCCTGGCCGCGAGCCTGTCGGCGCTGGCGGCGATCGGGCTCATGGCGCTCGCCGGACGGAGGTTCGGGCGCGAGACGGCCCTGCCGTTCGGCCCGTTCCTGGCGCTCGGCCTCCACGCCGCCCTCCTGCTCGGGCCCGCCGGCTGATGCGCGGGAACGGGGCGGAAGCGGGGTTCACCCTCGTCGAGATGCTGGTGACGATGGCGATCCTGGGCCTCGCCGCCGGGGTCGCGTTCCAGTCCCTCGGCCCCGGCGCCCTCGACCGGCGCACCCTGCTGGTCTCCGAGACCATCGCCGCCGAGATCGGCCGCCTGCGGGCCGAGGCGATCCGCACCGGCCGGGCCGGGCGCCTCGCCTTCGAGCCGCAAGGGCGGCTCTTCCTCAGTTCCCGCCCGGGCGCGGTCCCGATCCCGGTCGGCAGCCTCGCGGTCGCGGTCGAGCCCGGCCCGGTCGGCCGTCCGGTGCCGGGGGAGCTGCACCTCCTGCCCGACGGCAGCTCGACCGGCGGACGGATCCTGCTCGCCGCAGGAAGCGCGCGCCGGACCCTCTCGCTCAGCGCGCTGACCGGCCGGGTGCGGCGGGAGGACGGACCGTGACGGGCGCCATGGGAGCCTGGCTCCGGCGGGTCGTCCGGCGGGCCGGGGAGCGGGACGAGGAGGGCTTCACCACCGTCGAGGTGCTGGTGGCGTTCGGCATCGCCGCCGCCGCCACCCTCATGGCGTTCCAGATCGCCGGCACCGCGGCCGCGGCCGTCCGGCGGATCGAGGCGAGCCGCGTCGCCGCCGACGAGGCGGAGGGCGTGGTCCTGCGCCGCCTCGCCGAGGGCCCGCTGCGGCCGGGCCTGGTGCAGGGCGTCTTCTCCGACGGGACGCCCTGGACGCTCGCCATCGCCGACCTTCGCCCGGTCCTCGGCCTCGGCCGGGTGCCGCCGCTCTGGCAGGTCCGCGTGACGGGCCCCGCGGCCGTGCCGCTCTACGCCACGCTGATCCCGGAGAAGCCCGAATGAGCCGGGAGCCGCCCGACGCGGGGCAGGCCGGGTTCACCCTGGTCGAGACCCTGGTCTGCCTCGCGCTGGCGGGGTTGATCGGGTGCTGCTGCTCAACGCCGTGCGGATCGCCGGCGGGGCCTCGGCCGCCGCAGCCCGCGCGGCGGGGGCGGAGGAGGTACAGTCGGTCCGCGACCACCTCCGGCGCACCCTGGGCAGCCTGGCCCAGAACCGCCCCGACGGGCGCCGGCCCACCCTGCGCGGGGCCTCGGACGGGCTCGTCGCGGTGCTCGCCCCCGACCAGACCCTGGAACGCCCGACCGAGATCGCCATGACCCTCGCGCGCGTGCCCGGCGGGCCGGGAGCCTTCGACCTCCTGGAAAGCCGCAGCGAGGCCGAGGCGCTGCCGGGGCAATCGATGACGCCCCGCAGCGAGGCGATCCTCGGGCGGATCGCCGGCCTCGGATTTCGCTATTACGGCGCGCCGTCACGCGGCGCCCGGCCGCTCTGGCTGCCGGCCTGGTCGCGGCCGGACCGGCCGCCGCTCTTGGTCGAGATCCAGGTCGCCTTTCCTCCCGCGGATCACCGCCGATGGCCCCCGCTCCTGATCGCCCTCGATTCCGGCCCGTGACCGCTCCGAGCGAGGCCCCCGCCGACGCGGGCGAAGCCGGCTTCGTGCTGCTCTCGGTGCTGGCGATCTTCATCGTCGTCGGCGCGGTGCTGGCGGCGGCGATCCTCCAGGTGCGCTCCGCCACCGGCCTCGCCCAGGCCCGGGCCGGGGCGGTGCGGCTCCAGGGCGCGGCGGACGGCATCGCCCGGCTGATCGGCTATCAGCTCGACGTGAACCGGACCTATCGCCGCTCCGGCGCCGGCCTGCCGGAGGACGGTACCGTGACCGCCTGCCCGCTGGCGCCGGGGCGCACGGCCTTCCTGTCGCTCCAGGACCAGGGCACGCTCATCGACCTCAACGCCAGCCCGCGCCCGGCGATGGAGGAGGCGTTCCGGCTCCTCGGCGTGCCGGACCGGGAGGCGCTGGCGCTCGGCGCCGAGATCCTCGATTACCGCGACCCGGACGACACCCCGGAGCCGAATGGCGGCGCGGAGCTGCCGCAATACCGCGCGAGAAGCCTGACCTGGGGGCCGCGCAACGCGCCCTTCGCCAGCATCGACGAGATCGACCGCCTGCCCTCGATGACCCCCGCCATCGCCGCGCGCCTGCGCCCGGTGCTGACGGTCTACAACGAGGGCGGGCGCTTCGACCTCGCCGCCCTGGTGCGGCGGGCGAACCCGTCGGCGATCCGCTCGCTGCCGAGCGCCGCCGGCCCGGTCCCGTCGCCCCGGCAGGTCTTTCGCCTGTCGGTCGTCGTCGAGGAGGGCGGCGCCCGGGCCGGGCGCTCGGGCATCCTCACCCTCGGCGGCAGCGGCTTCCTGGTCTGGCAGCAGACCGTCGCGGCGGACCTCGTCGCCGGCACCGGCCATCCCGCCTGCGCGATGGTGGCGGCGGCCCTCGGATCGGGCCCCTGACCGCCGCTTGCCGCCGACGCCGGCTCTCTGTCCGGAAGAGACCCGCCGGCATCCAAGGATCGGCCAGGATCGGATTGGCCGCGGCGGGAGTTGAGCTTGGGCCGGGTGGGAAAACGCCGCCCCGGAGAGGATGAGGAGCAGGGTGCGATGACGGAGACCGTGGCGGTTCCCCGGTGCCCGGACGTGGTGCTGTCGGATTTCGGGAGCTTCTTCGAGGAGCAGCGCCGGCGCCGCGAGGCCGCGACGGCACCGGACCCGCAGGCCGAAGCGCCGCTCTCCGCCGAGGATGCCCGGCGCGTCGCCCTCCTGCACGACATCGCCGCCGAGGTCCTGGAGGCGGCGGCCGGCCAGCTCGCGCCCCACGGCGTGCTCGTCGAGCGCGGGCCGTCCTTGCGCGGCCGGCCCGATTTCGAGCAGGCCTATACCCAGTTCATGCTGATCAACCGCAGGACCGGCCAGGCCTCGGACGTCTACGTGATGAGCATCACGGATGCGGGCTACTTCCTGGCGAGTGCCTGCGACCCGCGCCTCGACCACGACCATAACGACCGGCAGGTGACCCACTGCGCCGCGAGCGCCCTCAACTGCGACATCGTCGCCCGGGTGATGAAGGATGCCATCCTGCACGTCGCGTGAGCCCTGGAGGGGCGAGCGGGATGGCTGCAGCCTTCATGCGCGCCCGAAACCTTTCCTTGGGTATTCGTTCCAGCGCGGCAGTGAAAAAAAGCCGGCTCCAAATCCCCCTTGACCATCCCCGCGAGGACGGGCAGCATAACCCCCGTCGAGACCAACTCGAGGAGGTAGCCATGAATTCTCAAGGTTGCAGCCCTCACGCGACACAGACCGATGCCGGCGACCAGGAAACTCCGCCGGACTACGATCGACAGGGATAGTGGCTTCAGGGCGGGCTGAAATACGGTACTGGGCCGAGACGGCCGTCATCATCGTACCGTGCGACGACACCCGAGAACCCTGAAACGTGGACCCTGCCCCTTAAGGCTCGTCGGTGCGCCGGCGGGCCTTCGTCGTTTTTGGCCTGCCATGGCCGGCCTGATGCCTGCCTCAGAGGAAGGTCGAACCGGTCAGGAATGCACGGAATATTAATCCTTCGTCAGGTTCCGTCCCATCGTCGAAATCGCGTGCAGCCGGCTTACGAATCCCTCTTGACCACCCTGCCCGAGAGGCGCAGCATAGTCTTCATCGAGACGAACTCGAGGAGGTGGCCATGAATTCTCAAGGTTGCAGCCCTCTCGCGACGCATACCGATGCCGATGACCAGGACAATCCACCCAATGTCTGTCGACAGGGATAGTGGCTTCAGGGCGGGCTGACAGTCGATACGAGGCCGAGACGGCCGTCACCAGCGTATCGCGCGAGACCACCCGCAAACCCTGAAACGTGGACCCTGCCTTCTTCAAGGCTCGTCGGTGCGCCGGCGGGCCTTCGTCGTTTTCGGGTTTGCCGCTGCCGTGGTAGGGCTGTCCGAGGAGGACCCTTGATGGCATTCGACCGTTCCCGCCGCGGCAGCGACCCCCGGCAAGCCGCGGAGGCCGCGTTCCGGGCCGTGACCCGCAAGGTGCCGGAGGGCTCAGGCCCCGACGGCAAGACGACCGAGGGCAAGCCGAAGCTCGCCGCGAAGGCGGCCGTCCCGGGCGTGCGCGAGACCGTCTCCCTGCGCCTCGACCGCGACGTGCTCGAGCATTTCCAGGAGGAGGGGCCGGGCTGGCAGGAGCGCATCAACGCAGCCCTGCGCAAGGCCGCGGGACTCTGAACCACGTGAATCCGCCCCACGCGGCTTCGATGCGGCTTGGCCTTGCGGCATTCGTGCTGCTGCTCGCCGCACCGGCGCAGGCGCAAGGCGGGCTGGTGACCAACCCGTTCGCGTCGAACTATCCCTCGGTGCCGATCCGCGAACGGGTCGCCCCGCCGCGGCTCAGCGCAGGAACTGCCCGAAGGCCCGCGGTCCGTCCGAGGTCTTCACCTGTCCGGTCACCGTCAGCGCCGTGGCATCGATCACCGTGAGGGTGTTCGATTCCCAGTTCGCCACGTAGATCGCCTTGCCGTCCGGGCTGGCCTGGATGCCCTCCGGGTACTCGCCGACCTCGAGGCGGGCCCCCGGTTCCAGGGTGGCGGTGTCGAAGGTGCTGACCGTGCCGCCATACTGGTCGGTCACGAAGGCCCGGCCCTGGGCCAGCGCCACCGCGTAGGGCCGCTCGCCGACCTTGACCCGGCCCACCTCCCGGTGGGCCGCGATGTCGACCACCGAGACGTCGTTCGAGCCGACATTGGCGGCATAGGCCCGCTTGCCCTCTGGGTCGATCGTGACCCCGAACGGCCGCGTGCCGACCGGGATCACCGCCACACGCTGGCGCGTCGCGGTGTCGACCAGCGAGAGGGCGTCGTCGTCCCGGTCCGCCGCCAGCAGGAACTTCCCGTCCGGCGTCACCGCGATGCCCGAGGGCGAGGTGCCGACCGGGATCTCGGCCACGACCGCGAGGCTCTTCGGGTCGACCTCCCACAGGCGCTTGGCATACCAGTCGGCGACGTAGACCGCGCCGCTCACCGGGTTCACCCCGACCCCGAGGGGACCGCCGCCGAGCGGCACCGTACGCTCGATCCGCCGCGAGGCGGCATCGATCACCACCAGCGCCTTGCCCTCCGGCGCGGTGACGTAGACGGAGCGCCGGTCCGGCGACAGGGCGATGCCGGCCGGCGCACCCTTCACGGGGATCGACGCCACCACCTTGCGGGCGTCGAGGTCGACCACGTCGACCGTGTCGGAATTCTGCGCGGTGACGAAGGCCTCCGCCGCCCGCGAGGGGACCGGCGCGAGGCCGGCCCCGACGAGCAAGCAGAGCCCGGCGAGGCGCCGGGCTCGCCTCACGAGTTGCCCTTCTCGATCTTGGCCTTCAGGTTGTCGAGGCCGCTGCGGTACAGGTCCTTGACCGCCTTGATCGCCGCCTCGTCGCTCAGCTCGGGCGGCGGATCGTTGTTCATGTAGCCGCGGTAGAACGCGCCGTCCCACACCACTTCCGACGCCTTGCCGCCGTCGGCCGGCTCGACCTTGATCGTCGAGGAGTAGTTGTTGACCGGAAGCACCTTCACGTCGACCTTGTTGATCCGGTACGACAGGCTCTTCTGATCGGCCGAGTACTTGTAGAGCTCTTCCTCGACGGTGGGCCCGCCCTTCAGCGTGAGGGTGCGGGTGGCCTTGACCTCGTTGCCGCCCTTGCCCTCGGTCTTCTCGACCGGCGGCAGCCAGCTCATGTCCTGGAAGTTGCCGACCACGGCCCAGACCTTGTCCGGGCTGGCGTTGATCGTGACCTTCTCCTCGACCTTCTTGCGGGTCGGGCCGTGGGCCTGGGCAGCGGGGGCCGCCGCGAAGGCGGCGACCAGGGCCGCCGCGATGATGCGCTTCATCGGATCTCTCCTGTTCACGCGTTCTTACGCGTCATCGACCGCGAGGGACGCGGCAACCGCCTGCGGCAAGGCGGCCGCGACCTTCGCGGCGATCCAGTTCCAGGCCTCGCGCTCGGCGGGCCCGGCCGTCTTCTCGACGGCGATTCGGTGGTGGTGCAGCTCGGCCAGCACCGTCTCAGGCGCCAGCATGTGCAGGCGCGTCGACAGGATCGCCGCCTCCAGCACCGCGTTGACCGCCCGGTTGTGGCCGAGGAACGGCCGATGCGATTCGGCATGCACCACACGGCCGCGGAAGCGCGGGCGGACGGGATCGTCGCGCACCTCCACGACCTCTAATTCCATATGGCCGTAGGCCTCGGCCAGCCGCGGCACGGGAATCGTGCGGCAGGGCACGGTCGGCCAGTCGCGCCGGCCGGTGACGCAGCCGGCGATCACCCGCACATCCGCCGGCGCGGCGGCGGCGAAGACCGGCTGCACCTCCAGGTTGGCAATGGTCGGCGAGGGCCGGAACGGCGCCACCCAGAAATCCTCGCCCTCCCGGATCAGCCCGAACGGCACCAGGTGCAGGGACCCGTCGGCGGCGGCGGTCGTCACGATGGTCTCGAGGATCAGCGGCACGGCTTCAAGGCTTTCCGCTGTGGCGCGTATGGCCGGGGGCCTTGAAGCGCGTGGTGTCCTCCACCTCGGCATCCATGGCGCAGCCCCAGTCCAGGGCCTCGTCCTGCACGTAGCGCTTGCCGAGCCGCCAGGCCAGCTCGGCCTTGGTCAGCTCGCCGCCGAGGTAGAAGGCGTGGGCGCCGTCGGCCTCGACGCCGAGATCGGGGAAGAACGCCATCGCATCGCGCGCCACCTTGTGGATGTCGCGGTTGTAGATGTGCACCCCGTCCTCCGCGACCGCGACCCGGTAATTGGGGTCGCGCACCTCGGCGGCCAGGGCCGCGATCTCGTCAGGAGTCTGGGTATAGGGCCGCTTGTCGTGGAGGGCGAGGAGGGCGCGGCCATAACCTTTAGGCAGGGCGGCATCGGCCCTCGCCGCGTACATCACCCGGCGGGCGGCGTCGTGCTCCTCCACCGTGCGGCGCGTATGGTTCGAGACCTGCACGATCAGCACGTTGCCGATCGACAGTTCCGAGCATACCCCCATCAGCAGGGCCGTCACCCCGAGGCTGTCGGCCTCGGTGAGCTCGGTCAGGTTGCCGGTGCCCATCATCATGGCGATGTCGGGTGGCGGCGCCGCGTCTCGTGGTAGCGCACGAGCGACGCGGCGAAGCCGAAATGGATCGGCTCGAGGATCGGGTCGGCGATGAAGGGCTTGCCGGCCCGCTGCATCCGGTCGATCGCCCGGTCGAGCGAGGGCAGGTCCTCGGGCCGCAGCGGCACCAGCACCGGCACCGCCTCGGTCTCGAAGGCGAGGTCGAGCGTCTCCTCGTTGAGGCTGAGGAGGAAATCGGCGCCGGCCGCCGCGCCCTGGCGCAGCTCGTCGGCCGAGAACGAATCGACGCTGACCCGCAAACCCTCGGACTTGAGCAGCCGCAC
This sequence comes from Methylobacterium aquaticum, assembly GCF_016804325.1. Classification (NCBI taxonomy): domain Bacteria; kingdom Pseudomonadati; phylum Pseudomonadota; class Alphaproteobacteria; order Hyphomicrobiales; family Methylobacteriaceae; genus Methylobacterium; species Methylobacterium aquaticum. Next base: position 2,422,261 of record NZ_CP043627.1, read on the forward strand.
GGTGTCGCCGAGATGCGGGAAGGGGTGTCCGGCAGCCCGCCGAGATCGATCACGTCGGCCCCGCGCCGGGCGAGATCGAGCGCCCGGACCAGGATCTCGTCGGGCGTCAGCCGCGACGCGTCGACGATCTCGGAGAAGATCCGCACGTCGTGGCGCGACAGGTCGACCTTTCGCCCGGCAAGCCCGAGGAAGACCGGCAGGTCGACGATCTCGTCCGGCCCGCGCTCCACCGGCAGGCCGAAATGCGCGGCGAGCGCCGCCGGATCGGCCCGGCAGCGCCCGGGCAGGATCACCCGCGTCGCGCCCTCCGGCATCGTCACCCGGCGACGGATGATTTCCTCGGTCATCAGCGCGGCGACCTTCACGCCGGCATCCGCGATGGTCCAGGCGAAACGCTCCGGCGGCAGGCCGGCGGCGATTTTTTCCAGCCGCGCCTTGGCGAGGCGCCCGGTGACGAAGACGAGGTGCTCCCTCACGCGGCGCGCTCCGTCAGGGTTTCGCGGCAGAGCCGGTCGCCGCCGGGGCCGCGGAGCACGATCCGGCCGGGAAAGCGGGCGGCGAAACCCGGAAACGCGGCATCGACCAGGCCGGCCCGGGCCAGTTCCGACGGTCCCGCTCCGGGCGCCGGATCGGCGGATTTCACCAACAGGCAGGTTGTCGCGAGGAGGCGGGTCGCGAGCCAGAGCGCCAGGCTGTCCGAGGTCACGTCCCAGCTCTCGGGAATCTCCGGATGGCCGGCTTCGAGCGCACAGGGGTCCCAGACCGGCACGCGGCGGCGGCGAGGGCTTCGGCCGGGTCCTGCGTCACGTGCAGGCGCGGCTCCAGGGCGGCGACGATGCGCGCCATGCCCGCCATGGCGCCGAGCGCGAGCCGGTGGGCGAGGGGATCGGGAAAGGCGAGGGCGCCTTGGGTCGTCCGCACCGCCTCGGCGAGCGCGCCGCCGCCCGGCACGATCACCACCGGGCCGTCGGCCCCGTCGGCGAGCCCGGCGAGCAGCCGGCACAGCCGGACCCGGTCGGCCACGAGGCTGCCGCCGACCTTCACGACGCCGAGACCGTCACTCATGCTTCGTGCCCGGTTCATGCGGGATTGTCCAAGACATTGTCCAAGACGCTGACGGGATGCGGGACCGGCTCACCCGCGGGGGAGAGGAAGCCTCGCGATGCCGCGTCGAAGATGGGGCGGTGATCGGCGAAAGCCAATGTGCCGGCAGCCTCCCCGAGCCGCGCCCGCAGGTCGGCCGCCCGCCGCGCGACCGCGAGCCGGGCCGTGCCCGCATCCGGCCCCTCGGCCAGCACCGTGCAGATCGGCGCTCCCGCCTCGATGCGGCTGCCGGAAGGCGGCCGGTCCATCGCCCAGTCGGGCCAGTCGAGGGCCGGCACCGACGGGATCTCCGCCTCGGCATACAGAATCTCGGTCGCGGCGGCGCCCGGAAAGGTCGAGCGGTGTTCCGGCAGCCGGCCGCCAGCCGCCGCCAGATGGGCGGCAAACAGCGGCACCGGCCCGCGATCGAGCACGTCCAGGGTGGCGCCGGGCCGGGGATTGACCTCGAGCAGCCACCAGGCCTCGCCATCGACCAGCAGGTCGGCGCTGACGAGGCCGCGCAACCCCGTGGCGGCGACGAGGGCGGCGAGCGCTGCTTCGGCCGCCTCCCGCACCGTCGCGGGCAGGGTGGCCGGCCCGGCGGCGCCGGCATAGCGGAAGGGCCGGCCGGGCCCGGGCGCCGTCCATTGCTCCGTCACCGCCAGCACGGCGATGCCGCGTCCATCCGTCAGCGCAGCAAGCGAGCGCGGCAGGCCCGGGACGCGGCGCTGCAGATAGGCGCCCACGGGGAGCGCGGGGCCGGCCGGCCGGATATGGCCGCCGCCGGAGGCGCCGCGCCGCTTCATGAGCCAGGATTCGGGGTCGGGCACCGGCGCGAGGGCGATCTCCGGATGCGGGATGCCGAGGCGCCCGCACAGGGCGGCGAAGCCGGCCGGGTCCTTGAGCGCCGCGACGGCATCCGGCGAGGCCCCGAGCAGGGAATGGCGCCCGGCGAGGCGCCGCATCAGTTCCGGCGCGCCCTCGAAGCCGGAGCCGAGGACGAGGCCGATGGGAGCGCCAGCCTCCTCGGCGAGGCGCGACAAGGCCGCGTCCACGCTCCCGGCCCCCGGCCCGTCGCCGAGGCGGCCCGATACGCGGCGGTAGCCGGCGGCCAACGCCCGCGTATCCTCGTCGCCGAACAGGTCGGCGACGAAGGGGCGGTAGCCGGCCCGCCGCGCCGCGGCGGCGAGCGCCCGGCCCGATTGCGCCGCGATCAGGACCGCCTCACTCGTCACGCCGCCGCCTGGTCGGTGATCTCGACGGCGAGGCGGTAGGCCTCGCGGAAATCGAGCACGAGCGGCTGGTCGGCCTGAAGCAGGCGGCGGAACAGGCCGGCCTGGGTGCCGTACTTGACGTTGCCGATGGCGAGCGCGCCGATGCCGACGCCCCGCCCGCTCGGCAGCGGGACGGCATCGGCGTTGACGTCGATCCCGGCGATGCCGGCCGGCGGGACGGCGTTGACGTCCGCGGCGACGAGGAGGCGGGTGGCCTGGGTCAGGTCCTCGGCGCTCAGGACCTGCACGCCCGCGGCCGCGGCCGACAGGATCACCTCGGCGTCCCGCGCCGCCGCGATGCGGCCTTCGGGCGTGGAGCCGTCGGCGGCCTCGACGGCGACGCCGAAGCGCGCCCGCATGCCCTCGGCGATCGTCGCCACCCGCTCGCGGCCGTTATAGCCGACGATGACCGGCTGCGCGCCCTCCTGCGCGGCGATGACCGCGGCGCAATAGGCGACGACGCCGGTGCCGCCGAAGATCGCGACGCGCTTCCCCTTCAGCTCCTCGCCGAACTTCTCCCGCAGCGCCTTGCGCACGCAGGCCACCATGGCGGCGCCGGTGGTGAACGAGCCCGCCGGATCGGCGAAGACGTGGTTGGCGAAGGGCGGCACGAAGGCGCCGGTCGCGGCATCGACCATGTCGAGGGCGGCCTCCGCGTTCTTGCCGGCGATGAAGAGGGCCGTGCGGGTGCCGTCCTGCGGCGCGCGGGAGAAGATCGAGTCCTGGACCAGCGGCACCACCTCGCCGGGCTCCACGCTCGTATAGGTCGAGACGACCTCGAACCCCGCATCCACCGCCATGTTCACGTCGAACGGGCTCATGTGCTTGAGCGGGGTCAGCATATGCAGGATCGAGCGGGCCATCCGACATCTCCTCCGAGCGGCGAAGCGCGACAGCCGCTCGCCGGCGACTCGATTCGCGCATGAGGCTTTAAGGTTCGGTGCCACCTTTACGCCTGCGAGCCCCGCCTGTGGCCTGGACGATGGTGGCAATTGGTACGGGGTCGCCGCCTCGCTCAGTCGATCTCCGCGCCGCGGTTGCGGCCGCGGGCGATGCGGAGGGTCAGACCCGGATGGCGGGCGCGCAAGGCCGCGGCGAGCGCCTCGGCCGCCGCCTCGTCTCCGACGAGCGCGAAGCCGGTCGGCCCCCAGGAACTCTGCCCGAAGCCCGGGATGCCCGCGGCCTCGACATCGGCCAGCGCCGCCGCCACCGCGGCGCTGGCGTAGCGCCCGCCCTGGTGGGGGGCGAAATAATCGCCGATCCGGCGCTGGATGTCGGTGATCCCGGCGCCGAACCGCGCGACGTCCTCCGTGACGACCGCGGGCAGCACCTGCATCAGCACCGTGCGGCAGATCTCGGCCGCCTCCGGCGCGGGAAACCGGGGGAGTTCCCGGAAGGCCCGGCGCTCCTCGGCCCCATGCACGCCGGTGCGGCCGGAATCCAGGATCAGCACCACCCGCCACGCTTCGGGAAGGGCAGCCGCGCGATCACCGGCGGCGGCGCGTCGCCGTCGTCGCGGCCGCCATCGACGATGAGCCCGCCGGTGACGAAGGCGGCAAGCCCGACGCCGGAGCGGTTGCCGCGGTCGAGGGCATCGGCGAAGGCGGCCGGGGAGAACGGCGCGCCGTGGAGCGCCGCGAGCGCCGCCGCCACCGAGAGGGCGAGCTGCGTGCCCGAGCCGAAGCCCGCATGGGCCGGGATCGCGTCGGCGAGGTGGAACGCTCCCGTCTCCGGCACGCCGAGGTGACGGGCGGCGAGCGCCGCGTAGGCGCGCACCCGCTCGCACTCGGCGGCGATGCCGGGCGCGTCCGCGCCGGTAACCTGGAGGTTATCGGCCCGGGTCGCGGTGAGGTCGATGCCGGGCGCATCCAGGCTGAGCCCGACGCTGCCGAAGCGTCGGCCGAGCCCGCCATGGAGGTCGAGGAAGCCGAAATGCAGCCGGGCCGGCGCGCGCACCCGCACCGTTGCCCGCGCCGTCGCCATCTCGTGCGCCAAACCGGCCTCGCTTCCTGACCCGACCGGGCGGCACCCGCGGGGCCGTCCGAATCCTCGGGGGCGGACTGTCCCACACCGCCCGCCGGCTGGGCAACTCGCGATCGGCGCATAGGTGCCCGCCGAGCGGGCGCGAAGCCGGACTTTCGGGGGACTTGCCTGCCCGGGCGCCGGGGTGCAACCGTCTGCGGCGAACTGCGCAGGGCAGGGGCGGGCGAGGGCGGATGACGGCCTGGATCGACGGACGGGCAGTGGCGCGGGACGAGGCGGTCGCCGCCGCCGCCACGCTGCTGGCGGGGGCGCGAAGCCCGGTCTTCGCCGGCCTCTGCGCCGAGGCGGCCTCGGTGCAGGCGGCCTTCGACCTCGCACGCGCGATCGGCGCCTCGCTCGATCCCGCCTCGGGCCCCTCCCTCTACGCCGATCTTGGGGCGCTGGCCTCCGGCGGCGCCATGACCACCACGCCTGCCGAGACGCGGGGGCGTGCCGACATGGTGCTGGCACTTGGCGCCGCGCCCTGGGCCACCGACCTGTTGGGCGAGGTCACGGCAGACAGGCCCGTCCGCGGACGGGCATCGGGGAAGCCCCGCGCGCTCCTCGCCCTCGGGGCGCCGGGGGACGGCGCGGTGCAGCACGTCGCCTATCCGGCGGGAGAGGCGGGGCTCGCGGCGGCGATCGGCCTGCTGCGCGGCCTCGTCGCCGGCCGGATCGCCGGTCCCCATCCGCTCGCCGACCTCGCGACGCGCCTGCGCGAGGCGCTCTACGGCGTCATCCTCTACGACCCGGCCGAGATCGGGGCGCTGGGGGCCGAGATGCTGAACGGCCTCGTCAAGGACCTCAACGAAACCACCCGCTGCTTCGCGCTGCCCCTCGGCGATCCCCACCAGGGCCGGGCCGTGGCGCAGATCGCCGCCTGGAGCACCGGCCAGGGACCGCGGGTCGGCTTCGGCCGCGGATACCCGGAACACGATCCCTGGCGCTTCGACGCGGGCCGCCAGGCGGAGGCGGGGGAGGCCGATGCCGCGCTGTGGCTCGCCGCGCTGCCGGCTCCGCTCCCCTCCTGGACCCGCATCGTGCCGACCGTGGCGCTCCTCGGCGCGCCGAAGGGCGACGAGGCGCAGGTGGTGATCGGCGTCGGCGTGCCGGGGGAGGCCTTCGGCGCCGCTCTCTGGCATCCGCGCCGGGCGGCGATCGCCTGGCACGAGGCCGGCGCGCCGCAGCCCGAACCCGTTGCCGCCGCGGCGATCCTCGCCGACCTCCAGGCCCGGCTCTCTTCCACGACCACGAATTCGGAGCGCTCCGCCTCATGCTGACCCGCATCGCCGGCGGCCGGGTGGTCGATCCGACCGCCGGGCGCGACGCCATCGGTGACGTCTGGATCGAGGACGGCCGCGTCGTCGCCCCCTCGGATCGCGCGCCCGACCGCACCATCGACGCCGCCGGCTGCATCGTCATGGCGGGCGGCGTCGAGGTCCATTCGCACATCGCCGGCGGCAACGTGGTGCTGGCGCGCCTGCTGCTGCCGGAACTTGGGCTGTCGGAGCCCGACGCGCCGAACCCGCACGGGTCGGGCCGCGACGTCGGCCTGCTCTATGCCCGGATGGGCTACACCACCGCGGTCGAGCCGGCGATGCCGCCGGTCAACGCGCTGGCGACCCAGCTCGAACTCGCCGAGATCCCGCTCCTCGACAGGGGCGGGCTGTGCGTGATGGGCAACGACGACCAGCTGCTGCAGCTGCTGCGCGACCGCGAGAGCGCGGATGCGGTGCGCGATCTCGTGGCCTTGAACGTCGCGACCTCGCGGGCGCTCGGCGTCAAGGTGATCAATGCCGGCGGCGCCGACGCATTCAAGGATGGAGCGGTCCGCTTCTCCCTCGACGACGAGGTGCCGGCCTACGGGCTCACCTCGCGCACCATCCTCAACGGGCTCCTCGACGCGGTCGAAGCCCTGAAGGTGCCGCACCCGCTCCACGTCCATTGCAGCAATCTCGGCCTGCCGGGGGCCGATGACAGCCTGATCGAGACGCTGGAGGCGGCGGAAGGCCGGCGCATCCACTTCGCCCACGCGCAGTTCTACGCCTACGCGGCGATCGACAAGGACAACCCGCTGACCGGCGGGTTCCAGTCGGCCGCGCCGCGGATCGCCGAAGCGCTGGCCCGCCATCCCAACGCCACCCTCGATATCGGCCAAGTGGTGTTCGGCCAGACCGCGACGATCTCGCTGGACATCCTGCGCCAGTTCTCCGGCCGCAAGGCGGCGAGCCCGAAGAAGTGGATCGTCAATGCCGGCGACGCCGAGGGCGGCGGCATCGTGCCGTTCCGCTACCGCGACCGCGGCCCGACCTCGTCGCTGCAATTCGCCATCGGGCTCGAGATGATGCTGCTCTCGCCCGACCCGGAGCGCACCATCCTGACCACCGACCACCCGAATGGCGGGCCCTTCACCGCCTATCCGCGCATCCTCCACCTCCTGATGGACAAGGAGGCGCGGGACCGCGAGGTCGCCGTCCATCCGAAGGTCGCGGCCGAGCGCTCGGGCCTCGCGGCGATCGAGCGCGAATACACCCTCTCGGACGTGGCGCAGCTCACCCGCTCCGGGCCGGCGAAGCTCTTGGGCCTCACCGATCGCGGCCACCTGCGCCCCGGGGCGCGGGCCGACATCGCGGTCTACCGCGACCAGCCCGACCGGACCGCGATGTTCGCCCGCGCCCACCGGGTGCTGAAGGACGGCGCGGTGATCGTCGAGGACGGCGAGGTCGTGTCCTGGACGCGCGGCCACACGCTCAGCCTGTCCATCGAGGCCGATTCCGGCATGGCGCGGCGGACCGATTCGTATCTCCAGGGCCGCTTCGGCGCCGGTCTGTCCACCTTCACGGTACCGGACGCGGCCTTCCCCGATCACGAGGTGTTCGAGGCGGTGTCATGCCGGACCTGATTCTGAACGGCATCCGGGTCGAGGACACCTTCGCGGAGGCCTTCGACATGGCGGCCACCGCCCTGGTGTTGACCGCAGAGACGCCCGAATGGGCGATGATCGCCGCCACCACCATGACGGGCTTTGCCACCTCGGTGATCGGCTGCGGCGCCGAGGCCGGCATCGACGCCGTGCTCTCGCCCGACGAGACCCCGGACGGGCGCCCCGGCGTGCGGGTGCTGCTGCTCGGCTTCGATGCCGGCGGCCTCAAGGACCAGCTCCTGCGCCGGGTCGGGCAATGCGTGCTGACCTCGCCGGGCAGCGCGGTCTTCGCCGGGATCGCCTGGGACGACCCCAATGTCGGCAAGGCGCTCAAGCTCGGCGGCGCAATCCGCTATTTCGGCGACGGCTTTTCCACCGCCAAGCGCGTCGACGGCCGGCGCTACTGGCGCACGCCGGTGATGGACGGCGAGTTCCTGTGCGAGCACTCGGTGCCGACGATCAACGGGGCGGTCGGCGGCGGCAACCTGCTGTTCCTCGGCCGGCGCTTCGCCGACACCCTGCGGGTGGCCGAGATCGCGGTCGCGGCGGCGCGCACGGTCCCCGACGTGATCCTGCCCTTCCCGGGCGGCGTGGTGCGCTCCGGCTCCAAGGTCGGCGCGCGCACCAAGGGCATGATGGCCTCGACCAACGACGCCTATTGCCCGACCCTCAAGGGCCGGGCCGGCTCGGCCCTGCCGCCGGAGGTCGACGTGGTGCTGGAGATCGTCATCGACGGGCTGTCCTCGGCCAGCGTCTCGGACGCGATGCGGGCCGCCCTCCACGCCTCGACCAGGGCGGGGGCCGATCTCGGCCTCGTCGCCGTGACGGCGGGCAATTACGGCGGCAATCTCGGGCGCCACCATTTCCACCTCCGGGACCTGCTCGGAGAGGCCGCATGACCACCCTGACCCTCCGCGAGGCGCCGCCGGAGCGCCTCGACCTCGCCGGCCTCACCCCCGCCGCCCTCGCGGGCCTGTCGGAGGTGGACGCCGCCCGCCTGCCGGTCGGCACCAGCCGCCGCGGTCTCACCCTCGGCGATTGCTTCACGATTCACCTCGACGGCGCGGACGAGTTGCGGATCGTCGGCGCCACCGACCGGCTCGACCGGGTCGGCGCGGGCCTCGCCGCCGGGCGGATCGTGGTCGAGGGCGATGTCGGCCAGCGCCTCGGTGCCGGCATGACCGGCGGCACCCTCACCGTCAGCGGCTCGGCCGGCCCGTTCGCCGGGACGGCGGCCAAGGGCGGCACGATCCGCATTGCCGGCAATGCCGGCGAGAGCGCCGGCGGCGCGCTCCACGGCGCGGAGGCCGGCCTCGACGGCGCGACGCTGATCATCGGCGGCACCGCCGGCGACCGCCTCGGCGACCGGATGCGGGCCGGGCTGATCCTGGCGAAGACGGCCGGCGCCCATGCCGGCTCCCGGATGATCGCCGGCACGATCGTGGCCGAGGCGATCGGCGACCATCCCGGCTACGGCATGCGCCGCGGCACCCTGGTCGCCGCCCGTCACGGCGCCCTGCTGCCGACCTTCGTCGAGACCGGGCGGCAGGACCTCGTGGTGCTGAAGCTGCTGGCGACCTCGCTCAAGAGCCTGGCCCCGGAGGCGGCGTCGCTCCTGCGGGCGCCGATGCGCCGCTATGGCGGCGACCTCGCGACCCTGGGCAAGGGCGAGCTGTTCACGCCGGTGGGGTGAGCAGACGCGGGAGGCGACTGGTGCTCCCGTCTACGGTCCTGCCACCCTCAATGTCATCCTGGGGCCGCGAAGCGGAACCCGGGATCCATAACCGCTGACGTTTCAGGATGAAGCGGTGCGCGATCCGCTTCATCCTTCACCGTCAGCGGTTATGGATCCCGGGTTCTCGCCTTCGGCGAGCCCCGGGATGACATCGAGGGTTTGATTGAGCGCTGTGAAAAACTTTCCCCGCAGCGAACGGACGCTCACAACCGCGCCTGAATCTTCTTCGCGATCGCCCCCAGCCTCTGCTCCAGCAGGGTCGGCACCTCGCAGACATAGGTCAGCGACTGGCTGCGCTCCTGGAAGATGCGCTTGTCCCAGGCGAAGCGGGTCTCCAGCTCGGTCAGCTCCTTGGTGTCGGGCACGTCCGGCGCGGTCTTGACCTCGCTGATCTTCCCGGCCTCGTCGCGGATGCGCTCGGCCATCACCCGCTGGCCGCGGGCGTAGCGGCCGATCCCGGCCACCACCTTGTCGCGCTCGCCGTTCAGCACCTCGAACACCCCGGCGAAGACGCGCGTCAGGCGAGCCTCCTTGTCGGCCTTGTCGAGCTTGGCCGCGAAACCGTCGAGAAGGCCGTCGACCTCCTCCAGCGGCAGCCGGCGCGATGCGATCTTCTGCGCGAGCAGGGCGGCATCGGTGTCGTTGCCCCACTCGGCCAAAGCCTGGGTCGGGTCGGGCCCGGTCCAGACCGCGCCGGGCCCAGTGTCGAGACCTTGCGCTGGGCGCAGGGCCAGTCGGGATCGGCCTTGGGCTGCGCGAGGGCCGGGGCGGCCCCAAGGATCAGGAGCGTCGCGAGGAGGGGACGGAGCATCGTGGACATCTCTCGAGTGAGGGGCGGTCAGCCCGCATCCCCGGCCGGGCCGCCGCGCCGGGCGAGGAGCCCGCGGCCGGGATCGTAGGCGGCGACCGCCATGACGAAGAAGGCGATCCCGGTTCCAACCACGACCGCGCAGGAGACCGGGTTGAAGGCGCCGTAGAGCGCGAAGCGCACCAGCTCGACGGCATGAGTGAACGGATTGATCTGGCAGATCCAGTACAGCGTCGCGCTCGATTCGTTGATCCGCCACAGCGGGTAGAGCGCCGAGGAGGCGAAGAACATCGGGAAGATCACGAAGTTCATCACGCTCGCGAAGTTCTCGAGCTGGCGCACCAGCGACGACAGGAACAGCCCGATGGCGCCGAGCATCAGCCCTGCGGCGAGGAAGGCCGGCAGGGCGCAGAGGTAGCCGATCCACGGGATGTCGGTCTCGAAGAAGCTCGCCACCGCCAGGAACACGTAGGCCTGGATCAGCGAGACGATCACCCCGGCGATGAGCTTGGCCAGGAGAAGGCTCCAGCGCGGATAGGGGCTGGTGAGCAGCACCCGCATCGAGCCGACCTCGCGGTCGTAGACCATCGACAGCGAGGATTGCATGCCGTTGAACAGCTGGATCATCACCGCCAGCCCCGGCACGACGTAGACCTCGTAGAGGACATACGTCTCGTAGGGCGGCGTGATCGACAGGCCCAGCGTGTTGCGGAATCCGGCGGCGAAGATGAACAGCCAGACCAGTGGCCGCACCAGCGCCGAGAAGAACCGCTCCTTCTGGTTGAAGAAGCGCAGCAGCTCCCGGCGGACGATGCCGGCGAGCGCGATGAGATAGCCGCCGGCATCGAGCCGGCCGCGCACGGGGGTGAGGCTCGTCCCGGCGCTCATGCGACCTTCCTGGGATCGTCGCCGCGCTCGGCGGTCATCTGGCGGAAGGCGGTCTCGAGGGAGCCCGAGGGCTCGCTCAAGGCCCCGGCGAGGCCGCGGGCGACGATGCGGCCGCGATGCAGCACCACGACGCGGTCGTCCGCGTCGATCTCGTCGAAGATGTGGGTGGCCCAGAGCACGGAGAGACTCTCCTCCCGCACCAGTGCCCGCACGATGGCGACGATGTCGGCGCGGGATTCGAGATCGAGCCCGACGGTCGGCTCGTCGAGGAGCAGCAGGTCGGGGGCGTGGATCAGCGCCCGGGCGATCTCGATCCGCCGCGACTGGCCGCCCGACAGGGTGCGGATCTTGTCGTCGCGCCGTTCCAGGAGACCGATGCGGGTCAGTAGCGAGTCGATCCGCGCCAGCGCCGCCTTGCGGGGGATGCCGTGGAGGGCGGCGTGGTAGAGCAGGTTCTGGCGCACCGTCAGGTCGGTGTCGAGGGTGCGGGCCTGGAACACCACGCCGAGGCGGGCGAGCGCCTGCGACGGCTCTTGTATAAGATCGTGCCCGAGCAGCGCGACCCGGCCGGCCTGGCTCGCGTAGAGCCGCGTCACCACCGAGAACAGGGTGGTCTTGCCGGCCCCGTTCGGCCCGAGCAACGCCACGAAGGTGCCGTGCGGCACCTCGAACGACACGGCGTCGAGCGCCGTGCGGGCGCCGAAGCGATGGCTCACACCCTCGACCGCGAGGGCCGCGCTCATCGCGCCAGCGCCTTGCGGGCGTCGCGCACCGCGTCCAGGCACTCGTCGTATTCCTTCTCGCCGAGTTCCCGCTCGGCGATGCGCAATTCCTTCCTGAGGGTCTTGGCGACCGGCTCGGGCGGCGACTTCGCGAGTTCCGCCTTGATCGTCGCGATGCCGTCCCGGCACGCGGCCGCGTCGTCGGCGCGGGCGGGCAGCGCCGTCAGCAGGAGCAGGGCGGCGAGGGCGAGACGCATCCGTGGTGTTCCTCCGGTCTTCCTTGCGGTCGATGTAGGCCGGGCCGACCCGCCCGCAAACCCCTGTCACTTCACGATGAAGCGCCCGGTCATGCCCCGGCTCTCCAGTCCCTGGACCGACCACGGGAACTCGCCGGCCCGCACTGTCACGAACTCCACCGCGATCGTGCCCTGGTCGTCGAATTCCAGGTGGTGCGGCGGCCCGGCCATGTGCACCTCGAGATGGTTGATGACGATCTGGTTCATCCACACGCCGCGGAAGAACTCGCTGGCGAAGAACTTGTACTCCTTCTGCCCCTTGGCGGTGATGCGCAGGCGGTAGGACTTGCCGGCCTCCATCTCGATGTCCTTCACCGGCACCGCGTAGTCGTTGTCCTCGGCGCCGAGGAACAATTCGGGCAGGTCGGTGCGGCCCTTGGTGAGGTCGCCGGCGGAGGAGGGGGTGGCGAGAAGGCTGGCCGCGAGGGCGGCGGCGGTGAGCAGGGCGCGCATGGATGATCCGGGTGGGAGGTCGATCGCCTCCCCTCCCCCTTGTGGGGAGGGGTAAGGGGGTGGGGGTGGTGCCGCGTAAAGCTCAGCGGCTTATCCGGCACCACCCCCACCCCTGACCCCTCCCCACAAGGGGGAGGGGAAGGTGCTTTACTGCGGCGAGACCGCGACGCCCCACGGGAGCAGGCCGACCGGGATGCTCTTCGTCACCTTCGACGCCTCGACGTCGATCACCGAGACGTCGTTCGAGGTGCCGTTGGTAGAAAACAACAGCTTCTGGTCCGGCGTGAAGGCGAGCTGCCAGACCCGCTGGCCGACCGGCAGGTATTTCTGCACCTCGTAGGTCTTGGCATCGATCACCGCGACCCGGTTGGCGGGGCCCAAAGCCACGAAGGCCTTGGTCCCGTCCTTGGTCAGGCGGACGCCGACCGGCTGGATCTGCTCGTCGGTGACGCCTGGAATCTTGAAGGTGATCTTCTTGACCACCTTACGGGTCTCGACGTCGATGACGGACACGGTGCCGCCGACCTCGGCCGAGACCCAGAGCCACTTGCCGTCGGGGCTGAACTCGGCGAAGCGCGGGCGGGCATCGACCAGCACGTTGTCGATCACCTGGAAGGTCTTGGTGTCGATGAAGTGGGCCATGTTGGTGGTCTCGGAGGTGTTGACCAGGATCGACCCGTCCGGGCTCAACCCCATCCCCTCCGGCTCGACGCCGACCGGCACCTCGGCCACCACCTTGTTCTTCTCGATGTCGAGCACCGTGACCTGGCTGTCATCCTCGTTGGCGACGTAGAGCGGGTTGCCCGAGGGATGCGCGATGAACTGCTCCGGATCCGGCCCGGAGCGGAGCGAGCGCACGATCTTGCCGGTCTTGGTGTCGAGCACGTCGATGCGGTCGTCGTCGCTGGCGCAGACGTAGAGCAGGCTCCCGTCCTTGCCCACGGTGATCCCCCGGGGACGGCGCCCGACCGGCCAGGTCGCCGTGACCTTCAGCGTCTCGACGTCGATGACGCTGACCGAGTTGCCCTTCTCGTTGCTGACATAGACCGTGGTGGCGTGGGCGTGTGTGGCGGCCGGGAGAGGGGCCAGGAGGGCGGCCAGGAACGCGGCCGCGCTGGGCGCAGCGTGCGCCGGTCTCATCCGATGACGGCTCATTCATCCTCCCTTCCGGCCGCGCTCTTCGTCCGCGGTCCGCCACTGGCCTCGATGCCTTGGCTTCTACCTGGCCCGCCGCCGGCTTGCGGGCGAGACCGACTTATGGCCGGGTCACGACTTCGTCAGCTTGCACTGCGTCTCCGGCAGGTCCACCCCGAGCGTGTCGAGCGGCGTGCGCTGGTGCAAGTAGCCCTGCTCCGGCGCCACCGCCACCAGGGCCTGGGGCTGGACCAGCAGCATCGGCTGGCGCAGCTGGTGGTCCCAGGGGCGGAAGCTGAGCGCCACGCCCTTGTAGCCCGGCAGGGTGAAACCCGGATCGGCGATTGCCGAGGCGAGCGCCGCCGGGTCGGTGGTCTTCTTCTGGAACGCGGCCTCGCCGACCGCCCGCACCGCCGCCCAGACCTGGTAGTCGAGGGGGCGCATCAGCCGGCCGGCGAGGCGGCGGAAGCGGTTCTGGGCCTGGGCGGCACCCCAGACCTCGAGCGTCGGATGCCAGGTGGTGGGAACGAGCCCCTGGGTGCCGACGACGGGGCGCGGATCGACCGTGTGGAACGGGACGTAATCGCCGAAATCCCCGGCCTCGTCCGCCACCACGGCGACGTCGTAATCGAGGCCGCGGGTGAAGACGAGGGCCTCGGCCCGGGTCGGGGTGTCGCCGCGGGCCCGCGCCAGGGGCCCGAAGGTCCAGGGCCGCTCGGCGCTGATCTGCAACCCGAACTTCTTCGCCGAGCGCTTCATCGCCTCGGCCCACAGCTTGTCGCCGTCCTGCGGGCCGGTGATCAGGAAGAGCTTGCGCCAGCGCATGAAGGCGAGGAACTGCGCCAGCGCATCGGTCTGCATCGCCCGGCTCGGGGCGACGTGGAACACATCCGCCCGGCAGTCGGTCCCGCGCAAGCGGTCGTCGGACGCGGCGGCGTTGAACAGGGTGACGCCCGAGCCTTTCAGCGCGTCGGCCACCGCCAGCACCTCGTCGGCGGGGAGCGCCAGCACGATGAAGCGCAGGCCCTTGTCCACGAGCCCGCGGGCGGCGTCGACCGGGCTCTGGGGCGGGGGCTCGCCGGGGGCGGCGGTGCCCAGCGCCACCGCGTCGAGGGCGTAGCTCTGGCGCACGAAGCGGCCGGTCGTGGTGTTGTCCTGGATCGCGAGCTTGGCGCCGGCCAGCCCCTCGTCCTCGGGCGCCGCCTGGGCGTCGTAGGAGGAGGGGGCCGGGACCGGCCGGTAGATCAGGCCGATGCGGATCTCGGATGCCTGCGGGGCGACCGCCTGCGGCGGGCCCGCAGCCTGCGCGAGAGCGGCCGGCGCCGCCGCCAGACCGGCGAGGAGCCCGAGGGAGGCGAGGGTGGCCTTGCGGAACTGTGCCATGCGGAGGGTACGCTACCAGGGTTCCTCCCGCGGCCTCAACGCCTGTTCGATGAGGATTTCGTAAGAGAGCCGTCCCACCCCTGCCGTCCCGCCGGCCGGTCTTGCCCCAAAGTCCGAACACGGCTCGCGGGCGGGCGCGTTGCGCAGCCCCGCGCCGGCATGCGAGGGTTCGGGAATGTTGTCGCTTCGCACCCTTCCCGCCCTCGCGGTCCTGCTCGCCGGCCTGCCGGCCGCCGCCGCGCCGAACGACGTGGCGGTGTTCGGGATCGAGCTGGCGGAGCCCGGTACGATCGGGCCGCGTCCGCTGAAGCCGCAGGATGCGCGGCGGCTGGGCCTGGCGACCGACGCCCTGCGCCGGGAGGTGGCGGGCCGCGGGCTGGACCTCGTGGATCTCGGCCCCCAGGCCGCGGCGATCCGGCGCGACGCACCGTTCTACAAATGCGAAGGCTGCGCGGAAAAGATCGCCCAGGCGGCGGGGGCGGCCCTCGTCGTGTACGGCTACGTCCAGCGCAGCGCGCCGCAGGTGCTCAACCTGACCATCACCGTCACCGAGGCCGGGAGCGGCAAGGTGCTGCGCGGCGGCCAGGTGGTGATCCAGGGCGACACCGACGACACCTGGCTCCACGGCGTGCGCTCGCTGGTGAAGAACCGTCTCTTCGCCGAGCCGCTGCCGAACCGGTCCTGATCCCCGTGCCCGACATCTCTTCTTCCCGCGTCCGCCTCCTCGTCAGCGTGCGCGATGCCGCCGAGGCGGCACTGGCCCGCGATGCCGGCGCCGACCTGATCGACGCCAAGGACCCCGACCGCGGCGCCCTGGGAGACCTTCCGCCCGACACCGTCCGGGCCATCGCGGCGGCCTCCGGCGACCGGCTGACGAGCGCGGTGGCGGGGGAGCCGCAGGACGGCCGCGCGGCCTCCGCCTGCCTGGCGGCCCTGGCCGGCACCGGCGTGCGCTACCTCAAGATCGCCTGGGCGCCGCGACGCGACGCGACGGGGCTGGTCCTGCCCGCCGGTCGTCCGGTGATCGCGGTCCTGTTCGCCGAGGACGGGCCTTCGGGCGCCGACGTGCCGGCGCTCGCCGCCGCCGGCTTCTCCGGCGCGATGATCGACACCAGGGGCAAGGACGGCCGGCGCCTCACCGATCACCTGCCCCTCCCGCGTCTCGCGGGCTTCGCGGGCGCGTGCCAGACGCACGGCCTGCTCTCCGGCCTCGCCGGATCGCTGGCCCTCGACGACATCCCGGCGCTCGCGGCGCTCGGGCCGGGCTATCTCGGATTCCGTGGCGGCCTGTGCGGGCAGGGGGACCGGACAGGCCGCCTCGATCCGGCACGGATCGCGGAGGCGGTGCGGCGCCTCGCGGCGGTCGTGCCGTGTCCCGAGGCGGCGTAGGCGCTCCGGGGCGGGATGGGGGAGTGCCCAGGCAAGAAAAGACGCGGTGTTCTCCTTTCCCTGCAGGCAGCGCGCCTGTTCGGGCAAAGGAATAGCGCGGGTTTCCCCCTCCCCCTCTGCGGGGCAGGGTGGCGAGCGTCAGCGAGCCGGGAGAGGGGACGCCGCTTCCGGAAATGACCGAACCATCGTGAGAGGCGCCGTCTGGACCGGCGTCGCGCCGCCCCTCTCCCGCCCGGCACCCTCCCCCGCAGAGGGGGAGGGGGAAACCAGCGCCGCTGCTTTCCCAAAACAGCTTTTGCACGCGGGGCGTTGGAGCGAGGATAGGACGCCGCGCTTCGTTCGTCACCCGATGGGGCCTGCCAGGACCCCGGCCGATTCGACCGATCATACCGGGGCATCCTCCGACCCCGGACCCGAGGGAGTCATCCATGAGTGCATCCGCCACCCCGTCCCGCCCGAGCGTGAACGCGCTCGCCGCCCCCCTGGTCGAGGCCCTGGCCTCTGATGCCACGAAGCTCCGGCTCGCCGTGACCCAGGCGCCGGACGGCGCGCGGCTGATCGATGCCGGGGCGGGGGTGCGCGGCTCGATCGAGGCCGGGCGGCGCATCGCCGAGATCTGCCTGGGCGGCCTCGGCACCGTGACGGTAAGCCCGGCCGGTCCGCTGGAAGCCTGGCCCTTCACCCTGACGGTGCACAGCGCCGACCCGGTGCTCGCCTGCCTCGGCAGCCAGTATGCCGGCTGGAGCCTCGCCGACGAGGAGGGCGATTCGGGCTTCTTCGCCCTCGGCTCCGGCCCCGGCCGCGCGGCGGCGGCGGTCGAGCACCTGTTCGAGGAGCTGGCCTACCGCGACACGGCCTCGCGCATCGCCCTGGTGCTCGAATCGGGCAGCCCTCCGCCGGCTTCGGTCATCGCCAAGGTGGCGGCGGCGGCCGGGATCCAGCCCGCCGACGTGACCTTCGTCTACGCCCCGACCCAGAGCCTCGCCGGCGCGACCCAGGTGGTCGCCCGGGTGCTGGAGGTCGCCCTGCACAAGGCGCATTCGGTCGGGTTCGACCTGAACGCCATCGTCGACGGGATCGGCGCGGCCCCCTTGAGCCCGCCGCACCCGGACTTCATCCAAGCGATGGGCCGGACCAACGACGCGATCATCTATGGCGGGCGGGTGCAGCTCTTCGTCGAGGCCGACGATGCCGACGCCAAGGCGCTGGCCGAGGCCCTGCCGAGCACCACCTCGCGCGACCACGGCGCGCCCTTCGCGGAGATCTTCGCCCGCTTCAACGGCGATTTCTACGCCATCGACAAGCACCTGTTCAGCCCGGCCGAGGTGGTGGTGACCTCGCTGCGCTCCGGCGCCAGCCACCGCGCCGGCCGGCTGGTGCCGGAGCTGGTCGCGCGCTCCTTCGCCTGAGAGAGCCGGTCGATGCGGATCGGGCTCGCGGCCGATAACGGCGCCTGGCACAAGGCCAGGCTGCTTGCCGCTCTGACGGATCTCGGCGCGGCGCCGGTCCTGTTCTCGCTCGCCGACGTGACGATCGAGACCGGGCACCCGGAACCCCTGCGCGTGCCGGGCTTCGGCGGCGACCTGCCGGATGGGGTCTTGCTGCGCACCATCGCGGGCGGCACCTTCGAGGCGACGACGATGCGCCTCGGCGTCCTGCACGCCCTCGTCGCCGCCGGCACCGCGGTGTGGAACGGGCCTGCCGCGATCGAGCGCTCGGTCGACAAGGCGATGACGAGCCTGCTGCTCGCCCGCCACCACATCCCGACGCCGGAGACCTTCGTGCTCTCGCGCCGCGAGGCCGCCGCCGAGGTGGTGGCGCGGGAGGCCGGCCCCGGAAAACCCCTGGTGCTGAAGCCCCTGTTCGGCTCGCAGGGCGAGGGGCTCCAGCTCATCTCCCGGCCCGACGAGCTGCCGCCCGAGGAACTGGTCGGCCGGGTCTACTACCTGCAACGCTACGTCGCCCGGCAGGACGGGGCCTGGCAGGATTACCGGATCTTCGTCTGCGCCGGCCGGGCCATCGCCGGGATGATCCGCCAGGGCGACGGCTGGATCACCAACGTCCATCGCGGCGGCCGGCCGCTGCCCTGGCGCCCGCCGGCCCGGGCCGTCGACCTGGCCGAAGCGGCCGCCGCGGCAGTGGGCTGCGGCTATACCGGGATCGACCTCGTCGAGGACGGGGAGGGCGGCTTCCAGGTGCTCGAGGTCAACAGCATGCCGGCCTGGTCGGGCCTGCAGCAGGTCACGCCGGTCGACATCGCCCGCGAGGTCGCGGCCGGCTTCCTGGCGGCGGTCCGGGCGGGGCAGGCGCCGCGCCTCGTCGCCGAGGGGGCCTGATGCCGGCGCTGACGCCGACGGCGATCATGGACGCCTATCTCGCGGCTTGCCGGGCGGAACTCGCGGCGATCAAGCCCGGCAACGTCCACGTCCACGCCGCCGGGCACCGGATGAGCGTGGCGGATTTCGAGGCGAGCGCGGTCCTCTCCGCGCCCCACCTCGCCGCAGCCGGCACGCCGGTCGGGGCGCGGATCGAGGCGGCGGTGGCCGCCACCCGCGACGGCGTCGGCCAGAACACCAATCTCGGCATCGTGCTGCTCTGCGCACCGCTCGCCGCCGCGGCCGAGCGGCCGGGCCGCTCCGCGACACCCTCGCCTCCGTGCTGGCCGGGCTCGACGCGGCGGATGCCGCCGGCCTCTACGCGGCAATCCGGCTCGCCAATCCCGGCGGGCTCGGGACGGCCGAGCGCCACGACGTGACGGGGAAAGCCCCGCCGCCGCCCGTCCTCGCCGCCATGGCGGAGGCGCAGGCGCGCGACCGGATCGCGCGCGCCTACGTCACCGGGTTCGAGGACCTGTTCGCGACAGGCCTGCCGGCCCTGGCGGCGGCCCGCGCCCGGGGCTTGCACGAACCCTGGACTACCACGGCGGTCCACCTCGCCTTCCTGACCGGATTTCCCGACAGCCACATCGCCCGCAAGTTCGGCGCGGCGACCGCCGAGCGGGTGCGGGCGGAGGCCGAGGCCGCCCTGCGCGGACTGACCCTGGGGGAGGGCGCGCGGGCGGCCCTGCTCGCCCACGACGCGGTCCTGAAGGACGCCGGCCTCAATCCCGGCACCAGCGCGGATCTCACCGTGGCGACCCTGTTCCTCGACGCGCTGGCGCGCCTGAAGGCGCAGGGTGACGGCCCCGGACGGGCAACCTGCCAATAAGTCTTAACCCCGGCACGGCTTTCCTTCCGTCGCCGGGCCCGAAATGGCCCAATGTACCGGTCGAGCCGGC
This sequence comes from Methylobacterium aquaticum, assembly GCF_016804325.1. NCBI lineage: Bacteria > Pseudomonadati > Pseudomonadota > Alphaproteobacteria > Hyphomicrobiales > Methylobacteriaceae > Methylobacterium > Methylobacterium aquaticum. The sequence goes on from NZ_CP043627.1 coordinate 2,441,648, forward strand.
TTGTTCGGGGTCCGGCGGCGCTGTAGGGTCCGCCCGCCATCCAGACAACCGGTTCGGCTCCCGCTGAACGCCGACAGCAAGGATGGCGGTGCTGCGCCGCACTGTCAGAGCGGCCGGCTAACCTTATCGATATCTGGGAGAACCCCCACATGGCGACGATCAATAAGGTGATGGTGGGCGAGGCCCTCGTCGGTGACGGCAACGAGGTAGCGCATATCGACCTCCTCATCGGCCCGCGCGGCAGCGCCGCCGAGACGGCGTTCTGCAACAGCCTCACCAACAACAAGCACGGCTTCACCAGCCTGCTCGCGGTGGTGGCGCCGAACCTGCCGTGCAAGCCGAACACCCTGCTGTTCAACAAGGTGACCATCAACGACGCCCGTCAGGCCGTCCAGATGTTCGGCCCCGCCCAGCACGCCGTCGCCAAGGCGGTGCAGGATTGCGTGGCCGAGGGCATCATCCCGGCCGACGAGGCCGACGACCTGTACATCCTGGTCGGCGTGTTCATCCACTGGGAAGCCGCGGACGACGCCAAGATCGAGAAGTACAACTACGAGGCCACGAAGCTGTCGATCGAGCGCGCCATCAAGGGCACGCCGACCGCCGCCGAGGTCACGAAGCAGTACAAGAGCGCCCAGCACCCCTTCGCGGCGAACGTCGCCTAGACAGGAAACCGTCCGGAACAGCCAGCGGCACCTCCCCCGCCGCCCCCGCCGCCTCCGCCGCAGGGACTGTTCCAGCGACTGGCCTCCATCTTTCTCGGACGCTGAATGCAAGACCGGGAGGGCCCTCATGGGGCCCTCCCTTTTTCGTCTCGCGGTCAGGCCCGCAGCCGCCCGTCGTGGATCGCGCTCGCAACCAGCACCCCGGCGGCGCCCGCCGCCTCGAGCGCCGGCAGGTCCTCCGGCCCGCGCAGGCCCCCGGCGGCGTAGAACGCCGTGTGCGGCGACCGCGCCTTGAGGGCGCTCAAACCCGCGAGATCCGGCCCCGCGCCGCTGCCGACCCGCGACAGGGTCATCACGATCACCTCCGGCGGCCAGGCCGACGGATCCTCGTGCAGTTCAGCCGCCCCCATCCTCACGCCGTCGCGGCTGTCGAGGGAGAGCACCGCGCGCGCGCCGATCCGGCGCACCAGGGCCGCGTCGGTCTGGCTCTCGCTGCCGAGCACCGGCCGCCCCAGACCCGCCGCCAGGAAGGCCGCCAGGCCATCCTCGGTGGCAAAGCCCGCATCGACCCACAGCTCGACCCCGGGGCAGGCGGCCGTGATCGCCCGCAGGGCGCCGAGATCGGGCGGCGTCCCGTCCATGATCGCGTCGAGATCGGCGACGTAGAGCCGGCGCGCCGGCCAGGCGGAGAGGAGGCCGCGCGCCACCTCGGCCGGGGCGGGGGTGCGCGAGAGCGGCGTGACGATCGGCGCGTAGTGGTCGCGATCGCCGGCACGCGCCCGCACCACCACGCCGCCGCGCAGGTCGAGGACCGGCACCACCTCGGTCCGGCTTGCGGAAGCGGACCCGCTCATGCCACCCCGCCCCGATCGATTTCGTGCGAGACCCGACCGTGACCCATCTGCAATCCTCCGCCTCGCTCCGTCGCGTCATCGGCTGGGACCTCGGCGGGGTCCATGTCAAGGCGGCGCTGGTCGAGGCGGGCCGCGTGCAGGCGGTGGTGCAGGCGGCCTGCCCGCTCTGGAACGGCCTGCCGGCGCTGGACGCCACCTTCGCCGCCTTGCCGGACTGGACCCGGGAACCCGCCCGTCACGCGGTGACGATGACCGGCGAGCTGACCGACTGCTTCGCCGACCGCACCGACGGCGTGGCGCAGCTCGCCGCTTGGGCCGACAAGACCCTGCACGGCGAGGTGGCGATCTATGCCGGGCGGGCGGGCCTCGTCGCGCCCGACGCGGCCTCGGCCCATGCCGCCGACATCGCCAGCGCCAACTGGCACGCCACAGCCGCCCTGATCGGCACCTTGCGGCCCGACGCGCTCCTCGTCGATCTCGGCTCGACCACCGCCGACCTGATCCCGATCCTGGGCGGCCAGCCTCAGGCCCTCGGCTACAGCGATGCCGAGCGGCTGGAGACGGGCGAGCTCGTCTATACCGGGGTGGTCCGCACGCCGGTTCTGGCCCTGTCGCAGACCGCGCCGTTCCGCGGCCGGCGCACCGCCCTGATGGCCGAGTGCTTCGCCACCACGGCCGACGCCTACCGCCTGCTCGGGCTGCTGCCGGAGGCGGAGGACCAGCAGGATACCGCCGACCTCAAGGGCAAATCGATTCCCGAGACCGAGACCCGCCTCGCCCGGATGATCGGCCGCGACCGCCACGAGGGCTCGGGGGACGACTGGGCCCGGCTCGCCGGCTTCTTCGCCGAGGCGCAGCTGCGTCTGCTGCACGATGCCGCCGGGCTGATCCTGTCCCGCGGCGAGTTGCCCGATACGGCGCCGATCGTGGTCTGCGGCGCCGGCCGCTTCGTGGCGACGCGGCTCGCCGCGCGCCTCGGGCGCCCGGCCGAGGACCTGGCCGACCTGATCGCCCCGCGCCTCGCCCCCGCGGCCACGGCCTTCGCATCGACCTGCGGGCCGGCGGTGGCGGTGGCGGTGCTGGCGGCGGGGTGATCGCTCGATCAGACGCGCCGCGCGAGGGCGGGTCCGAGCCCATCCTCGCGCCCGCCGAGCCACGGCATGCTGATCGGGCTGTCGACGAGGACGAGGAGGGTCCGGCGCAGGAGCTGGTCCAGGCTCTCGGGCCCCCCGACCGGGCCGAGCCCGACGCCGTTGAGCCGGTCGTCGAGGTCCCGGGTGGTGCCGAGGAAGCCCATGGACCAACCGGCGAAGCGGCGCTCGGCCGCGAAATCCATCTCGATCACCGCCAGGGTGTGATGGCGCCGGTCGGCCAGGATCGATTCGAAGACGGACTGGACGCCGGGTCGCGGACCCTCCAGTACCTGGAAGAAGCCGAGGCCGGTATAGACCAGCACGCCCGAGATGTCGGCGGCCTGGTTGCGCTGCCGGGCCGTGGCGAGCAAGTTCGCGATGTGGCCGTGACCCAGCATCACCTCCGCCGCGTGCGCGGCCTTGCTCTTGTAGATGATGCGGAAGATGTCCTCGGACATCCGAATCTCCGGGGCAGCCATCCGGCCTGAACAATCGAATCGGCGCGGGTGGCGCTGGCGCGGCGACGCGCAACTCTAGGCACGTTGCGCCGAAACCGCTACCCGGGATCGAATTCCTAAGCCCGGGTCAACTGCGCCAGCGCAGCTCCCGCGGCTCGAGCGGATTGACGAAGGCGGCACCGGTCTCGCGGGAGCGCAGGAACTCGCGCTTGAGACTGAAATACCATTGCGACTGCACGTCGCTCTCGCCCATCAGGACCATGGCGGGCTTCCGGTCGAGGCCGCGCTGGGCGATCTGGAGCACGTCCCGGTCCTGGCCGAGGAACTGGCGCATCAGCGGCCGGGCCACGGGCTTCAGCAGGTTGAGGCCCGGGATGTTCCAGTACATCGCGTTGATGAGCGCGGTGCGCCCGTTCGCCAGCGGCGAGGCGAAGGTGTAGTTGGCCAGGCGCTTCTCGCCGGCGGTGATCCGCTCCAGGCGCACCCCCGGCAGCCGGAACTCGATCTCGACCTCCGGGATCGAGCCGAGCAGGCGGTAGGCGAGGGAGGCGGTCTTCGCGGTGTGGCTCGTCATGGTGAAGCCGAAGGGCGAGGGCGCGAAGTGCTTCACCTTCTCCTTCATGGTCTTCGAGGGGCGCCACCACCAGGAATCGTGCACGTAGGCGACGTGGGCCGGATCGACGAAGCTCAGGGCCACGAGGTCGAACGAGGCCTCGACCTCCAGGATCTCGACCAGCTGGCCGCAATACGCGAAATCGACCTCGGGGATCGGCGGTGCCGCATCCGGGTTCGCGCCCGCGGGATTCGCGCTGGCATGGACCCAGATCAGTCCGGATTTCTCGGCCACCGCGAAGCGGGCGAGGCGGACCGAGGCGAAGTTGGCGTCGTCCCGGCGGGCGAGCGCCGGAATCGCCGCGCAGGCGCCGTCGGGCCGGAACTGCCAGCCATGGAACGGGCAGACGAGGTTGCCGTCGACGATGCGGCCGGCCGAGAGCGCCATGCCGCGATGGGGGCAGCGGTCGCGCAAGGCGAACAGCGCCCCCGATTCCTCGCGCCCGACCACCACGGCCTCCTCGCCGAGGCTGACCGACCGCATTCCCCCGGGCCGCAGGCTGCGGCTCTCGCCGACGCAGTACCAGACGTCGTCGAGCGCCCGGCGGATCGGATCCCCTGTCATGCCTCGTCCACGGTTCCCAGGTCCATCGGCCCCGTGCGGGGCCGGCGCCACGTCCTTACCCCATCCGGCACGCCCGTGAAGCGGCCGGATGCGCGCATCTCCCCTGCGGCGAGGAACGGGAAGCGGGGCGGTTCGTTACCGTGACGACGGTGCCGCAGGGCGAGCGCACCCACCATTCGCCCACGGCCGCATGGTCGCGGGCGGCACCATGAGCCCTTGACGGAGGATGACACGATGAGCCTGCTCGGGACGATCGTCAGCAAGATCCTGCACCCCTTCGGCGGCGGCGACGCCCAGGCCCAGACCTCGGACGCGCCGAAGACCGATACCACCACCGGCGGCGCCCTGGGCGGCGGCTCGGACGCCACTTCGGGCGGCAGCGTGCCGAAGGTCGACGGCAAGGTCGATGTCGAGGCGGTGCTCAACGACCTCGCCGCGAAGGCCGGCCAGCCCCTCAACTGGCGCACCTCGATCGTCGACCTGATGAAGCTGCTCCACCTCGACAGCAGCCTGTCGGCCCGCAAGGAGCTCGCCAAGGAGCTGAACTACACCGGCGACACCGACGATTCGGCGACGATGAACGTGTGGCTGCACAAGCAGGTGATCAAGAAACTCGAGGAGAACGGCGGCAAGGTGCCGGACGACCTGAAGGATTGATGCTCCCCGGCCCGCCCTGCGACGGAGGGCGGGCCGTCCTCACGATCGACCGCCGTCCGGGCCGCGCCTTCCGGAGAGGCGCCCCGCCTCGGCGAGGAGGCGGCGCGCCTCGGCGACGGCATCCCGAGGCCGATGCGTGCCTGCCGCACCTGGGCAGTAAGACCGGTAGCCCTCCAGCGCAGCCGCCTGGCGTCTTCCCGCATCTCGACCGTGGCCAGTACGAGTTCGTCCAGGCGCTCGCAGATCTCCGACAGGCTCATGTCCCCGGACAGGGCGGGCAGGCCGGGAACGGAGACGGCCTCCGGCACGCAGACCAGGGGCAGGCGAGGCCAGGCCACCCGCAGCCGCGCGGCGATGTCCGGCAGGTCCCGCGAGACCGACAGGCCCGCGCTCACCAGCGCCAGGTCGACCACCCAGCCTCCGTCGATGGCGGCCGGCACCGGATCCAGTTCCGTGACCACGGCATCGACGATGCCGTAGCCCTTGGCGGCGAGCTGCCCGGCGAGGGGCGGCACCGCCTCGCCGGCCTCCCGGAGCATCATCAGGACGGGTTCGCACGGATCACCCATTCCGTAAGGTTAGCATGCGAACCGCCTCGGCCGTACCGGTCGTTTGGCCTAGACTCGACCTTGGTACCGGAGCCCGGCCTCAGCGCCCGGTGCGGATGCGGGTCCAGAGGCGGGTCACCACCCGCTGGGTGCGGTCGTCGTAGGCGGTGTTGGTGAACAGCCGGCGGAAGGTGGCCTCGTCCGGGTAGATGCCGGGATCGGACAGGATCTCGGGACGGACCAGGGCCTTCGCCGCCAGGTTGCCGCTGGCATAGGAGACGAAGTTGGTGTTGGCCGCCGCTACCTCGGGCCGCATCATGAAGTCGATGAAGGCGTGGGCCTCCGCCGCATGCGGCGCATCCTTGGGGATCGCGAAGGCGTCGAGCCACATCAGGGCGCCCTGCTGCGGAATGAAATAGGCGATGTCGACGTCGTTCTTGGCCTCGCGGGCGCGCTTGCGCGCCTGGAGGATGTCGCCGGAATAGCCGACCGAGAGGCAGACGTCGCCGTTGGCGAGCTGGTTGATGTACTCGGAGGAATGGAACTTCTGCACCGCGCCGCGGATGCGGAACAGGGCGTCGCCCGCCTTGTCGAGATCGTCGGTCCGGCGCGAATCGGGCTTCAGGCCGAGGGCCTGGAGCGTGCTCGGGATGAGGTCGTCGGGCGAGTCCAGCATCGTGACGCCGCAATCCTTGAGCTTGCCGATCAGCTCCGGTCGCAGGACGATGTCCCAGGTGTTGAGCGGCTGGCCGGGGCCGAGGCGCTCGCGCACGAGCGCGGTGTTCACCCCGATGCCGGTAGTGCCCCACATGTAGTCGACGGCGTAGGCGTTGCCCGGATCGTAGGCGGCGAGCCGCGCCGTCACCTCGGGCCAGGCATGGGTGAGGTTCGGCAGCTTGGCCTTGTCGAGGGGCTGGAAGGCGCCGGCCTTGATCAGGCGCTGCAGGAACGGTCCCGTCGGCACCACGATGTCGTAGCCCGAGCGCCCGGCGAGCAGCTTGGTCTCGAGGATCTCGTTGGTGTCGTAGGTGTCGTAGACGACCTTGATGCCGGTCTCGCGCGTGAAGGCGTCGAGCATCTTGGGGTCGATGTAATCCGACCAGTTGTAGATGTTGACCACCCGCTCCGGCGCGGCCGCCGCGGGCCCCGCCGCGAGGGCGAGGAGGCAGGACGCTGCCCACAAGGAGCCGCGCAGGAGGCTGCGCCGGAGCAGGTTCATCGATCAGGCTCCGATCGCGGCGATGATCGAGATCTCGACCTTGTATTGCGGGCCGGCGAGCTTCGCCTCGACGGTGGCGCGGGCCGGGGTGTGGCCTTGCGCGACCCAGCCGTCCCAGGCCCGGTTCATCTCGGCGAAGGTCGACATGTCGGCGAGGTAGATCGTGGCCGACAGGAGCCGGGTCTTGTCGCTGCCGACGGTCGCCAGCAACTCGTCGATCTGGGCCAGGATGTCCTTGGTCTGCGCCTCGACGCCCTCATCGTTCGCGACGTTGTCCGCGACCTGGCCGGCGAGGTAGGCGGTGCCGTTATGGACCACCGCCTGGCTCATCCGGGGGCCGGTGTCGAAACGGGTGATGGTCATCGAAAAACTCCTCGAGGCGCTGGAATGGCGCTCGGGCGCCTTGTGCCGCCGAACCCGGGGCGCGTAAAGGCCTCCCGCCGTCCACAGGGCTGGGAAGCGCGAAGTTCGGCGCAACCATGGCCGGACCTCGTGCGTTTGCCCTGCATAGAAGCGGAGCCGAAGGGCAGACCTCCATGCTTGCGATCCTGTGGACCATCATCATCGGCTTCGTCGCCGGTGTCATCGCCAAGTTCATCATGCCCGGTTCGGCCAACGAGCCGAGCGGCTTCATCATGACCACCCTGCTCGGCATCGTCGGCGCCTTCGTGGCGACGTTCCTGGGCCAGGTCACCGGATGGTACCCGCCGAACGAGGGCGCGGGCCTGATCGCCTCGGTCGTCGGCGCCGTGGTCGTGCTGGCGATCTTCGGCTTCATCCAGGGCCGCCGCCGCAGCACCGTCCTCTGAGTCACGCGAGCCGGCGGGACGCCGCCGGCTCTTTCCGATCGTGAAAAGGCCCGCGCCGGTATCCCGGCGCGGGCCTTTTCACGTGTCCGTATCGTTCGGTCACCGCGTCAGGAAACGGGGCGCCGTCCGGGCGCCCCGCCGCTTCGTCAGATTCGCGCCGGCGCGTGGGAGTCGCCGTTCATCAGCGACTTGGCGGCGCAATGGCCGGTGGCGCCGCGGATCGCCAGGAGCGAGCCGGCGACCAGGGCCGCGAGGCTCAGGAACTTGTTCGGCCGGGGCTGCGCCGCCGCCGCCGCGAGTCCGAGGCCGAGCGCGACCGAGATGGCGCGCTCCTTGGTGGTCAGGTTGCGCTCGCCGCCGAACACGTCGTGCATCAGGTCGTTGGCCATGGGGTTCTCCGTCATGCTCCGGGTGCGGACGGGTATCCGCTCGTGTCGCGGTGCGAACGCGGACGGAGCACGGACGTTCCCTCCGGGCAGGCTCTCCGCCCGACTTCCTGCCGCCGGCGGGCCCGCTCACCCCTGCGGAGCCTCGGCGATGAGCCGGTCGTCGATCTCCCGCGCCCGGATCGCCGCCGGGCGGTCGGCGAGGCGGGCGACGTAGGTCTCGTAAGCCGGGCGCCGCTCGATGCCGCCGAACTGCATGCCCCACATCAGGTGCGAGCCGACATAGAGGTCGGCGGCCGAGAACCGCCCGCCGGCGAGGTAGTCCCGGCCCGAGACCGCGCCTTCGAGGGCATCGAGCACCTCCGCCATGCTGCCGTACCCGACCATCCGGCGCTTCTCCTCCGGCACCTCGATGCCGAGCGCCTTGTCGGTCACCGCCGCCTCGACGGGCCCGGCGGCGAAGAACAGCCAGCGGTAATAGGCGCCGCGCTCGGGGTCATCGAGGGCCGGGGCGAGGCCGGCCTGCGGAAAGGCATCGGCCAGGTAGGCGCAGATCGCCGCCGTCTCGGTCACGGTGACGCCGCGATGCACCAGGGCCGGCACCTTGGCCAGCGGGTTGATCGCCCGGTAGGCCGGGTCCTTCATTCCCGAACCGTAGCCCATGATCTCGGTGCGGTAGGGCGCCCCGACCTCCTCCAGCATCCAGCGGACGATGCGGCCGCGGGACATCGGGTGGGTGTAGAAGACGAGATCGTCGCTCATGCGCTGCCTCCCCGGCGGGCGAATCAGCGGCGCCCGCGAGTGACCTTGAAGCAGAGGTGGGAGCGGGCGGGAAGACGGCGATGCCGGACCGCGGGCGATGGCAGCCCTGACGACGAATCGGAGCGTCCCGACGCCCTTCACCCCCGACCGTTCAGGGCGCGGTCGTTCGCGAGCCGGTGGCATCGAGGAGGGCGCGTGTCGCCGGATGGTAGCTCCTCACGCCCGCCGGCCCGCGCTCCGCTCCGGTACCGGGCGATAACGTGCGTGCTCGACGAGCGTGGTCAGTTCCCTGAGGCCCGGCGCGGCGGTCGGCTCGGACGAGGCCGTCGCCGTGACGATGCGGTTGCGGCCGCGTTTCTTGGCGTCGTACAGGGCGATGTCGGCGCGGCGCATCAGGAGTTCCGGCTGGCCGCCTTCGGCCGTGCCCGTGGCCGCCGTCACGAGGCCGGCGCTCAGGGTGACACGGTCGGCCACCCGGGATCCCGGATTCGGAATGTCCATCCGGTCCAGGTCCTGCACAATGACCTCGATCCGGCTTCGGGCATCGTCGGCCGTCGTGCGGGGCATGAGGACCAGGAACTCCTCGCCGCCGATTCGGCCGCAGGCGGCCCCGTGAGCCCGCGAGAAGTCCAGGAGCAGAGAGCCGACCGCGCGCAAGGCCCGATCGCCCGCTTGGTGGCCCTGGCTGTCGTTCAGGTGCTTGAAGTCGTCGATGTCGATCATGGCAACGGACAGGGCCTCGCCGACCGGCGAGTCCCGGAGCAGCCCGGCCAGATCCTCGCCGATCGCCTTCCGGTTGCGCAGGCCCGTCAGGGCGTCCGTGAAGGCCATGACGTGCAGGCGGTCGTGGCTCTCCTTCAGCAGGTGGCGGCTGCGTGCCTCGGTCACCCGGAACAGAGCGGCGCGCATCTGCCGGCCGTTCAGCTGCGCCCGCATCCAGACCAGGGCACCCCGATGCTGCTGCAATAGAAGGTGAATAGCGCCCCCGATGCGTCGCCGACGGCCGGGTTGGCGTATTGGCAGGCCACGAAGGTTGCAATGAGGGCGAGCGCGGCCACGACGGTCCAGCGCATGCTCAGCGGCAGCAGGACGATGCCGGTCGCCATGCCGAAATAGCCGACCACGACGAAGCGCTCGAAGTTGACGCCGCCGACCTGCCGGCCGGTCAGGAAGGCCGCGAGCATGACGGCGGACATGAACAGGCAGGCGGCCATGCCCTGCCAGGTGTCTGAGCCGAGATGCCTCCAGGCCTGCAAGGCGAGGACGAGGGCGATGGTCGTCACGCCGACATGGCCCGTGACGATGGCCGCGAGCGCGTCCGGGGCGACGCTGTGATCGAACGGGACCGCCAGCCACATGATGGCCGCGACGGCCCAGAACCAGTCGGTCGCGGTGCGCCTGTTCTCGTCCCACATGACCGCTCGCAGGACGAGGGCCAGCGCCGGCGACAGCATCAGGAGACGACCGGTCGTGCGGCTCGCCGCCTCGACCTCTCCCCAGAGCGCCTTCGCCTCGATCGTCCGAAGCGCGTCGTCGACCGCCAGGGACACGTCGGAGCTCTTCGATGCGGGACCGCCATCCGCCGGGCGCTTCCGGACCATCGATCGATCGTCGGTGTCTGGAAGCATCGGTGAGACGGTCCTGCGCGGGTCACCCTTGGTAAGGAGCATTCGTGAAGAATGTCTCTTACCTTACGTCAAAATCCGCGGTGTGCGTCGAGGGGGCCTCGCGAAGACCTGCCGCAGGGCAGCCTTGCCGGATCCTGTCCTCCGCACCCGGATCGTCAGGACATCCTGCGGAGCGCACGAAAAAAGCGCGGCCCCGGGGGGACCGCGCTTTCGGACCGTGATGGCGGAGACCGTCCGATCTCCGCCGATCGCCTCAGACGATCACTCGCCGCGGGGCTGGCGCTCGCGCGAGCGGTCGGCGTCGCGCTGGGCCTTCAGCTTCTCGGTCAGGTCCTCGCCGGTCTCCTGGTCGACGACCTTCATCGACAGGCGGATCTTGCCGCGATCGTCTTGCCCCAAGAACTTCACCTTCACCTTGTCGCCTTCCTTCACCACGTCGGTGACCTTGGCGACGCGCTGGGCGGCGAGCTCGGAGATGTGGACGAGGCCGTCCTTGGCGCCGAAGAAGTTGACGAAGGCGCCGAACTCCATCGTCTTCACGACGGTGCCCTCGTAGATCATGCCGACCTCGGCCTCGGCCACGATCGAGCGGATCCAGTTATAGGCCGCCTTGATCGCCTTGCCGTCGGCCGAGGCGATCTTGATGATGCCGGTATCCTGGATGTCGATCTTGGCGCCGGTCTTCTCGACGATCTCGCGGATCACCTTGCCGCCGGTGCCGATCACTTCGCGGATCTTGTCGGTCGGGATCTGCATCGTCTCGATGCGCGGCGCATGCTCGCCGAGCTCGGGACGGGCGGCGGTGAGCGCCTTCGCCATCTCGGCGAGGATGGTCGCGCGGCCGTCCTTCGCCTGGTCGAGGGCGACCCGCATGATCTCCTCGGTGATGCCGGCGATCTTGATGTCCATCTGGAGCGAGGTGATGCCCTCCTCCGTGCCGGCCACCTTGAAGTCCATGTCGCCGAGGTGATCCTCGTCGCCGAGGATGTCGGACAGGACCGCGTAGCGCTCACCCTCGAGGATGAGGCCCATGGCGATGCCGGCCACCGGACGGCGCAGGGGCACGCCCGCATCCATCAGCGACAGCGAGGCGCCGCAGACCGAGGCCATCGAGGACGAGCCGTTCGACTCGGTGATCTCCGACACGACGCGGATCGTGTAGGGGAACTCGTGGGCGGCCGGCAGGACCGGGTGCACGGCGCGCCAGGCGAGCTTGCCGTGGCCGATCTCGCGGCGGCCGGGCGAGCCCATGCGGCCGGTCTCGCCCACCGAATAGGGCGGGAAGTTGTAGTGAAGGAGGAACGTCTCCTTGTAGGTGCCCGAGAGCGCGTCGATGAACTGCTCGTCGTCGCCGGTGCCGAGCGTCGCCACCACCAGCGCCTGGGTCTCGCCGCGGGTGAACAGCGCCGAGCCGTGGGTGCGGGGCAGCACGCCGACCTCGGAGACGATCGGACGCACGGTCCTCACGTCGCGGCCGTCGATGCGGGAGCCGGTGTCGAGGATGTTCCAGCGGACCACCTTCGACTGGGCCTCCTTGAAGGCCGCCTTGATCTTCTCGGCCTCGAAGCGGGCCTCGCCCTCGGCGGGAGCCAGGGCAGCCATCACCTTCGCCTTCACGGCGTCGACGGCGGCGTAGCGCTCCTGCTTGACGGTGTTCTTGTAGGCCTCGCGCAGGTCGGCCTCGCCGACCTCGAGCACGGCCTTCTCGACCTCGGAATTATCCGCGGGCTGGAAGTTGCGCGGCTCCTTGGCGGCCTTCTCGGCGAGCCGGATGATCGCCTCGATGACCGGCTGGAAGTGCTTGTGGCCGAACATCACGGCCCGAGCATCACGTCCTCGGGCAGTTCCTTCGCCTCGGACTCGACCATCAGCACGGCGTCCTGGGTGCCGGCGACGACGAGGTCGAGGGTCGAGCCCTCCATCTCCTGGATGGGCGGGTTGAGCTTGTACTGGCCGCCGACATAGCCGACGCGGGCGGCGGCGATCGGGCCCATGAACGGCACGCCCGAGAGGGTCAGCGCCGCGGAGGCCGCCACCATGGCGAGGATGTCGGGATCGGTCTCGAGGTCATGCGAGAGCACCGTGACCACGACCTGGGTGTCGTTGCGCCAGCCCTCGACGAAGAGGGGGCGGATCGGCCGGTCGATCAGGCGGGAGACCAGGGTCTCCTTCTCGGAGGGACGGCCCTCGCGCTTGAAGTAGCCGCCCGGGATGCGGCCGGCGGCGTAGGTGCGCTCCTGGTAGTTCACCGTGAGCGGGAGGAAGTCGATGCCGGGCTTCGGCTCCTTCATCGACACCACGGTGGCGAGCACCGAGGTCTCGCCGTAGGTGGCGACCACGGCGCCGTCGGCCTGGCGGGCGACCTTGCCGGTCTCGAGCACGAGCTTGCGCCCGCCCCACAGCAGCTCTTCGCGTTGAACGTCGAACATCTTGTCATGCCTTCCTGCGGTCCGGGAGGGCGGCGCCAGCGCAAGACGGCGAGGGGCTCATGAGAGCCACCGGCGATCCTGCCCTGGCGGTCGCGGCCCGCCTTCTTCAGTGCGGGTCCCGGAAGAGGGGCGGCCGGACCCATTCCAGCCCACCCGGGACGGGTGAGCCTCGAGGCTCACCCGCGAAAACGCGGCCCGGACCGGTGCCCGAACCGCGTGAGGTCCACCTTAGCGGCGGATGCCGAGGCGCTCGATGAGGGCGCGGTAGCGGGCCTCGTCCTTGCGCTTCAGGTAGTCGAGGAGCGACCGGCGCTGCGAGACCAGCTTGAGCAGGCCGCGGCGCGAGTGGTTGTCCTTGGAGTGGGTCTTGAAGTGCCCGGTGAGGTTCTGGATCCGCTCGGTGAGGATCGCGACCTGCACTTCCGGCGAGCCGGTGTCGGTTCCGCCGCGGGCATGTTCCTTGATGAGCGCGGTCTTGCGCTCCGCCGTGATCGACATCGCGTGTCCTTTCGGTGTTACGGGTTCACGAGGTGCGCGGCTTCCGAGGGGAGGCCGCCGTTTCGCACGGGGCTCGGCCGGGCCGGGATGTCGTCCAGCGCGGTCTGCCAAGGCGAAAAACCTCGCCGTGTGCGGGCGAGGGTGGCGCAGCCTATACACGATCCGTCGCCCCTTGCCACTCCCCCGTGGCCTGCGTGCTACTTTGGCCGCGCGCGGTTTCGTCACGCCCACGCCGGTCGCGTCCGGGACGGCCGAGGTCGAACCCGGAATACCCCCAAGCAGTTTGCCCGCCATTCCCCACGCCACGAGAGGTTCACGATGACCACCGCGACGGCGGGCCGGACGGCGGCCACCACCGAGACCGTGCAGGCGATCTACGTCACGGCCCTGCGCAACACCCACGCCCTGGAGAAGCAGGCGGCGCAGATGATCCAGCGCCAGATCGAGCGCTACGAGAGCTATCCTGAGCTGACCCAGGCCCTGCGGCTGCACAAGAGCGAGACCGACCAGCAGGTCGCCCGCCTCGCCGATCTCCTGCACGGCCACGGCGAGGACCGTTCGCTGCTCAAGGACGTGGTGACCCAGACGGTCGGCAACGTCGCGGCGCTTGTCCACAGCGTGACCGGCGACGAGGTGTTGAAGAACCTCTACACCGACTACTCGGTCGAGACCTACGAGATCGCCGCCTATACCTCGCTGATCGCGCTGGCCGCGGAGGCCGGGCACGAGCGGGACATCGAGATTCTGCGCCTGTCGTTGAAGGAGGAGGAGCGGATGGCCGGGGCGGTGTTCGAACAGATCGTGCCGGTGACCAAGGGGTTCGTCGCCAGGGAAGTCGCGGGCGAGAAGGCGGACCGGTAGGGCGGACGGGGAGGGGTGGCGCGTGGCGCTCCGCCCCTTCACCCGTCAGTCTCGCTCGAAGGCGAACTCAATGCGGAGGCGGTCTCCCGTCGCCTCCGCGACGCGGCGCAGGGAGATTGTGGTCGGTGCGGCCTTGCCCGTCTCCCAACGCGCTACCATTGCCGGTGAGGTGCCGATGCGACGGACAAGCTCCGCCTGGGACAGCTTTGCGGCCTGCCGTGCCTCCGCCACGGCGAAGGCCAGATCCATGGCCGGCGAGACCTCCTCGTAGGCGGCTCGGTAATCAAGGTCCGCGTGCCAGCACTCACGAATGCTCTGGAAGGGGATCGGCGCCAGCGCGTCGGCGCGGAGGCTCACAGGATGTCGTCACCGGGATCGGGCCGCACGTCCGGCGCCCGATCGAGAATCGCCAGAGCGGCAGCGACATCGGCTCGCGCCGCGCGCTCGCGCATGACTCGGAACCTGCGCTGCTGATCGACGCCGTCGGTGATGAGGCCGAGGAGCATCTGATCCAGGGAAATGCCCTCTTCCGCCGCCGCATCCTGAGCCTGCTGCATGACGGTATCCGGGATCTGAAGGGCGACCGATGCCATGTTCAGTTCCTCTCCTGCTGGATCCTCAATCTCGGATTGGCCACCACGAAGGTGGCAGCACCGATCGCCGACAGTCCGAAGGCGGCCACGGCAGGATGGCCGAAATGACGGTCTTCCGTCACGATCGTGTCCGCACCGGCGGCCATCGCACAATCGATATAAAGGTCGTCCTTCGGGTCCGCCAGAAAGGGCCGGAACCGAAAGCGGGGCAGGGCGGGAATGGCTCTCGCACACAGAGCGTCGAGAATAACGTCGAGCTCTGCCGGCGTGATCCAGGGTTCGGGACCGAGCTGTCCCGGGCGTTTCAAGACGTCCTCGTACTCGAAAACGACGGCGGGCGAGGCTGCAAAGACGACCGCACCCGTGAGCATCGCCCGAACGACCAGATGGGAGGCTCCGTTGCGCGAGCGGAACCCGCGCACCAGCACGCTGGCATCCACAACGATCATGCTGCCCTCGCCCGGTGCCACAGGAATTGGCCGTCTTAGTGTCTCTCACAAAGCTCCCGATCGCCGTCGTCGCTCGCTGTGGCAGCGTCGGCGCAACGGGAGTTTTGTGAGGTGCACTAAAGCTCCAACTCCACCGTCACCGGCACGTGGTCCGACGGCTTCTCCCAGGCCCGGGTATGCCGCGCCACCGTCACCGACTTCACCGTATCGGCGAGGTCCGGCGTGACCCAGATGTGGTCGAGGCGCCGACCCTTGTCGGCGGCGGCCCAGTCGGGGGAGCGGTAGCTCCACCAGGTATAGATCTTCTCCGGCGGCGGGCGCAGGTGGCGCATCGTGTCGATCCAGCCGGCCTCGCCGCGCAAGCTCTCCAGCCGCTCGGTCTCGATCGGGGTGTGGCTGACCACATCCAGCAACTGCTTGTGCGACCAGACGTCGTGCTCGAGCGGCGCCACGTTGAGGTCGCCGACGAGGATCGCCGGGCCGGCGGGGCGCCGGCCGCCCCAGGCGCGCAGCTCGTCCAGGAAGGAGAGCTTGTGGGCGAACTTGTCGTTGAGCTTCACGTCCGGCACGTCGCCGCCGGCCGGCACGTAGAAATCATGGATCGCGATGCCGGCAGCAAGGCCCGCCTCCGGGCCGAGCACCGCCGAGATGTGGCGCGCGTCCTGGCGCTCGCAGAAGCTCATCACCTCGCGGGTAATGAGCGGCAATCGCGAGAGGATGGCGACGCCGTTATAGCCCTTCTGCCCGGCGAAGACGACGTGCGGGTAGCCGAAGCCCTGCAACTCCTTCAACGGGAAGCGGTCGTCCGGGCACTTGGTCTCCTGGAGGCAGAGCACGTCGGGCTTCGCCTCGTCGAGGAAGCGGCGCACGAGGTCGATGCGCAGGCGGACCGAGTTGATGTTCCAGGTGCTGACGGTGAGGCGCAACGGTCGGGATCTCGAAAGCAGGAGTGAAACCGCAGCGCGTTCGAACGCGCCGGCTGAGCCCGACTGGGCGTCGGCGCTCATGCGCCGGATGCTCCGCCATCGATAGGTTGATGGCGGAGCGCACTGGGATGGATCAGTTGGGGCGGGCCTGCTGCATCTTGGCCTCGAGCTCCTTGTCGACCGCCCGTCCGTAATTGATGACGAACAGCATGCCGTCGACGGCGCGGCCGCGCTGGAGGTTGGAGAGCAGCACGGTGGTCTGGTAGCCCTGCGGGTCGGTGATCCGCCACTGGCTCAAGGTCTTCATCGCGTCGTCGAAGTAGAGCGCGATGCGCGAGGTGCCACCCAGCGTCGAGCGGTCGTCCAGCACGATGCGGATGCCGCCGGGCTCGGCCGCCACGTCGGTGACGGTGAGGTCGCGGGCGAGGTCGATCTTGTCGCGCAGCAGGAATTTCAGCGGCGTCTGCGAGATGAAGTAGAGGTCCTGGGTCGCCAGCTTGCGGTCGCGCACCGCCACCGAGGTGCCGTCGGCGATCACCTCCAGCGACGAGGGCTGGTCGTAGTCGAAGCGCAGGCGGCCGGGCTTGGC
Source organism: Methylobacterium aquaticum (assembly GCF_016804325.1). Taxonomy (NCBI): domain Bacteria; kingdom Pseudomonadati; phylum Pseudomonadota; class Alphaproteobacteria; order Hyphomicrobiales; family Methylobacteriaceae; genus Methylobacterium; species Methylobacterium aquaticum. The sequence goes on from NZ_CP043627.1 coordinate 2,458,289, forward strand.
GAGGGTGAGCTTGCCGCCGATCTTGCGCCCGTCGGCGCCGATCTGGACGAAGTTGCCGGTCAGCGTCGTGACGTTGTTGAAATAGGCGTTGGCACGCTCGATCACCGCGGCCGGGTTGGCGGGATCGACCGCCGCCGCGGTGGTGACCGCGGCGACCTGCTGGGCCGGGCGCCCGGCCTCGGGAGCAGCCGGGACGGCAGCGGTCTCGACCGGCTCGGGCGCGACGCCCTTCCCCCCGCCGAGGGAGGTCGGCCGGCGCGGCGGCAGGGGCGCCCGGGCGGAGGAGCCGGCCGGCGCAGTTTGGGTAGGGGCTGCCTGGCTAGGGGCGGGCGCCATGTCGGGCTGCGCCTCGGGCACGGGATCCTTGCGGCCGAACAGGCCGTCGAGGAACGACGACACCTGCGCCTGGGCAGGCACCGCGCTCACGAGGGCGGCGACCGAGAGAGCGGCGCCGAGGGACACCGCGCGGAGCGGGCCGGAGCGGGGACGGCCGGTCATCGGCAGGGTTCTCCGTGTGGGCGAAAGCGGGGCAGGCCGGCACGCCGGCCCGGAAGGCTGGCGTGCCGCAGGGGCCGGTCCGGCCATAGAGCCGCCCCCTGTGGCGAATATGCGACGGCGACGCGGATCACGCCTCGTCGGCCCCGGGCTGGGACCCCGGCTGCGGCGCGGGCTCGATCAGGATCTCGCGCTTGCCGGCATGGTTGGCGGGGCCGACGATGCCCTCGCGCTCCATCCGCTCCATCAGCGAGGCGGCCCGGTTGTAGCCGATCTGCAGCCGACGCTGGATGTAGCTGGTCGAGGCCTTCTTGTCGCGCAGGACCACCGCCACCGCCTGGTCGTAGAGGTCGGCGGTCGGGTCGCCGAAGCTGCCCTGGTCCATGACCGGGGCGTCCTGCGCGGCGGCCGCCGCCTCCTCGGCCTCCTCGTCCGCCGTGACGGCGTCGAGGTAGGACGGACGGCCCTGGCGCTTGAGGTGGGCCACCACCTGCTCGACCTCGTCGTCCGAGCAGAACGGGCCGTGCACCCGGGTCGTCCGGCCGCCGCCGGCCATGAACAGCATGTCGCCCTGGCCCAAGAGCTGCTCGGCGCCCATCTCGCCGAGGATCGTCCGCGAATCGATCTTCGAGGTCACCTGGAACGAGATCCGGGTCGGGAAATTCGCCTTGATCGTACCGGTGATCACGTCCACCGACGGGCGCTGCGTCGCCATGATGAGGTGCAGGCCGGCGGCCCGCGCCATCTGGGCCAGGCGCTGGATCGCGCCTTCGATGTCCTTGCCCGCCACCATCATCAGGTCGGCCATCTCGTCGACCACGATCACGATGTAGGGCAGGGCGGAGAGGTCCATCACCTCGTCCTCGTAGACGGCCTCGCCGGTCTCGCGGTCGAACCCGGTCTGGACCGTGCGGGTGATCACCTCGCCGCGGGCACGCGCCTCCGCCACCCGGGCGTTGAAGCCGTCGATGTTGCGGACACCGAGGCGCGCCATCTTCTTGTAGCGCTCCTCCATCTCGCGCACCGCCCATTTGAGGGCGACGACCGCCTTCTTCGGGTCGGTGACGACGGGGGAGAGCAGGTGCGGGATGCCGTCGTAGACGGAGAGTTCCAGCATCTTGGGATCGACCATGATCAGGCGGCACTCCTCCGGCTTCAGCCGGTAGAGCAGCGACAGGATCATGGTGTTGATGGCAACCGACTTGCCCGAGCCGGTGGTGCCGGCGACCAGCAGGTGCGGCATGCGGGCGAGATCGGCGATGATCGCCTCGCCGCCGATGTTCTTGCCGAGGCACAGCGCGAGCTTCTGCTTGGTCTCGACGAAGGCCGGCGAGGTCAGGAGTTCGCGAAGATACACCGTCTCGCGCTTGAGGTTCGGCAGTTCGATGCCGATGGCGTTGCGGCCCTGCACCACGGCGACGCGGGCGGAGATGGCCGACATCGAGCGGGCGATGTCGTCGGCGAGCGAGATGACGCGGCTCGACTTGGTGCCGGGTGCCGGCTCCATCTCGTAGAGCGTCACCACCGGGCCCGGGCGCACGGCCAGGATCTCGCCGCGCACGCCGAAATCCTGGATCACCTGCTGCAGCTGGATGGCGTTGTCCTCCAGCATCTCGGGATCGAGGTTGCTGCCGTCCGATTCCCGCGGCTCGGCCAGGAGGTCGACCGAGGGCAGCTCGTAGGGCGCCTCGACCAACCGCGAGACCTGGCGCAGCGGGATGGTGGCGACCGGCGCCAGGATGTCGTCCTCGTCGTCGCCGTCATCGTCGCCATCGAGGCCGAGGTCGCAATCGAGCCCGGCCGTGCCGATGACGAGCCCGTGCGGCTCCGCCGGCGGCATCTCCGATAGGGCAGGCGCCCAGGATGACGCGACCGGCTCCGGCCCGGGGACCGGGATGGAGGTCTCCTCGGAGGACGGCACCGGCTGCGCGGCGACCGGCACCGGTTGCGCGGCGATCGGCACCGATTGCGAGGCAATCGGCAGGATGATGCGCGGCGGGCGCGGCGGGGAGGGCAGGGTCGGGGCGGGCGGCAGCGCGTTGAGACGGCCGGTCGGCACGTAGACGAAGGGCTGCGCCCCCCGCGGCGCGGCGGAGGAGGCGGGCTCAGCGGCCGGCTCCATTGCCGGTCGATCCCCGGTGGGCCGATCTTGGGCAGATGCCTGGACAGGCGCGGGCTGCGCGACGGGCTGCGCGTCCGCGGCGATGAACGACCACGGCACCGGCGTGAAAGCCAGGGGCACGGTGGGAGCCGGCGCGGTGGGAGCAGGCGCGGCGGCAATGGGTTCGGGGGGGAGGGGCACGGCCGGAAGAGCAGGCTCCGGCGTCACGGCCGGCGCCACCTCCATCGCGGCCTCGACCTCCGCCTCGACCTCGACGGTGACGGAGGGCGGCGTCGGCACAGCCTGAGGCTCGGGGGCCACCGGCACCGGCAGGAACGCCGTCTCCGTGAAGGGCGCGTAGGTGAGCGCCAGCATCGGGGCCGGCGCCGGCAGCAGGATCGTGGCGGGCGGCAGGGCGCGGGCGTCGTCCCGCTCCCCGGCGACGCCGGCCTCGGTCCCCTCGTCCGTCGTCGCCGGGACGACCTCCATCGCCGGCTCGACGGCCGTCGCGTCGCCGGGCGCGGGGGAGAGGTCCACGGTCGACACGTCCGCAGGGGCCTGGCCCAGGGACTGGAAGTCCAGCGAGAAATGGAAGTCGAGGGAATAGAAGTCCGCCGGGAGCACGCCGAAGTGAGGCATGTCCGACAGAGGCATGTCCATGAGGGTCAGGCCCACCGGCGGCACGTCCTGCGTCAGCTCGATCGCCGACGGATCGGCGGAGGGCCGGTCCGCCGCGGGTGCCCCGGCCAGCAGCGACGGCGCGGCGGCCGATTCGCGGATGCCGGGTGCGTCCGGCGAGGCGATCTCCTCGGCGGATAGGATTCCGGCGGTCGGTTCCTCCGCGATCGCCTCTTCCGTGATCACCTCCAGGACCGGCCGGTTGTCCTGCTCGGCGACGGTCGAGAGCGGGTGCGTCCAGTCGTGCTGGAGCAGCCGGTCGAGGGTGTAGACCGGGCGTGGCGGCAGGGAGCGCAGGTGCGAGACGTCGACCGGCACCAGGATCGCGCTGTTCGGCACGTCGAACACCTGTGGCACGTCGAAGACTTGCTGCACGTCGAGGATCTGGGCCGGCGGGACCGGCCCCGCGGCGACGGCGACCGCCTCGGGAGCCGTCACGTCCGGCGTGGGCGGCACCGGCGCGGCCGATGCGATCTCGGCGACGGCCTCGGGCGCGGCAGCGTCCGGGGCGACGATCCCGGACCCGACGACCGATTCCGTCGAGCGGGCGAGCGCGACCGGAGCGTCGTCGGCCGAGAGACCGGCAGGCTCGGCGACGTCCGGGACGATCTCTTGAACGACCTCCTGGATGTTCCCTTCGCTGTTCCCCTCGCTGTTCCCTTGGACGTCCGCCGGAACGGTCTCCTGAGCGATGTCCGAAACGACGGCCTCCGCCGTCATGGCGGCCGTCGGGGCCGGCTCCGCGATCGCAACCGGCTCGGCCGAGGACGCCGCCGGCTCGACGGACGAATCAGATTCGAGCGCAGCATCGCCGGCCACGGCCTCCGCGGCCCCAGCCTCGACCGGGTCCGGCACGACCTCGGACCGGGCGATCTCCTCCTGCGAATGGCGCAGCAGATGGTCCGGCGTGCGGGTGAAACGCACGCCCGGCGGCAGCACGTAGGGCTGGCGCCACAGGGGGACGGCCGCGGCCGCCGCGGCGGCCTCGGCTTCGGCGCGGGCCGCCTCGGCCTCCGCCCGGGCCGCCTCGGCGGCGACGCGCTCGGCTTCGGCGCGGGCAATGGCCTCGGCCTCGGCGGCGCGCAGGGCCTCCTCCTTCTCCCGCAGGGCCTGCTCGCGCCGGCGATGGCGCGCCTGCAGCACGTGGTCGGGCGTGCGGGTGAAGCGCACGCCGGTCTCGGCGGGACGCGGGGGCGACGAATCCGGCGAACGCTCCGGCAGTGCCGGGCGGGACCGCATCTCCGGGACCGCGGCGGACGGCTCCCCATCCCGGCGGCGGGCACGGGTCAGCACCGCCCGGGCCGGGCCGGCCGCGGGAATCGGCATGGTCCAGCCGCCTTCGGGGGTGAGGGCCGGGTCCGGCGCCCAGGTCGAGGCGCGCCGCGGCGCCGCGGCCTCCGGGGCGACCACGAAGGCGGGGGACGCGTAAGGATCGGGCTCGGCCGGCAGGAGGGGCTCGGCCGCGACCGGCTCGGCGAAGACGGGCTCGGACACCCGCGCCCGGGCCGGCTCGACCGGGACCGCGACGGCCTCGGGCCGGAGGGACGCGAAGTCCTGCGGCGGAGGAACGTGCCGCTGGGGATCCTGGAGCCTGGAATCTTGCAGCCAAGCCTCCTGGTGCCGCACCTCAGCCGCACCGGCGAAGTCTCCCGCTTGGCGGGCCTGCGCAGCGGCATGGGCCGGCGACGCTGCCGGTGCGGCGGGCACTTGCCAGGATTGCGGGGCCGCATCCGGCATCGAGGCCGGATCGGGCGGCCAGCTCTCCGCCGGAGCCGCCATCCGCGCCGGACGCGGGGCGGGAGGCGCCGCGAACGGGCTCTGGTTCCACGGCTCGGGAGGCATGGCGGCGGGCTCCGGCGCGTCGGGGCGCACCAGGGCATCGGCCATCCAGCTCGGCGTGGCGCGCCGGCTCAGGGTGTAGTCCCGCTGCGAGGGCGGGGGGCGGGAGGGGCGAACCGGCGGGCCAGGAGGGCCCGCAGGCTCATCACCGTCTGGGCGAGGACGCCGAGGGGGCGCTCACGGCGCTCCGGCGTGCGGAGATGGTCGCGCACCCGCTGGGGCGCACGCGGCGAGGAGTCGGAGAAGGGTGGCCGTCCCGATTGTCTCATGATGCCGAATGACTGTGTGGGCGGCCCGCGGCCGCGTACGTCGCACCAGTTAGGCATGTCATCGTTAACGCCCGATTAGGCACGGGCACCGGTACCGGGCGGCGCGCGGGCGCGTTAAGGAGCAGAGGCAATTCCGGCGAGAAGGGGCTGCCCGCGCGATGTTTCGATCCCTCTACCGGCACGGTTTCGCCCGGGTCGCGGCCTGCGTCGGCCGCAGCCACATCGCCGATCCGGACGCCAACGCCGCCGAGATCCGGCGCCTGGCCGAGCGGTGCGACGCGGACGGCGTCGCGGTGGCGGTGTTCCCGGAACTCTGCCTGTCGGCCTACGCCCTCGAGGACCTGCTGCTGCAGGAGACGCTGCTGGAGCGGGTCGAGGCGGCGCTCCTCGCCCTCGTCGAGGCCAGCCGCGGGCTGATGCCGGTCCTGGTGATCGGCGCGCCGTTGCGCCACCGCAACCGGATCTACAACACCGCCGCCGTCATCCATCGCGGAAGGCTGCTCGGGGTGGTGCCGAAGAGCTACCTGCCGAACTACCGCGAGTTCTACGAGAAGCGCCACTTCGCCTCCGGCGCCGGCGTCACCGGCGAGACGATCCGCCTCGGCGGGACGGACACGCCCTTCGGCACCGACCTCTTGTTCCCGGCCGAGGACCTGCCGGGTCTCGTCCTCGGGGTCGAGATCTGCGAGGACATGTGGATCCCGGTCCCGCCCTCTTCGCTCGCCGCGCTCGCCGGCGCGACCGTGCTCGCCAACCTCTCGGGCAGCCCGATCACCATCGGGCGGGCCGAGAGCCGCACGCTCCTGTGCCGGTCGGCCTCCGCGCGCTGCCTTGCGGCCTACATCTACGCCGCGGCGGGCCCGGGCGAATCGACCACCGATCTGTCCTGGGACGGCCAGACCGCGATCTACGAGGATGGCGAGGTGCTGGCCGAGGGCGCGCGCTTCCCCGCCGAGCCGCAGGTGACGCTCGCCGACATCGACCTCGACCGCCTGCGCCAGGAGCGGGCCCAGATGGGCAGCTTCGAGGACAATGCCAGGGAGGCCCTGACGCATGTCCCGGCCTATCGCCGGGTGCCGTTCCGGGTGGCGCCGCCCGACGCGGATCTGGGCTTCCACCGGATCGTCGAGCGCTTCCCCTTCGTGCCGGCCGATCCCGCCCGCCTCGCGCAGGATTGCTACGAGGGCTACAACATCCAGGTCGCCGGCCTCGCGCAGCGCCTGCAGGCGATCGGCACGAAGCGCGTGGTGATCGGCATCTCGGGGGGCTCGATTCGACCCATGCGCTGATCGTGGCGGCCCGCGCCTTCGACCAGCTCGGCCTGCCCCGCTCGGACATCCTCACCTACACGATGCCGGGCTTCGCCACCTCGGACGAGACCAAGACCAACGCCCACCGGCTGATGGCCTCGCTCGGCACCCGGGCCGCCGAGCTCGACATCCGGCCCGCCGCCCGGCAGATGCTCGCCGACATGGGCCACCCGTTCGGACGCGGCGAGGAGGTCTACGACGTCACCTTCGAGAACGTGCAGGCGGGCCTGCGCACCGATTACCTGTTCCGGCTGGCCAACCAGCACGACGCGATCGTGATCGGCACCGGCGACCTGTCGGAGCTGGCGCTCGGCTGGTGCACCTACGGCGTCGGGGACCAGATGTCCCACTACGCCGTCAATGCCGGGGTGCCCAAGACCCTGATCCAGCACCTGATCCGCTGGGTGATCGCCTCGGATCAGTTCTCCGCGGAGGTCGGCCGCACCCTGGCGGCGATCCTGGAGACGGAAATCTCGCCCGAACTGGTGCCGGCGCGGGAGGGGGAGACGATCCAGAGCACCGAATCGAAGATCGGCCCCTACGCGCTCCAGGACTTCACCCTGTTCTACACGTTGCGCTACGGCTACCGGCCTTCGAAGATCGCCTTCCTATCGCTGATGGCCTGGGAGGACGCCGCCCGCGGGCCGTGGCCGCCCGGCTTCCCGGAGGCGAAGCGGGGGAGTTACGCCCTGCCGGAGATCCGGGCCTGGCTCGCGGTGTTCCTGCGCCGGTTCTTCGGCTTCAGCCAGTTCAAGCGCTCGGCCCTGCCGAACGGCCCGAAGGTGGCGGCGGGCGGCGCCCTCTCGCCGCGCGGCGACTGGCGTGCGCCCTCCGACGGCAATGCCCGGATCTGGCTCGACGAACTGGAGCGCAACGTCCCGAAGGGATGAGGCCAGAAACCCCATAGGGGTATGAGCGTTGGTCGGGCCCGGGGCCGCGAAGAGCCCCCTGACCGGGAGCCCGACCCTTCATGGCCGCCACGCCCTCCGACACCGACGCCCTGCCGAACGGCCCGCTCGACGGCCGCGCGGTGCATGTCTGCGTCGACATGCAGAACCTCTTTGCCCGGGAGACCGCCTGGCACACGCCGTGGATGGGCCGGGTGCTGCCGCGGGTGCTGCAGCTTGCCAGCGCCGTGCCGGAGCACACGTTGTTCACCCGCTTCGTCCCGGCCCGCCATCCGGGCGAGGGGCGGGGCTGCTGGAAGCGCTACTGGGAGCGCTGGGCCGAGATGACGGTGGACCGCCTCGGCGCGGAGATGGTCGAACTGGTGCCGGAACTCGCGGCCCTGACGCCGCCGGCCGAGACGGTCGACAAGACCGTCTACTCGCCCTGGATGGAGCCCGACCTGGAGCGCGCGCTCCAGGCGCGCCGGGCCGAGACCCTCGTGATCACCGGCGGAGAGACCGATGTCTGCGTGCTCGCCACGGTGCTCGGCGCGGTCGATCGCGGCTATCGCATCGTGCTTGCCCTTGATGCGGTCTGCTCCTCGTCGGACGAGACCCACGACGCGATGATGACGCTCTACCGGCAACGCTTCGGCCAGCAACTCGAAGTGGCGACGATCGATCAGATCCTGCACAACTGGAACCGTTCGCAGTTGCCGGCATGACGATGCAGCGCGGCCTCCGGGTGTCCCGGGTGTGTCGGCATTCATTCGCATGTCTTTCCGCGGTTCCCTGCGCGCACGATCTCGTGATGGAGAGCGTTTCCGACGATCGGGACCTAACGTCATGGCCGAGATTGCGGTGGCGCGCCGCGCCGGGGGCTGACATAGTCTCGACCCAATCAGCCGTTAGCGAATGGACGCCATGGCAGCACCTGCGGGCGGAGGCGATCCGATGCGAAGCTACAACCTGTTCTGCCTGAAGGGCCTCGACGGCCTGGTCTGCGCGGTGCCGGAGGATTACGCCGTGCCGGCCTTCGTCACCGAGGCGCGCTGGGCCTTCGGCGGCAAGCTCGACGGCAGCGTGCCCGAGCCCACCGGCTTCGACGGCGCGGCCGCCGCGACCGCGGTGCGCTTCAACGGCTTCTACCTCTTCCAGAGCATGTCCCCGGCCCAGGGCTGACGCGAGAGGGCTCTGCGAAAGCCGGCCTGCGCCGGGGAGACCCGCACGGGTCCGCGATCGTGGCGAGCATTCCTTAAACGTCCCTGGGGCACTCTTGCGGGCATCCGAAACCCGCGAGGCCGAACGGGGCTTGCCGCCATGTCCGACATGTCCGAGCTGCGCAGGGAAACCCGCCTGCGGACGTTCCTGAAGGGACGCATCATCTTCAACAACGGCAATTCGAGCATGGATTGCCTGGTCCGGGACCTCTCCGCCTCGGGCGCGCGGCTGATGCTGAGCCAGACCGCGACGCTGCCGGCCGGCTTCGATCTCGTCATCCCGGCCAAGGACCGCACCCACAAGGCGACTTTGCGCTGGCGCAAGGACGACAGCATCGGCGTGACCTTTGCGGAGGAAGGAGCCCGCCCGGCCCCGAGCATGGCCGATGCCACCCCGGCGGCCCTGCTCGCCCGCATCCAGGAACTGGAGGCCGAGAACGCCACCCTGCGCCGCCTGCTGAAGGAGGCGGAGGTGATGGCACTGGAGCGCAATTGACGCCCCAGCGTCATACCGGAACGGACGCTTATTCCGTAACGGACGAAGGGCCGCCCCGTCGCCAGGGCAGCCCTTCCATTGCCGAACCGCGGTCCGACTGATCGATCTGCCAGGATCTCACCGATCCTGGACTGGTCGTCGTACGCTCAGGCCGTGAAGCCGGAGGCGACGATCCAGGTCCGGCTCGCAGACGACCGCGGCTGATGACAATGAGACACTGGATCACCTCCTTCCTGTTGTTTCCGATGAACCGAACATAACCATCCCCGCGGATTGTGCAATGCGTTCGGGGCGCGGCGAAGGGTCCGCACCTCCCCACCTTGACCTCGGCCTTCGCTCGCTCATCTCCCCGGTATGAAGAATCGTGGCTTCCTCAAGCTCGCCAGCGCCATGACCGTGATGACGCTCGGCGGCGTCGGCTACGCGGCGCACAAGCGCAGCCGCAATCCGTATTACCGGGGCCCGGTCAGCGACCATTTCGACGGCGTGCGGTTCTTCTCGCCGGGGCAGCCGCAGGACAAGGGTCTCGGCGAGGTCGCGCGCTGGCAGCTCGGCGGCGGTCGCGAGGCCTGGCCGGCGAGCGTGCCGAGCCCGTTCCCGCAGGACACGCCGCCTGAGCGGGTCGAGGGCCTGCGGGTCGTCCATATCGGGCATGCCAGCCTGCTGATCCAGGTCGCGGGCCGCAACATCCTGATCGATCCGGTCTATGCCAAGCGCGCGAGCCCGGTCGGCTTCACCGGGCCGAAGCGGGTCAACCCGCCGGGCGTCGCGTTCGGGGCGTTGCCCCCGATCGATGCGGTGCTGATCACCCACAACCACTACGACCATCTCGACGGGCCGATCCTCGCCCGGCTCTGGGCCGAGCACGCGCCGACCTTCGTGGCGCCCCTCGGCAACGACGCGATCCTGCGCACCTACGACGCCACCCTCCCGGTCGAGACCCGGGACTGGGGCGGCTCGGTCGATCTCGGCGGGGGGATCACCGTGCATCTGGTGCCGGCGATGCACTGGTCGGCCCGGGGCGTGAACGACCGGCGCATGGCGCTCTGGTGCGCCTTCGTGCTCACCACGCCGCAGGGGGTGCTCTACCATGTCGGCGATACCGGCTACGGCGACGGGGCGATCTTCCGGGACGTGCGCGCGCGCTTCGGCGCGCCGCGGCTGGCCACCCTGCCGATCGGCGCCTACGAGCCGCGCTGGTTCATGCAGCCGCAGCACATGAACCCCGAGGAGGCGGTGCGGGTGTTCCGCGATGTCGGGGCCGAGCAGGCGCTCGGCCACCACTGGGGCACGTTCCGGCTCACCAACGAGGGGCCGGGCGAGCCGGCGGAGGCTTTGGGGCGGGCGCTGGCCGCGGCCGAGGTGCCGGCGGAGCGGTTCCTGGCGCTCAGGCCGGGGCAGGTGTGGGGCGGGTGAGACAGCCTTCTTCTGTTGGGGTGTCCCAGGCGGACCTGACACCCTCCTCGTCATCCCGGGTTCTCGGCTTCGCCGAGCCCCGGGATGACCCTGTGCGTTGGAGGTGTCGTGTGCACTCTCCCGGGCCGACGATTACAGGATGAACCGGCTCAGATCCGCGTTCTGCGCCAGGCTCTCGACCCGGTCGCGGACGTAACCCGCATCGATCGTCACCGTCTCGCCGGAGCGGTCGGGGGCGGTGAACGACACGTCGTCGAGGACCCGCTCCAGCACCGTCTGGAGCCGGCGCGCGCCGATATTCTCGACCGAGGAATTCACGTCGACGGCGACCTTGGCGAGCGCATCGATGGCGTCGTCGGTGAAGTCGATCGTCACCCCTTCCGTCGCCATCAGCGCCACCGCCTGCTTGGTCAGGCTCGCCTCGGTTTCGGTGAGGATGCGGCGGAAGTCGTCGACGGAGAGCGGGCTCAGCTCGACGCGGATCGGCAGGCGCCCCTGCAATTCCGGCAGGAGGTCGGAAGGCTTCGAGACGTGGAAGGCGCCGCTGGCGATGAACAGGATGTGGTCGGTCTTCACCGGCCCGTGCTTGGTCGCCACCGTGGTGCCCTCGATGAGCGGCAGCAGGTCGCGCTGCACGCCCTCGCGCGACACGTCGGCGCCGGAGCGGCCTTCGCGGGCGCAGATCTTGTCGATCTCGTCGAGGAAGACGATGCCGTTGTCCTGCACGTCGCGAAGCGCCTCCTGCACGACGCTGTCCTGGTCGAGGAGCTTGTCGGATTCCTCGCTGATCAGCGGCGCGTAGGCGTCGCGCACGGTCATCCGCCGCGGCTTGCCCTTCTGGTTGCCGAGCGCCTTGCCGAGCATGTCGCCGAGGTTGATCGCCCCCATCGCCGCACCCGGCATGCCCGGGATCTCGAACATCGGCATGCCCTGCGGCGCACCGGCCGCCAGTTCCAGCTCGACCTCCTTGTCGTCGAGCTCGCCGGCGCGCAGGCGCTTGCGGAAGGCGTCGCGGGTCGCCTGGCTGGCGGTCGGGCCGACCAACGCGTCGAGCACCCGGTTCTCGGCCGCGGCCTCCGCCTTGGCCTGGACGCCGCGGCGCTTCTCGTCGCGCTTCAGGCCGATGCCGATCTCGACGAGGTCGCGCACGATCTGCTCGACGTCGCGGCCGACATAGCCGACTTCCGTGAACTTCGTCGCCTCGACCTTCAGGAACGGCGCCCCGGCGAGCCGCGCCAGGCGGCGCGAGATCTCGGTCTTGCCGCAGCCGGTCGGGCCGATCATCAGGATGTTCTTGGGCGCCACCTCCTCGCGGAGCGGGCCCTGGAGCTGCTGGCGCCGCCAGCGGTTGCGCAGCGCGATCGCGACCGCGCGCTTCGCATCGCCCTGGCCGACGATGTAGCGGTCGAGCTCGGAGACGATTTCGCGGGGGGAGAAGGTGGTCATGGGGTACTTCGCGGGGTTCTTCGCGGGGGCTCGCAGCCGGGTGAGAGACGAGGCGGGCCGCGCTCAGGCGGCGTCCAGGCTCTCGATCACCAGGCTGCCGTTGGTGTAGACGCAGATCTCGGCGGCGATCCGCATGGCGCGGCGCACGATCGCCTCGGCGTCGAGGTCCTGCTCCTCCAGCGCCCGGGCGGCGGCGAGCGCGTAGTTGCCGCCCGAGCCGATCGCCATCACGCCGCCCTCGGGCTCCAGCACGTCGCCGGCGCCCGACAGGAGCAGGCTCACGTCCTTGTCGGCGACCAGCATCATCGCCTCGAGGCGGCGCAGGTAGCGGTCGGTGCGCCAGTCCTTGGTGAGTTCCACGCAGGCCCGGGTGAGCTGGCCCGGATACTGTTCGAGCTTGGCTTCCAGCCGCTCGAACAGCGTGAAGGCGTCGGCGGTGGCGCCGGCGAAGCCCCCGATCACCGTGCCCTTGGCGAGGCGGCGCACCTTGCGGGCATTGCCCTTGACGATGGTCTGGCCGAGGCTGACCTGCCCGTCGCCCCCGATCACCACCCGGCCGCCCTTGCGCACCATCAGGATCGTCGTCGCATGCATGCGGGGGGCGCCCCCCGCGTCGTCGTTGGCCAAGGATGTCTCTCCGGGGCAGGCTGTCTTCGTCGTGCTGCGGCGTAGGTGGGGGCTCGCGGGGCGTTCGTCCAGCGGGGGTAGGGAGCGGAGCGGAGATCCCGGTATCGGGCGCCTGCCTGACGCGAGGTGATGTGTTACGATGGCACGAAACGACACTCGATCGCTCCCGCCGGACATCCGGTGCCTCACGGCGACCCGAAGCACCGCGCGAAACGTTTGAACGAGGGAGCCAGGCTGCTCGCTTCCCTGTTCAACTCGCTAGCCGTCGCCGTCTTCGGCGCGACCGTCGTGATTCCGATCGCGCAGGGCCGATACGATGTCTTCGCCCATGGCGGAGGACTTCTCCCAGTCGCGGGCGTATGCTTCCACCTCGCCGGTCAGGCTGCGCGTCGATTTCTCAGGGCAGAGGACTGACAAACGATGACCACCCCTTACGCATCGCAGATCCTCGGCGTGAGCGCCGCGCTGATCGCCGGCGGTCTGCTCGCTCTCAAGGTCGCGTCGGATCGCGACGACCGCAAGACGCGGGAGATCGAGCAGCGGCAGGCCGCCGGCGAATAAGGTCGGCGCGAGAACCGATGTCGAGGAGCCTCGCGATGCTGATCGTGTTCGCCGGCCTGCCCGGGGCCGGGAAGACGACGATCTCCCGGGCTGTCGCGTAAGCCCTCGCGGCGCCCCATCTGCGCATCGACATCATCGAGCAGGCGATCCGGGATGCAGGCGTGCCGGCGGGCATCGTGGGCGCATCGGGCTACGCGGTGGCGCAGGCGCTCGCGGGCGCGAACCTCGGCGACGGGCGGGTCGTGGTGGCCGATTGCGTCAACCCGGTCGCCGCCAGCCGCGAGGGATGGCGCGCGGTGGCCGCCCGCGCCGGGGTACGGCTGGTCGAGGTCGAGGTCGTGTGCTCGGACGAGCGAGAGCATCGCCGCCGCGTCGAGGGTCGAGTCTCCGACATTCCCGGCCTCGTCCCGCCCTCGTGGGAAGCGATCCAGCGCCTCGACTACGAGCCGTGGGACCGGCCGCGTCTGGTCATCGACAGCGCGGCCTTGTCACCCTCACAGGCCGTCGCCGCTGTGCTGGGGATCATGGCGCAAGACGGGTTGGCATGAGACCGGACCAGCCCCCGTGGCAGATGCGTCTAAGCGCCGGGGGGGGGCGCGAGATTTCGATCATCCTTCGATCATCGACCGATCGAGTTTGCGTCGGCCGTGGAGCACACGGACGATCTCGATCGTTTCCGCCCCGACACGGTACAGGATCAGATACTGTCTAATAACGAGATGTCGGAGGTCAGGAGCGATGTCCTCGCGCGAGACACCCGAATAAGGATGCCGCGCGAGTTGCTGCCAACGGTGCTCGATCGCGTCGAGCACCCGATCCGCCGCGCTCGGATCATATTGAGCAATGGTCGACCAGATGTCGACCAAGTCCTCGGCGGCCCGGCGGGTGCGCCGGACCGTCCTCACCGATCGACCTTCGCAGCAGCCGCCTCCCAGCGCCGGCGTGCCTCGGCCTTGATCTCTGCCATGCTGTCCCACGGGCTCGGTCCGCTCTCCAGACCTTCGCGGACCAGCTCGCGCAACTCCTCGGTCGAGTAGCCGTGCGTATCATCGTCGAAGTCTCGATGCAGCTTCCACAAGCGTACCGCATCCCCGATCGCCTCGCTCGTCGAGGTGTACTCGCCCGCCTCGACGGCCTGATGCAAGGACTCGGCGATCTCGGCCGGGAGATCGACGGTGATGGTCTCGATAGCAGCCACCAGAAACCTCGCTGGGAGAGACAGCGCGTCCGCAACGGAACCCGCACGATACGTCACATCACGATTATTATAAGCACCGTTCAGCGATCCCAGCGAGAGGACGGAACGACGCCAGCTCCCTACACCACCACGGTGATCGCCTCCGCCGCCCGGGTCAGCGCCGTGTAGAGCCAGCGCGCCCGGTGCTCGCGAAACGCGTAGGATTCGTCGAACAGCACCACACGATCCCACTGCGATCCCTGCGCCTTGTGGACGGTCAAGGCGTAGCCGTAGGTGAACTCTTCCGTCTCGCGGCGCAGGATCGCCGGCACCTCCTCCTCGCTGCCGGCGATGATCGAGCGCAGCACCCGGATGTCCTGGGGCTTGCGGCGCAAGGCGGGATCGTCCTCCGGCACCACGTCGAGGCGCACGAGGTCGGGGCGGGGGGCGGCGCGCAGGGCCTGGACCGTCCAGGTCGAGCCGTTGAGCAGGCCCTTGGTGCGGTCGTTGCGCAGGCAGACCAGCTTCTCGCCCACTGCCGGCATCGGATCGACGTGGCCGATCAGCTCGCGGATGCGGCCGTTGTAGAGCCGCCGGGTGCGGTTCATCCCGACCAAAACCTGGTCGGCGGCGAGCACGGTCTGGGGGTCGATCTCGCGGCGCGGGATCACCCGGCTCTCGCCATAGGCGCCGAAATCGAGCCGCCCACCCTCCCGCACCGTCATGGCGAGGCGCACGATCGGGTTGTCGGCGGCCTGGCGGTGGACTTCCGTCAGCATCACGTCGGGTTCGGCCTCGGTGAAGAAGCCGCCGCCCTTCACCGGCGGCAGCTGCGCCGGGTCGCCCAGCACCAGGACCGGCGTGCCGAAGGAGAGGAGGTCGTTGCCGAGGTCGCCGTCGACCATCGAGCATTCGTCGATGACGACGAGGGCCGCCTTGCTCACCGGCCCGGTGCGGTTGAGGGTGAAGGCGGGCCCGCCCTCGGTATCCTCGCGGGTGCGGTAGATCAGGCTGTGGATGGTCGAGGCGTCGGGGCAGCCGCGGGCGCGCATGACCGAGGCCGCCTTGCCGGTATAGGCGCAGAACAGCACCCCGCCCTCGACGTCCTCGGCGAGGCGCTTGGCGAGCGTCGTCTTGCCGGTGCCGGCGAAGCCGAACAGGCGGAAGACCTGCGGGCTGCCGCGCTTGAGCCAGTCCGACACCGCCTTGAGCGCCGCTTCCTGCTGGGAGCCAAGACCACTCATTGACGTGTTCCCGTCACGGCGTCTTCCCCACGGTGCGGCGGGCCTGGAAGGGAGCGGGGGGCGGCGCCTCCTTGCGGCGCAGGATCGCCCGGAACTCGTCGCGGCGCTCGTGGATCGAGGCGATGACGAGGCCCATCGGCACCCCGACATCGACGAGAACGGCCTCCGAGAGCTGGAGCGAGGCCTCGATCGTTTCCGGGACGGCATCGTCCACGCCCATCTCGTAGAGGGCGGTGGCGTGGCGGGCGTCGCGGGCTCGCGCCACGATGGTCAGGTCCGGCCGCTCGGCGCGGGCGGCGGCCACCACCGCCTCGACGGCGCGGGGCTGGTCGAGGGTGACGACGAGCGCACGGGCGGTGTCGATGCCGCAGCGGCGCAGGAGGTCGGCATTGGCCGAATCGCCGAAATAGACCGGGTTGCCGAGGCGGCGCTGGTCGGAGACCCGGGCGGCATCCATGTCGAGGGCGATGTAGGGTACCTTGTGGCGGGCCAGCATCTCGGCGACGAGCCGGCCGACCCGGCCGTAGCCCGCGACGATCACCCGGCCGGGCTGGCGCTCCGCCGGGGGCGGCTCGGCCCGGGCCCGGCCGAGCGCGGTCCGGTCGATCCGCCGGCCGAGGCGGCGGGCGAGGGCCGCGAGGCCCGGAATCATCACCATCGTGGCGGTGGTGACGACGAGCGCCGCCTGGCCGAGATCCTCGGGCACCAGCCCGGCGGCGAGCGCGCTGCCGACGAGCACGAAGGCGAACTCGCCGCCCGGCCCGAGCAGCAGGGCGGATTCGAGCGCCACGGCGCGAGGCAGGCGCAGCGCGGTGCCGATCGCGACGATCACTCCGCCTTTCAGGACGAGGAGCCCGAGGGCGAGGCCGAGGATGGTGAGCGGCGTCTTCATCAGGACCGCCGGGTCGATCCCCATGCCGACCGAGACGAAGAACACCCCGAGCAGCAGGCCCTTGAACGGGTCGATCGTCGCCTCGATCGCCCGGCGATACTCGGTCTCGGCCAAGAGCAGCCCGGCCACGAAGGCGCCGAGCGTCATCGACAGCCCGCTCGCCGCCGCCACGAGCGCGGTGGCCGCGATGACGAGGAGGCAGGCCGCCATGAACAATTCGGGGCTGCGGGTGCGGGCGACGAGCTGGAACAGCGGCCGCAACCCCAGGCGTCCGGCGACCACCAGCAGCCCGAGCGCCACCGCCGCCTGGCCGAGCGCCAGGGCGAGGCCGCTGACCGCATCGCCGTCCTTGCGGCCGAGCACCGCGATGGCGAACAGGACGGGCGCGACGGCGAGGTCCTGGAACAGCAGCACCGCGAAGCTCGCCCGGCCGGCGGGCGTGTTGAGCCGCTTCTGCTCGGCGAGCACCGGCAGCACGATGGCGGTGGAGGAGAGGGCCAGCGCCAGCCCGACCAGGATCGCGGCGATCGGCGGGACCTCGAGCATCATCAGCACCACGCCGACGAGGAGGCTCGACACCACCACCTGCAACGAGCCGAGACCGAAGACGAGGCGGCGCAGGATGCGCAACCGCTCCCAGGACAGCTCGACCCCGATCATGAACATCAGGAACACCACGCCGAGCTCGGCGAGATGCGCGATCTCGGTGCGGTTCGAGATCGTCACGGCGCCGAGCCACGGCACCGTCTCGGTCAGCCGCCCGAGGCCCGACGGCCCGAGAAGCGCGCCCGCCCCGATGAAGCCGAGGACCGGGCTGACGCGCAGGCGATGGAACAACGGCACCACGATCCCGGCGGTGACCAGGAACAGGATGACCTCCTTGTAGGAGCCGGTGACGGCATGCTCGGTCATCGGGAGCGACGGGACCTCATCGTTTCGCGGATTGGATAAGCCCCGCCGCGGGAGGCGGGCGGCGCTCGAGGCGGCCATCATGCGGAGGGGGCCCGTCGGGGCAAGCCGAAACAGGCCCCAAACGCCGCTTTTCACCCCAAGGTCGCGAGCGCCGCCTCCAGGTCCGCCGCCAGATCCTCCGGATGCTCGATGCCGATCGAGACCCGGATCGTCGCATCGGTGATGCCGAGGCGGTCGCGCACCGCCTTCGGCACCCCCGAATGGGTGGTCGAGGCCGGGTGACTCGCCAGCGATTCGGTGCCCCCTAAGCTCACCGCGAGCTTGAACAGCTGGAGCGCGTTAAGCACCCGGAACGCCTCCGGCTCACCGCCGGCCACGTCGAACGAGAAGGTCGACCCCGGCGCGGCGCATTGCGCGGCATAGACCCGGGCCGCGCCGGAGCCGGGTTCAAGGTGGCCGAGATGGTGCAGCGTCGTCACCTTCGGATGGGCGCGCAAGCGCTCGGCGATGAGCTCGCCGTTGCGGTTGGCCTTCTCCATCCGGAGCGTCAGGGTCTCGAGCGAGCGCCCGAGCATCCAGCAGGAATGCGGATCGAGCTGGGTGCCGATCGCCGAGCGGAGCAGCCGCACCGGCTTCATCCGGGCCGCCGCGCCGAGCGCCGCCCCGGCGATGAGGTCGGAATGGCCGCCGACATACTTCGTCAGCGAGTAGACCGAGATGTCGGCGCCAAGGCGCAGCGGGTGCTGGAAGAGGGGCCGAGCAGGGTGTTGTCGCAGACCACCACCGGCGCCGACCCGCCCTGATTGGCGCCGATCCGGTCGGCCGCCCGACGTACCAGCGCCAGATCGACCAGGGTGTTCAAGGGGTTCGACGGCGTCTCGACCATCACGACGCTGACCCGCCCGCCGCTCTCGCGCGCCATCGCCTCCGCGGCCTCGGCGGCGGCCATGACGCTGCCCTCGTCGGTGCCGTCCTGGAAGCCGACGGCGCCGATGGTGAAACCGGCGAGCGTCTTGGCGATCAGCGTCTCGGTGCCGCCGTAGAGCGGCTGGGAATGCAGCACCACGTCGCCGGGCCGGGCATGGGCCAGGATCACCGTGGCGATCGCCGACATGCCCGACGAGAACAGGAGCGCGGCCTCCGCCTCCTCGAACACCGCCAGCCGGTCCTCGACGATCTCGCTGTTGGGGTGGTTGAACCGCGAATAGACCAGGCCCGCCGCCTCGCCGGCCGGCGGCTCGCGCCGCCCCGAGACGTAATCGAAGAACGCCTTGCCGTGCTCGGCGGAGGTGAACACGAAGGTCGAGGTCAGGAAGACCGGCGGCTTCACCGCCCCCTCCGACAGGGCGGGATCGTAGCCGTAGCCGAGCATCAGGGTCTCAGGCGCCAGGCGGCGGTTGCCCAAACGGTCCTTGTGGTAGCGGTCGTCCGACATGCGGGGCCTCGCTCCGGTCTGGCGACGCCGTCGCGGCGTCGGATTTCGGCGCGCCGACCGCGCCGCAAGCGAGTTCTAACGCCACTCACCGCGTTTTGCGGTGCGTAAACCGCGGCCCGGACGCTGCGCCGCGGCAAGCCCGGCTCGCCCAAGGCGCATTTTCGGCGCAAAACCCGGCTAGGACGAACGATTGAGATTCCGTGTACGCGGCCGCGACCCCGGGCGACCAGGCGAGGAGTGGTGCGAGGAGTGGTGATGAGCCGACAGCCTCCCGATCGGGTGGTGGTGCGCGAGAAGCGCGCCTGGACCGACGAGACCGACGCCTGGAAGCAGGACCGGGCGATCCGCAAGGGTTACCGCATCCGCTGGGGTTACGTGGCCATCGCGTATCTCGTCGAGGCGCTGGTGATCTGCACCTCGCTCGCCGGAGCGTGGTTCTTCGCCGAGACCTACGCCAACCCCAACGACCAGAGCTTCTGGTTCATGCTGCTGGCGCCGATCGTCTATGCGGCGATCGAGCTGTGCCGGGTGCCGCTCGGCATCCTGATCCGGGTCCAGCGCGACTGGCTGATCAAGTCGCTCGCGATCGTCGGCATCGTGATGGCGGCGGGCGTGACCACCAAGTCGGTGTCGCAGCTCGGCGAGATGATGTTCCATCCCCGCCTCGCCGAGGCCTCGAAGGCCCGCACGACCCTGAAGGAAGCCGAGGCCGACCGCGGCACGATCGACAACCGCATCGCCCAGGCCGATGCAAGGGTGGCGCAGTACGCGGCGGAAGCCGCGTCTCTGGAGAAACGCACCACCGAGGCCTCGGCCCAGCTCGCCGGCCTGCCGGGCCAGCGCTGCGAGCGCCTGTCGGGCACCAACAGCCGCGGCAAGCGCTACAGCTATATGCGCTGCGTCACCGATCCGCGCACCGCCACCATCGCGGGCAGCCTGAAATCGGCCGGCGACGAGCGGGCGGTGGTGGCCAGGAACCTGGCCGAGGCCCGCGCGGCGCGAGCCCAGCTCGACCGCGCCGCCGCCGATCGCCGGGTGACGGAGGCCGAGGGCGCCTACCGCGACGCGGTCCGCCGCTCGCAGCTCCACTCCTTCACCGCCATGGTCTACGGCGCCGACCCGATCGACGTGACAGACCAGCAGGTCCACGCCTTCCTGCGCATCTTCGTCTTCGCGCCGGCGCTCTGCGCCGCCTTCGCCTCGACGCTGCTCGCGCTCTGCGCCGTGCAGGTGCGCAAGACCTATCGCGACGAGGACGACCTCGACACGATGATGCACGCGGAGGGCGTGCCGCTGCTCCTCGACCAGATGGCCGAGAGCGCGACCCAGATCCAGGACGCGCAGCGGGCGATGCGCGAGGCCGCGGTGGCCTCGGGCGCCGCGATCCCCCTCGACCAGCGCCGCTCGCCGACCGTGCCGCAGGCCGGCACGCCCCCGGCACCGCCCGCCCGCGACGACGACCGCATCGAGAGGCCGAGACCGTGAGCTACCTCGCACCGGGCACGCCGGAGAATGTGGCGCTCGCCCAGCACGTCAACGGGCGCCTGCGGGCCGAGGCCCGGATCTCCAACGCCCGCGCCTTCCTGTTCCGGGCGATCGGGCTCGGGGCCTTCATGGGGCTCGCCGGCGCCGGGCTGGGGGCCGCCTTCTACGGCTACGCGACGATGAACGAGGTCGGCAACGCCTCCGACAAGCTCGCCAAGGCCCTGACCCAGGCCCTCGAGACCACGACGCTCAAGACGAGCGGAGAGGTGAAGCTCACCGACACCACCCTCAAGATCGAGGGCGGATTGCCGGCGGCGAAGGGGCGGCCGGACGTGGCCTCGCTCACCGGCAACCAGGGCAAGTCCGAGGCGCCCGCCAACGCCGCGGTGCGCACGAGCTTCACGGTGTTCAAGACCGTGCCCTATCTCGACGGCACGATCGTCACCGGCTGGAACTTCAAGGGCGACGAGCAGAAGCCCGAGAAGCAGTATTGCTACGTGACGCGGCCCCAGACCTTCGGCGACGGCGCCACCTCGAACCAGACCACCGTGGCGATCGACGGCGAGTTGCTGCCGCAGCCGGCGCGCTCGGAGGTGAACTTTTCGGTGATCGCCCGCAGCTGCGTGTGGTTCGATCCGTCGAAGCTGTGAGGGTCTACGCGCCGGGTCGGAACTGGGAGCGGCCGGAAGTCCTTGATGAGATATGCTCGCCACATTCGTGCGACCGATATCCCCGGGGAGCCTTGAGCCACGACGCGGGGGCTCGCAAGCCCCTTGGCGAAGCGCTTCGACCGTTGTAATGGATTGAGCCTTCCGCAGAGTTAGATTGCAGTGCTCGCCGCAGCCAAACAGCGGTATGCGGCCAACCGCGAGGCCGCCAGGTTGGCTGCTGCGACAGCTGCCTCCCAGACGTTCGGCATAGAAATCCAGTTATCCGGATGGACGAGCAAGGCATCGTCCGCCTGGGCCTCCCAATGGATCGACGCCGACCGGCGCTCCGCGTCAAGCTGGGACTGGGATGCAATCCATCATGCGTATTCACGCGAGCTGGATCGGTTCGATCTAGCAATGTGGTCCGGAGAAAGGCTTTGCGGCCTTGCTCTCGCGACGATGAGCCGAAGCATCATCACCATCAATTTTTTGGAAGGCGACCCACGCACAGACTGCCCTCTGCAAGGAAAGCGCGCAGCCATTGCGGTCGAAGCAGCCCAGAACTACGGGCAATTGAGCGGACGGAGATTCCTACGTGTCCAACCGATCCACCCACGGCTGGAAACGTTGTACTGCGACATCTTCGGGTTCACGCTTGCAACGAACAAGGGCGGTCGGGCATATTATCAGAGGGAGATACCGTGATGGGAATGCTGGCACGCCATTTTGCTGGATTGCTGGGCCGGGTGCGATCCACCGATATGCGCCAGCCTGATGCCGCCGCCCCCTATGAACCGCGCCCCATGACCAGCTTTCTCGGGAGCCTTTCGGCCGAGCAGATGGTCAAGCTCAAGGCCTATGCCGGCGAAGAAAAGCACGGCGAGGATCGGCACCGCAGGCCACTCGAGCCAGAGACGGGCCGGTTCGTGTGAGTCCCGCTGAAGCGGGGCCCGCTCGCGTGTCGATGCTTCATGTGCCCACCATGATGCGGTGAACCGGAATCGCGTGATGAGCGCGATGCATCGGATACTCCGTCGGCGGAGCTGCCCGGGGGTCTCGCCAGCGCGGCTTGCGCCGCATAGGTTTGAGGCAAATCCTCCAGAGGACGTGACGCGAGCCCGATGCGATTCACCGGAACCGAGAACTACGTCGCCACCGGCGACCTCACCGTCGCGGTCAACGCCGCCATCACCCTGGAGCGGCCGCTTCTCGTCAAGGGCGAGCCGGGTACCGGCAAGACCGTGCTGGCGGAGGAGATCGCCCGGGGCCTGAACGCGCCGCTGCTGACCTGGCACATCAAGTCGACCACCAAGGCGCAGCAGGGCCTCTACGAGTACGACGCGGTCTCGCGCCTGCGCGACTCGCAACTCGGCGACCCGCGGGTCTCGGACATCGCCAACTACATCCGCCGCGGCAAGCTGTGGGAGGCCTTCACCGCGCCCGAGCGGCCGGTGCTGCTGATCGACGAGATCGACAAGGCCGACATCGAGTTCCCGAACGACCTGCTGCTCGAACTCGACCGGATGGAGTTCCACGTCTACGAGACCGGCGAGACCGTGCGGGCAGCGCGCCGGCCAATCGTCATCATCACGTCGAACAACGAGAAGGAATTGCCGGATGCCTTCCTGCGCCGGTGCTTCTTCCACTACATCAAGTTTCCGGACGCCGACACGCTGAAGGCGATCGTCGACGTGCATTACCCGGGCATCAAGCAGCGTCTCGTCGAGGAGGCCCTGCGGGTGTTCTTCGAGGTGCGCGAGGCGCCGGGCCTGAAGAAGAAGCCTTCGACCTCCGAACTCCTCGACTGGCTCAAGCTTTTGATGGCCGAGGATATCGGCCCGGAGAGCTTACGCGAGCGCGATCCGCGCAAGCTGATCCCGCCGCTGCACGGGGCGCTCCTGAAGAACGAGCAGGATGTCGGGCTCTTCGAAAAGCTCGCTTTCCTGAGCCGCCGCGAGGGACGCTAGAGCCATGCGCCGCCTGATCCTGCTTCGCCACGCCAAGTCCGACTGGCCGGACGGCACCTCGGACGTCGACCGGCCGCTCGCTCCCCGCGGGCGGGAGGCCGCGCCCAAGATGGCCGCCTACCTGGCGGCGGAGGGCCTGATCCCCGACCGGGTGCTGGTCTCGCCGGCCCGGCGCACGCAGGAAACCTGGGACCTCGTCAAGCCGGCCCTCGGTGCGGTGCCGGACGAGACCGTGCCGCAGATCTACGAGGCCCCGGTCTCGCGCCTCCTCGACGTGGTGCGCTCCATCCCGGACGAGGCCGCGACCGCCCTGATGATCGGCCACAATCCGGGCTTCCAGGACCTCGCCCGGCTGCTCTCGAAGCCGGGCGAGGCCCGGCGGGCGCTGACCAAGAAGTACCCGACGGCGGCGATCACGGTGATCGACCTGGCGGTGGACGCGTGGGCCAAGGTCGAGGCCGGGGCGGGGGATGTCGAGCGGTTCGTGACGCCGAAGAGCCTCGGGCACGGCGAGGACGAATAGGCGAAGGGGCGGTGCCGTCGTCGGTGTGATCGAAGCAGGTCTGTCCGGGGAAAACACCTTCTAGAATCTTGCGCGGGATCCCCTCTCCCGTGTGGGAGAGGGGTAGGGGTGAGGGTGGAGACGGTGCCGCAATAACCCTGAACAGTTGAGCTGCGCAGCTCGACGCCCAGTGATTTTTCCGGAGCCCGAGCCACCCTCACCCCCGGCCCCTCTCCCACACGGGAGAGGGGAGATGAGCCATTTCCTTTCCCGAACAGCCCTGCAGTCCACTGGGAAGAGGAGAAACCTGCACCACCCTCGTCGGAACGCATCGGCCAATCCATCGCTTGAGACAGGCTTAGCTTCATCAACGCAAACAGAACCCCGTGATCCTCACCGCCTTTCTCGCCCTGACCCTCGCGGCCGGCCCTGCGACCGACGAGGCCGCCGCCCTGATCCGGGATGGCGCCACGCATCTGCGTGACGGGCTCGCCGCTGCGTCCGTCCTGGCAACGCCGGCACGCGAGATGCCGGTCTACCGGCCCGAGGCGCGGGCGGTGTCGAACTGGCGCAGCGAAACGAGGGATGGTCTCCTGCCGCTCTCCCTCGCCTGGACCGCCTGGGCGGCATCGAGCGATCCGGCCTTCGTGGCCCGCTGCGTCAAGCTCAACAATTACTGGTGCATCAAGCGGGCGCACTGGGACGGCGAGATCGGCGGCGACCAGGAGGGCCATACCGGCTTTGCCACCGCCGGGCAGGGGGCCGATGCGGCGGTGTCGCTGCTGCGGCGCTATTACGGCGAGTACGGGCGCCGCTCGGCCCTAGCGATCGTCCGCCGCTGGGCGCCGGCCGAATGTGGTGCCCCGGTCGCCGCGCGGGCGCTCGCCCCGGCGGGCCGGGCCTCGCCAGCCCGGGCGGCCTCGCCGGCGCTCGCCGCCCTGGCACCCCAGGGGATCGGCCGCACCCTGCGGGCACGCTTCCTCGCCGGCCACGGCCGCGGCGGTGCCCCGCGGCGGATCGCGCGGGCGCCGAGCCGCCCTGCCGCCGCAGCCCGCCCCGTCGCCGGCAACGCGCTGCGGGTCCAGCCCTGGTCGGCGCTCGCCCGGATGCAGGGGCGGCCGCGCCAGCCGGTCCGCGCCGTCAGAGCGGCGCCGCTCCCCACCATCGCCGCCGGCATCGGCGAGACGACGCGCCCGATCGCGGCGATCGAGCCGGGACGGGTCCTCGACGGCACCCGCCTCGCGGCGGAAGCCGCCGCCCTGCCGACGCTCGCCGCCGCCCTGGTCTCGGCCCTGCCGGCGGCCCTGCGCCCGCCCGCGCCGCTCTGCGGCTCGGACGAGATCCGCATCCAGAACTACGCCGCCCGCATCGCCGGCAGCGTCGGCGTGAAGCCCGGGGACGATCTCGGCCTGTTCACCCCGACGGCCACGCCACCGAGCGCCTCGCCCCGGTGCTGCTGGCGATGTCCTCGGTCGAGCTCGGGGCCTTGCGGGCGAGCCCGGCCCTCGTCGCCGCGGCCATCGCCCGGGCCGAGGCCGAGCGCGCGGGAAGCCGGCAGGCGCAAGCCGCACCGTGAGGCCGGTGCGCTCGGAGCCCTTGCGGAACCCTCGTGTCCGCGCCACCTCCCCGGTCACGATGAAGCGAGAGCGTAGAGCGTGCCGCCCCTGACCGACCTCGCCGCGCGTGCCGGCTCCCTCGCCAAGTCCGTCACCGAGGCGACGCGCTCCCTCGCCGAGGCCTCGAACGACCTCTTGGTCCAGCCGACCGTGCGGCTCGGCGTCACCGGGCTCGCCCGCTCCGGCAAGACGGTGTTCACTACCGCCCTGGTGCATCAGCTCACCGGCCTGCACCCGCTGCCGGCGCTCCGCGCCTCGCAGGAGGGCCGCCTGCGCCGGGCCCGCCTGGTGCCGCAGCCCGACGACGCGGTGACGCGCTTTCCCTACGAGGACCATTTCGCGGCCCTGACCGAGACGCGGCACTGGCCGCGCTCGACCGACCGGATCAGCCAGCTGCGCCTCGAGATCGATTACGAGCGCAAGAGCGGCTGGCGCACCGGACCGGCGAGCCTGATGGTCGACATCGTCGATTACCCGGGCGAGTGGCTGCTCGACCTCGCGTTGATCGAGCAGACCTTCGAGGGCTGGTCGCGCGAGACGATCGCCGCCGCCGAGCGCCCCGGCCGGACCGCGATGGCGGCGCCCTGGCTCGCCTCCTTAAGGGCTCTCGATCCGAACCAGCCCCTCGACGAGATCGTGGCCGAGCGGGCGAGCGAGGCGTTCACGCTCTACCTCGCCGCCGTGCGCGCCGGGCCCGAGGCGGTGGCGACGACGCCGCCGGGCCGCTTCCTGATGCCGGGCGACCTCGCCGGCTCGCCGGCCCTGACCTTCGCGCCCCTGATCCTGAACGGCCCGGTCAACCCCGACAGCTTGGGCGGCCTGATGCAGCGCCGCTTCGAGGCCTACAAAACCCGGGTGGTGACGCCGTTCTTCCGCGACCATTTCCAGCGCATCGACCGCCAGATCGTGCTGGTCGACGTGCTGGCCGCGGTCGATGCCGGGGCGGCGGCCCTCGCCGAGCTGGAGGAGGCCCTGGACCGGGTGCTGATGAGCCTGCGGGTCGGGCGCAACACCCTGCTGTCGCGGTTCTTCGCGCCGCGGGCGGACAAGATCCTGTTCGCCGCCACCAAGGCCGACCACCTCCACCATACCAGCCACGACCGGCTCGACGCGCTGCTGCGCCTCCTCGTCGCCCGCTCGCTAAGGCGCACGGAGGCCGCGGGCGCCCATGTCAGCACCCAGGCGCTGGCCTCCGTACGCTCGACCCGCGAGACGGTGGTGCATGACGGGCCGCACGCCTTCCGGGCGGTGGCCGGCACGCCGGAGGCGGGCGAGACCATCGACGGCGAGACCTTCGACGGCGAGACGGAAGCGGCGATCTTCCCCGGCGAGTTGCCGGAGCGGCCCGAAGCCGTGCTCGAAGGCGCGGTGACGCCGGGCTCGCTGCGCTTCCCGCGCTTCCGGCCGCCGCAGGTGTCCCGCGATGCGCTCGGCCGCCCGGGCCGCCTGCCGCAGATCCGCCTCGACCGCGCCCTGAACTTCCTGATCGGCGACCGCCTCGCCTGAGGGTCCTGATGACCAATCCCCCGACCCACAAGCCCCGCGCCTTCCGCCTGCCGCCGGCTGGCACCCCCGAGGCCCCGGCCGCCCCGCCGCCGCCCGGCACCGAGACGGCGCTCGCCGACGGCGTGCGGATGGTGGAGGAGCCGTTCGAGATCGTCGAGGCCGCCGACGGCGTCGCCGTGCCGGTGGCGCCGCGCGCGCGCGCGCCTTGGGCGACCCTGCTGCTCTCGGCGCTGGGGGGGCTGGCCTCGCTCGGCATCGGGCTCGCCATCGAGCGGCTGATCGCCGATCTCTTCTCCGCCGCGCCCTGGCTCGGCATCCTGGCGCTCGTGCTGCTGGCGGTCGCGGTGGTGGCGCTCGCGGCCATCGTCTGGCGCGAGGTGGCGGGCGTGCTGCGCGAGCGCCGCATCGAGGCGTTGCGCGAGGAGGCCCTCGACGCGCTCCGCTCCCGCGACCACAGCGCCGCCAAGGCCGTGGTGCGCCAGCTCTCCGGCCTCTATGCCGAGCGCCCGGCGATGAGCGCGGCCCGCGCGCGGCTCGCCGCCCTCGACGACCAGATCCTCGACGTCGAGGACCGGATCGGCATCGCCGAGGCCGAGTTGCTCAGCACCCTCGACCGCTCCGCCAAGGCCGCGGTGGCGGAGGCCGCCAAACAGGTCTCGGCGGTGACGGCGTTGAGCCCGCGGGCGATCGTCGATGTCGGCTTCGTGATCTTCGCGGCCGTGCGGCTCTTGCGCCGCATCGCCACCATCTATGGCGGCCGGCCCGGCCTGTTCGGCTTCCTGCGCCTCGCCCGGGCGGCGCTCGCCCATCTCGCCGTCACCGGCAGCGTCGCGGTCGGCGACAGCCTGGTGCAATCGGTGCTGGGCCTCGGCGTCGCCGCGCGGATCTCGGCGAAGCTCGGGGAGGGGGTGCTGAACGGGTTGATGACGGCGCGGTTCGGGCTGGCGGCTCTGGCGGTGTGCCGGCCGCTGCCGTTCACCCGGGAGCCGGCGCCGCGGTTGGGGGATGTGGCGGGGGAGTTGGTGCGGGGTGGCGAGGAGCGGGAGGCCTCACGGTAGGGCACTGCTCCCATCGCCGCCGATCCGCTCCGCCGCGAACCTCTCCCGCAACCAAGCCGCCGCCGGCCCGCACGGCCGCTGCTTGTGCCACACCAGTTCCAGCGCGATCGGCCAATCCCCCTGGTCGAACTGCAGATCCGGCGTGACGAGGTACGGCGCGGTTAGCGAGGCCGCGATGACGTGGTCGGTGACGAAGGCCCAGCCGATCCCGTGCTTGACCATCTCGAGGATCACCCAGTGGCTCTCGACCCACCACACCTCGGCGGCGACCCGCAGGCGGCGCTTCTCGGGGCCGTCGCTACGGGCGGCGACCAGAATCTGGCGGTGGCGCTTCAGTTCCTCCCACTCCACCCGGGCCTTGGCCAGCGGGTGGTCGCGGCCGCAGACGAGCTTGAGCGGCACCCAGCCGATGGTCTGGAAGCCGAGTTCCGTCGGCAGGACCTCCTGGCGCCACATCACGCCGAGATCGGCGGCGCCCGACTGCACCATGCGGCTGACATCCTCCATCAGCGGGAAGAGCAGTTCGAGTTCCACGTAAGGAAAGGCACGGGCGAACTCGGCGAAGAGGGCGCCGAGCGCGTGCTCGGGGTAGAGCTCGTCGATGGCGACGACCAGCCGGCTCTCCACCCGCTGCTCCAGGCTGGTCGCCACGCCGATCAGGTGCTCGCGCCGGTCGAGCACCACCCGGGCCTCCGAGAGCAGCCGCTCCCCCGCCGGCGTCAGGACCGGGTTGCGGCCGGCCCGGCTGAACAGCTCCAGCCCCAGATCCGCCTCGAGATTCGCCACCTGGGTGCTGACGGCCGATTGCGCCTTGCGCAGCAGGCGCGCCGCGCCGGAGAACGAGCCCGCCTCGGCCGCCGCCACGAAGGCCTGGAGCTGGTCGAAGGAGACGGCCATCCATCCGATTCCGCGATACGTCCCAACTTGCGAGACGGAGTATCGCAGATAGAACGCGGCGGACCAATCGCAGCGTTCAGAGCCAGACCATGCGCAGCACACGCGACCGGATTCGTCACGCGCTCCTGTTCGAGGCCATCGGCCTCGCGCTGATCATCCCGCTCGGGACCGTGCTGTTCGGGCTGCACGCTTCGCAGATGGGCGTGATCGGCGTCAGTAGCGCCATGGCGGCGACGGGGTGGAACTACGTCTACAATCTCGGCTTCGACCACGCGATGCAGCGATTTGCCGGGCACACGCGCAAGAGCTTAGCCCTTCGGGTCGCCCATGCCGTGCTGTTCGAGGCAGGCTTGCTGGTGATCCTGCTGCCGCCGATCGCCTGGTATCTCGGCATCGGCCTCGTCGAGGCCTTCGTGATGGATATCGCGATCGCGCTGTTCTACGTGGCTTACGCCTTCGTCTTCAACCTGGCCTATGATCGGGCCTTCCCGCTGAAGAGCTGGGGCGAGGTTGCGGCGGAGCCGTCCCGTTGAGTGCTTTGTCTCCTGGGTCGGGTTGGTGATCCGACACGGACGCCAACACCTCGGAACGTCATCCTGGGGCCCGGCGCAGCCGGGAACCCGGGATCCATAACCGCTGACGCTTCAGGATCGGGCGATCAGCGTCCCGCGTCGTCCAGCACCGTCAGCGGTTATGGATCCCGGGTTCCGCTGCGCGGCCCCAGGATGACGATGGAGAGTTGGAAGCCGTCTCACCACCCCGCGAAGCACCGAAGCCCGTTTGCGATCGTCACAGGCTCAGCGGTTCGCCCCCGAACCCAATCGGCAACCCGACGTAATTCTCCGCGATCACCGTCTGGGCGGCCTGCGAGCCGCGGATATAGGCGAGTTCCGCCACCTGCATCCGGCGGGCGAAATCGTCCATGTCGGGGAAGCGGTGGGTGAGTCCGGTGAACCACCAGCTGAAGCGCTCGGCCTTCCACACCCGGGCGAGCGCCCGGGCCGAGTAGCCGTCGAGGCCGGACGCATCGCGGTCAGCATAGTGGAGGGTCAGCGCCTCGGCGAGCATCGCGACGTCGGAGACGGCGAGGTTCATGCCCTTGGCCCCCGTCGGCGGCACGATGTGGGCGGCATCGCCCGCCAGGAACAGGCGGCCGTAGCGCATCGGCTCGGCGACGAAGCTGCGCAAAGGCGCGATGCTCTTCTCGAAGGAGGGGCCGCGCACCAGCCCCGCCGACGCCGTGGGCCCGAGGCGGGTTTCGATCTCGTCCCAGAACCGCTCGTCCGACCAATCCTCGATCCGCTCGTCGAGCCCGACCTGGACGTAGTAGCGGCTGCGGGTCGGCGAGCGCATGCTGGCGAGCGCGAAACCGTGGGCGTGGTTGGCGTAGATCAGCTCGTGGTTGACCGGCGGCACCTCGGCCAGGATGCCGAGCCAGCCGAACGGATAGACCCGCTCGTAGACCTTGAGCACGTCGGCCGGGATTGCCGCGCGGCCGACGCCGTGGAAGCCGTCGCAGGCCGCGACGTAATCGCAGGCGAGGGTCCGCGTCTCGCCGTCCTTGGTGAAGGTGACGACGGGCTTATCGCCGGTCAGGCCGTCGAGCCGCAGGTCCTCGGCCTCGAACACGATGTGCACGCCGCGGGGCTCGGCGGCGTCGAACAGGTCGCGCATCACCTCCTGCTGGCCGTAGACCGTCACCGCCGAGCCGCCGGTCAGCGCCGCCATGTCGATGCGGAAGATCTCGCCGTCATAGGCGAGGTTGGTGCCGGTATGGACGAGCCCCTCGGCCTTGAGCCGGGCATCGAGGCCGAGCTGGTCCATCAGGGCGACGGTGCCCTGCTCCAGCACGCCGGCCCGCACCCGGCCCTCGACGTAGTCGCGGGTGCGCCGCTCCAGCACCACCGCGTCGATCCCGGCGCGCGCCAGCAGGTGGGCGAGGAAGAGACCGGCCGGGCCGGCGCCGATGATGGCGACCTGCGTGCGCATGGGGACGTTTCCTTACGATCATGGCGCCACCGTTGCCCGGCGGCTGCTTCATGCCCCGGAACGTGAACCGCGCCGGCCCGGTTGACGATGGACGGGGCGAGGAAAAAGTTGGATTTTCCGTCGATCCCGCCCGTCCCGCGAGACACCGCCCGGAATGCGCCCCGATCCCGTCCAACCCCCTGCGGTGCCGCATTTCTTTCTCTACGGCGAGGCGCCGAGGGACGCCGACGACCGTTTCCTGCATCTGGAAGCCTTGGACGATCGCAGCCGCCCGAACCGCTGGACCATCCGCCCGCACGTCCATTCGAGCCTGCACCAGTTGCTGCTGATCGCCGATGGCGGCGGCGAGATGCGGGCCGAGGCGGAGCTGTTCGCCGTCGCGCCGCCCTGCCTGCTGGTGGTGCCGGCCGGCACCGCCCACGGCTTCCGCTTCGCCGACGGCACGGTGGGGACGGTGCTGACCCTCTCGGCGCGCTACCTGCGCGACCTGTGCGGGCGCGAGCCGGACCTGGCGGCGCTCTTCGCCGGCCCTGCTTCCCTCGTCCTGCCGGAGCCGGGCCCGGTCGAGGAGGCGGTGGCGGAGCTTGCCCGGGAACTGGCCTGGGCGGCGCCGGGCCGGCGCGGCGCCATCGAGGCCCATCTGATGCTGATCCTGGTCGCCGGCCTGCGCCGGCTCGCCGCGACGCGCGAGCCGCCGGCCTCGCCGGGGCCGCAGGCGCTTCTGACCGCACGCTTCCGCGAGGCAGTCGAGGCGCATCACCGCCGTGAGCGGCCGCTGATCGCCTATGCCGAGGAACTCGGGGTGACCGAGGCGCGGCTGCGCGCCGCCTGCCGGGCGGTGACGGGCTCGAGCCCCGGCCGGATCATCCGCGAGCGCCGCCTCTTGGAGGCCAAGCGCAGCCTGCTCTATTCCGACCTCGGCATCGCCGAGATCGCCTACGGCCTCGGCTTCACCGACCCGGCCTATTTCTCGCGCTTCTTCGCCAAGGGCACCGGCGAGTGCCCGCGGGCGTTCCGTGACAGGCGCGGCGCGGACAGGGGAGAGACGCGATGACGAGCGAGGACGGATCGAGCCGGCGAGGACTGACCCGCCAAGGTTTCCTGGGTGCCGCGCTGGCGGCCTCCGTCGGGGGCGGAGCCGCCGCACAGGCGACGGAGCTGCACCGGCGGCCGATCCCGGCGAGCGGCGAGACCCTGCCGGTGATCGGGCTCGGCACCTGGCGCGGCTTCGATGTCGGGGCAAAGCCCGCCGAACGGACGCCGTTGCGCGAGGTGGTGGCGACCTTGCTCGCCAAGGGCGGAAAGGTGATCGATTCCTCGCCGATGTACGGCCGGGCCGAAGGCGTCACCGGCGAGCTGCTGGCAGGGCTCAACGCTCGCGAGCGCCCGTTCCTCGCCACCAAGGTCTGGACCAGCGGCCACGAGGCGGGCATCGCCCAGATGACGCGCTCGCTCCAGCTCCTGCGCACCGACCGCCTCGACCTGATGCAGATCCACAACCTGCTCGACTGGCGCGTCCACCTGCCGACCCTGCGGGAATGGAAGGCGCGAGGACGGATCCGCTATCTCGGCATCTCGCACTATACCGAGAGCGCCTACGACGCCGTCGAGGCGGTCCTGAAGGCCGAGCGGCTGGACTTCCTCCAGATCAACTACGCCCTCGACGACCGGGCGGTGGAGGAGCGCCTGCTGCCGCTCGCGGCGGACAAGGGGGTCGCGGTTCTGGTCAACCGGCCCTTCGGCGGCGGCGGGCTCCTGCGCCGCCTCGGATCCGCGCCGCTGCCGGATTACGCGCCGGAGATCGGCTGCAGCTCCTGGGCCGAGATCCTGCTGAAATACGTCGTCTCCCATCCGGCCGTGACCTGCGCCATTCCCGGCACCGCCGATCCCGGCCACATGGCGGCGAACCTGCGCGCCGGTACCGGTCCGCTGCCGGACGAACCCTTGCGCCGCCGCATGGCCGCGACCCTGCCGCTCTGAACCCGGGTGGGCCGCAAGGAATAGTCAAGTCTCCAGCCGGCAAGACGGCGAACAAGCGCGGCCATAGCCCAGTCGATCCGCGGACAGGCGCGCCCCTGCTCGCCATATTGCTGCCGTTCTGCCTGTGTTAATGATCCGCCATCCACATCGTTTCTCGTCCAGCGCGCGACCGCCCGTGTTCGCGCAGCGGGATGTTGCGGTCCCATCGCAACGCTCTGCCACGCTGTCCAAAAACGGGCCGGCGCGTCCACGCGGCCGGGCTCGACCACAGGGGGTTCCATGCTCAAGTCGTCCGTCGCCGCTCTCGTCCTGTGCGCCGCCCTGCCGGCCGGCCTGCAAGCGGCGGAGGGGCGGAGCTTCAACGGCACCTGGTCGGTGCAGCTCGTCACCGATTCGGGTCTGTGCGACAGCCGCTACACCGTCTCGCTCGCCATCGCCGACGGCGACGTGCGGGTGGCCTCGACGGGGGAGGGCGGCGCGAGCGTGAGCGGCCGCATCGGATCCGACGGCCAGGTCGGCCTCACCGTCCGCCACGGCTCGGCCAGCGGTGCCGCCTCGGGCCGGCTCCAGGCCAATTCCGGTTCCGGCACCTGGAACGTCTCCGCCCTCTGCACCGGCCGCTGGACCGCGCAGCGCCGCACCGCCCGGGTCGCGCAGGCCGACTGACGGAATCGCTGCACGACGCAGCGATTCCTTATCCGCCCGTCTTCACCCACCAGACTTGGAACGGGCGCAGAACCGGCTCCAGGCCTGGGCGTGGACGGTGCTGATGATGCCCGACGCCCAGGCCAGGCGGCAATCGGGCATCAGCGGGGCGTTGTGGCTCTCCAGGTGGTAGGTGCCGCGCTGCGAGCCGCGCAGGATCTTCTTCAGGAAGCGGTGCCCCTCCGCGGTCGTCACGGCGGCGTAGCGGTCGAGCAGGCGATCCGGGCTCTCGCCCGCCTCGGCGCAGAGCACCACGTCGTCCGGCTCGTATTTCGGATACATCGACAGGCCGGCGACCCGGAACGCGATGGTGCCGTGCGGCACCGGGAACGGCACCGTGATCCGGAACAGGTCGCCCTCCGGCCCGGGCTGCTCGTCCCCGGTCTCGATCAAGCCGCCGGCGCTGATCAAACCCTTCACCCCGACGACCTGGCCCACGACTTGGCCGCCGTCCTGGCCCCCTCGGCGAGCGGCTCCGGCGCGTCGTCGTCGCCGAACAGCAGCCCTTTGGCGGAGACCTCGACGCCGTCGCGGCGGAAGCGCGCGGCGTAGCGCTCGGCATCGTCCTGGCCGATGGTCCGGGTGCCGGCCTCGTGCGCCCGGTAGGTGCTCTCCGGCCAGGCATTCTGCAAAGCGGCATCCCGCGCCGAGCGGTAGCCGGCGGCGATGCGCGCCTGCCGCAGCCGCTCGCCCTGCGCGGCGCGGACCCGGTTCTCTCCCGACTGGATCACCTCAGCGAAATTCCCTGGCACTTGAGGTATTGAGAAAAGTCATTACATCATGTAGCTACTTTGGCCGCAAGGACCATGGCAAGCGGCGTTGTTCGCGCCTACCCCGTCTGCCACTCTAACCCGGGGGCAGCCTTGCGCCGTATCCTTCGTTGCGGGAGTCCTCCGATGGTCCACCGATTCTTCGCCCCTCGTCGCGGCCCGCCCGACGGCGCGGCCACCCGGTGGCGCAACGCCGGGACCGGAGCGGACGATCCGGGTCTCCCGCCCCTCGGCCGGCTCGGTGGCGAATCGCCGCAATCGGCGCCCGGCACGCGGCAGAGCCGGCCCATCGGCGCCGAAGAGGCTCGCGCTGCGCGCCGCGGCAGTGCAGGAGGGGCGCATGAAGGTAGCCCTGATCGTCCTCTGGACCCTCGCTGCGGGGGTCGGCCTGTTCCTGATGGTGCGCTCCCGGATCATCCGCACGACCGAGGCGCTGACGCGGGAGGCCGAAAGCGGGCGGATCGCCTCGCCCGACGCGCCGCCGGATCGCCCCGGCAAGATCTGACCGGACCGGCGCACCGGCAACCGGGGAGGGCGGCGTGAGCGGGAAGAAGCGCCGCATCGCCCGCCGCCGCCGCGAGGCCGTCGCCCATGGCCGCCCGCCGGCCGACCGAGCCGCCGAGATCCGGCGCCGCCGGCGCCGGCGGATCCGTCCGGCCCGGATCGTGCTGGCGGCCGACCGGGTCTGGATGGTCGCCGAGACCAGGCCGCGCTGGGCCGCCCGGGTGGCCGGCGACCTGGAGGCCGCCGGCATCCCCACCTTCGAGCCGCGGGAGGAGATCGAGCTGACCTCTCCCTCGGGCCACCGCCGCACCGCCCGGGTGCCGCTCCTCCACCGCACGCTCTTCGTCGGCCTGCACGACGACGGCGACCTCGCGCGGGTCGAGGGCCATCCGGGGATCGCCCGGGTGCTGTTTCGCGACGGCCGGGCCGTCGTCATCGCGCCGTCCGTGCTCCAGGGCTTCGCCGACGCGATCACCGGCCATGGCGACGAACGGGACGACGGCGACAAGGAGGCGGTGAGGGCGGTCCTGTTCGCGCTGGGCGACGGCGTGCGGGTGACGGCCGGACCGCTCGCGGCCCTGCGCGGCACGGTCGAGGAGGTCGATGGGGAACGCCGGCGCTACCGGGTGGCCCTGTCGCTGTTCGGGCGCGAGACCCCGGTGGTGCTCGACGAGGCGCAGATCGAGCGCGAGTGACCGACACGAAAAAGTTGCGCCCCGCCGAAGAGAACATTTGACGAACATCGGCGGGGCGGGTACAAGGGTTTCAGGTTATCCGGGTCTGCGGCCTGCCCCTCGGGGGAGGTGGCTGCTCGACTGCCCCGCCACGCGGGGATGTGTCCCCGGACCCGGCCCACGGCATCACCGAGGCGAAGGGCGGCGCGTGTCCGCGGGCCTCCAGCCGCCGGTTGGCCGCCCCGGACCGTGCCGCGCTCCTCATTTCCCGAAGAGGCGATATGGCACGACGAGTCATCGACTGGGCCGGCATCGCGGCGGCCTATCGGGCGGAGCCGGGATCCGGTCCCGTGATCGCGCGGCGCTTCGGCGTCAGCCCGGCGACGCTCCGGCGCCGGGCGCGGGCGGAAGGGTGGGGGCGCGACGCCCCGCCGGAGATCGCGCCCGCGGGCGACATCGCCATCGACGAGGCCCTCAGGGGCGAGCCCCTTCCGGGCGGCGTCCTGGGCAGCCACCGCATCGTGGTGGCTCAGGGCGCCGCCCTCACCCTGCGGCTCCTCGACGACCTCCAGGCCGCCATCGCGGAGGAATCCGAGCCCGAGGACGGCCCGGAGGAGAGCGGGCTCGCCCGTGCGGCGGCCCTGCAGAAGCGCGTCGCGGCATTGCGCGACCTCGCCGCCGCGGCGCGGCTGTGGATCGCGCTCGAGCGGCAGGCCTGGGACCTCGACGGCAAGGGGGACGGAAAACTCCGTGACGACACCGCGATTCCCGATCCCCAGGCCGCTTTCCGCCTCCTCGACGGCGAGCAGCGGGCCCAGCTCCGCGCCATCGCCGAGCGCCTGGCTGAAGGACCCGCCGGCCCTACTGCGGGCCCTCGACCGGCTCGATAGCGAAGAGAGCCTGGCGGGCTTCGTGCGCCGGGCCTGGCCGGTGATCGAGCCGGGCGCCCCTTACGTCCACGGCTGGCACATCGACGCGGTCGGCGCCCATCTCGAGGCCGTCACCGCCGGGCAGATCACCCGGCTCCTTATCAACGTGCCGCCCGGCACGATGAAGAGCCTGCTCGCCGGCGTGTTCTGGCCGGCCTGGGAATGGGGGCCGAAGAACCGGCCCAGCTT
Organism: Methylobacterium aquaticum; assembly: GCF_016804325.1. NCBI lineage: Bacteria > Pseudomonadati > Pseudomonadota > Alphaproteobacteria > Hyphomicrobiales > Methylobacteriaceae > Methylobacterium > Methylobacterium aquaticum. Next base: position 2,494,715 of record NZ_CP043627.1, read on the forward strand.
ACGCACCGTCGCAGTCTCGCATACCGAGCGGCTGGCGCTCCGCGACAACCTACGCACGAGGCGCCTGATCACCTCGCCCTGGTACCGGAGCTTATGGGGCGAGCGGGTGCGCCTCACCCGCGACCAGAACCGCAAGGGGCGCTTCGAGACCACGGCGTCGGGCTTACGCGAGGCGGTCTCGGCCGGCTCGATCACCGGCTCGCGCGGCGACCGGGTGATCCTCGACGACCCGATCTCGGTCGAGGGCGCCAATTCCGAGCGGGTGCGCGAGGCGGTGGCGCAGTGGTTCCTGGAAGCGGTGCCGACCCGCCTCAACGACCCCGTCCGCTCGGCCATCGTGGTCATCATGCAGCGGCTGCACGAGCGCGACCTGTCGGGGGTGATCCTGGCCAAAAACCTCGGCTACGACCACCTGATGCTGCCGATGGAGTTCGAGCCGGAGCGCGCCTGCGCCACCCGCATCGGATTTTCCGATCCGCGCCGGGAGGCGGGCGAGCTGCTCTTCCCGGAGCGCTTCCCCCGCTCGGTCGTGGAGCGCGACACGGCCACGATGGGCGAGTACGCGGCGGCGGGCCAGTACCAGCAGCGGCCCGCCCCGCGGGACGGCGGGCTGTTCAAGCGCGGCTGGTTCACCCTCGTGCGGGCCCTGCCCGCCGGCTGCACCACCGTGCGGGCCTGGGACCTCGCGGCAAGCGTGCCGCGGGCCGGACGCCAGCCGGACTACACCGCCGGCGTCAAGCTCGCGCGCGCGCCCACCGGGCAACTCTACGTCGTCGACGTGCGCCGCGACCGGCTCTCGGCCGGCGGGGTCGAGCGGCTGATCCTGGCCACCGCCGCCGAGGACGGCCCGTCCTGCCGGATCTCGCTGCCGCAGGATCCCGGCCAGGCCGGCAAGGCGCAGGCGCAGTACCTCGTCGGGCGGCTTGCCGGCTACGACGCCCGCGCCTCCCCGGAGAGCGGCGACAAGGCGACCCGCGCCGCCCCGGTCTCGGCCCAGGCCGAGGCCGGCAACCTGCACCTCGTCGCCGGCCCCTGGAACGAGGCCTTCGTCGACGAGCTCTGCGCGTTCCCCAACGGCGCCTTCCTCGACCAGGTCGACGCCCTCTCGCGCGCCTTCTCGGCGCTGGCCCGGCCGGGATACGGCCTGCTCGGAGTCCTGTGATGTGGCTCGCCGACCGCCTCGCCAACCTCGTCTCCGGCCTCGGCGGGCCGCGGGACAAGAGCACCGGCAACCTGCACGTCCACGTGCCGCGCGCCCGCGCCGAGCTCGACGCGGCCTACCGGGACAACTGGCTCGCCCGCAAGGTCGTCGACATCGTGCCCTTCGACATGCTGCGCGAGTGGCGCGCCTGGCAGGCCCCGCCGGAGGTCGCGGCGGCCTTGGCCGCGAGCGAGGAGCGCTTGGGGCTTCAGGACCGCCTGCTGCGGGCCTTGCGCCTCGCCCGCCTGCATGGCGGCGCCGCGCTGCTGATCGGCGACGGCGCGCCCGATCCGAGCCTGCCGCTCGAGCCCGAGACGGTCGGGCAGGGGGGCCTGCGCTACCTCCACGTCCTGCCCCGCGGCCGGATCCAGGCCGGCGCCATCGAGCGCGACCCGCTCTCGCCCTGGTTCGGCGAGCCCATCGCCTACACGATCGCGGGCGGGCAGGCGGTGCATCCCTCCCGGGTGGTGCGCCTCCTCGGCGCGGCCCTGCCGGACGATGCGGTGGGTGATGGCTGGGGCGACAGCGTGCTCCAGGCGCTCCTGGAGGCGATCGACCAGGCGACGGCGGCCGCTGCCCACATCGCCGCGATGCTGCCCGAGGCCAAGCAAGACGTGATCTCGGTGCCGGGCCTGTCGCAAGCCCTCTCGACCGAGGACGGCACCCGCCTGCTCACCGAGCGCTTCGCCTACGCGGCACGGATGAAGGGCCTGTTCGGGATGCTGCTGCTCGAGGGCGACGGCCGCTCGCCGGAGGGCGAGCGCTACCAGCAGAAGCAGCTCGACTTCTCCGGCCTGCCGGAGGTGGCCCGCCTCTTCCTGCAGGTCGCGGCAGGCGCCGCCGACATCCCGGTGACGCGGCTGCTCGGCCAGTCGCCCGCCGGCCTCAACGCCACCGGCGAATCCGACATCCGCAACTACCACGACCACGTCGCGGCGCGGCAGACCGTCGAACTGACACCGGCCATCGCCCGCCTCGACCGTCTCCTGATCCGCGACGCCCTCGGCCGCGACGAGCCCCTGCGCTACGCCTGGCGGCCGCTCGCCCAGGCGAGCGAGCGCGAGAAGGCGGAGATCGGCCGCCTCAAGGCCGAGACCGCCGCGATGCTCGCCCGCGAGGGCGTGGTGCCTCAAGGCGTCCTGGCTCACGGCGTCGAAGGCTGGCTCTCCGCCGCCGACCTCTTCCCCGGCATCGCCGCGGCCTTCGCGCGGCCGGCGGGCTGAACTTTCGACTTCATCGCCATTCTTCCGTACGGGCCGACACAGCCACATCGCCGGAAATGGCGCGGGTCCCCCCTCTCCCGTGTGGGAGAGGGGCTGGGGGTGAGGGTGGCTCGGGCTCCGCAATAGACCTGAGCGGCGGAGCTGCGGAGCTCAACGTTCAGTGCTTTGTTCTGAACCGTCTCCACCCTGCGCGATCTTCGATCGCCCCTACCCCTCTCCCACACGGGAGAGGGGATCCCGCGCCGGATCTTTACAGCACTTCGACTGTGCTATCCGCAGCCACCGATGCGACCGGTGGAGGCGGCGCATCCCGGCCTGTGACCTGGCCAAGCCCAATCGGGAGTGAGGCTTCCCTCTTCTCCCACCACGAGACCCCACCCATGCACATCTTCGACCGACTGAGCCTCGGCCCCGCGGCCGGGATCGCGGGCGCGCGCCCGCTCGGCAACGGCGCCCTGGTGGTGCAGGCCCGCGCGGCGCGGGCCGGCAACGTCCAGGTCTATCGCGGCGACGAGGTCGCCCGGCCGGACCTCGCGCAGGTCCGGATCTACCGCGACCCGGACGAGATCTTCCGGCCCGAATCCTTGCGCAGCTTCGGCCACAAGCCCGTCACCCTCGACCACCCACCCGAGGCGGTGACGCCCCGGACCTGGCGCGGGGTCGCGCGGGGCCATGTCGGCGACGAGGTGGTGCGCGACGGCGAGTTCGTGCGCATCCCGATGCTGCTGGCCGATTCCGCGGCGATCGCGGCGGTGCAGGGCGGGCGGCGCGAGATCTCGGTCGGCTATACCTGCGACCTCGACTGGACCCCCGGCACCGCCCCCGACGGCAGCCCCTACGACGCCCGCCAGACCCAGGTGATCGTCGACCACGTCGCCATCGTGGCGCAGGGGCGCGCCGGCCCGGATTGCCGCATCGGCGATGCCGACCGGCGCCTCGCCGAGGCCGAGGCGCGGGCACAGGCCGCCGAGACTGCTCTCGCCCAGCGCGACGGCGAGGTCGCGGCGCTCCGCGCCCGGGTGCCGGACGAGGCCGCCCTCGACGCGCTCGCCGCCGAGCGGGGCGCCCTGGTGGAGCAGGCCCGCCGGATCCTCGGCGACGCCTTCGATCCCGCCGGCCTGACGCCCGAGGCGATCCGGCGCGCGGCGGTGGCACGCGCGCTCGGCGAGGCGGAGGCCGCCGACATGAGCCCTGCGGCGATCGAGGGTGCCTTCCGGGTCGTCGCCGCCGGCCCGCACCAGGCCGTCCAATCCCACGCCCCGGACCCGCTGCGCGACGCCCTGCGCCACCGGTCCGCCGACGCCCTCACCCCCGAGGCGGCCCACGCCGCCATGGTCGAGACCCTCCGCAACGCCTGGAAACCCGCAGGAGCCCGCTGATGCCCCCCGTCCAGACCAGCTATCCCGGCCGCCCGGCCGCCGCCTACGAGGGCATGGCCGCCGACCAGAATTCCGCGACCATCCTCAGCCGCACCGTCGAGACCCCGGAGGGGATCGGCTTCGGCCGCGCCGCCTTCCAGGGCAGCCGCGACGACGGCATCGCGGCGTCGGGCGCGGTCTTCCGCGGCATCGTGCTCGCCGACCGCAACGCCAGGCCGAACCCGACCGGCACCGACCTCTTCGCGAAAGGCGAAACCGCCCCGGTGATGAATTCGGGCGCCGTCTGGGTGGTCACGGCCTCGGCCGCGAGCGCCGGCAGCCCGGCCTACGTCACGCCTGCCGGCGCGATCACCGCCGCCGCCTCCGGCAACACCGCCATCGCCAACGCCCTGTTCGACACCTCCGCCCCCGCCGGCGGCCTCGTCCGCCTGCGCCTGAACTGAAGAGAGGCACGCGCATGACCCGCACCCTCGTCACCGATGCCCCCCGGGCGCTCGCCTTCCTGGTCAGCCAGCAGGCCTTCATCGAGCCCACCGTCTATCGCGCCCAGTACCCGGCGATCCGCTATCCGCGCCTCGTCCCGGTCGACACCGCCGCACCCGAATGGGTGCCGACCGTGACCTACTTCTCGGTCGACCGGGTCGGCCAGGCGACCTGGGTCCATGGTGCGGCCACCGACGTGCCGAAGGTCGAGATCACGCGCCGCCAGCACGAGACCACCGTCGCCATGGCGGGCATCGGCTACGGCTACGACCTCGAGGAGCTCGGCAAGGCCCAGCTGCTGGGCATGAGTCTCGACGCCGACAAGGCCGACGCGGCCCGGCTCGCCTCGGAGGAGTTCATCGACCAGGTCGCGCTGTTCGGCGATCCCGCAAAGGGATTTTCGGGCCTCCTCAACCACCCGGGCGTGACCGTCGGCAGCGCCGCGGCCACCGGCACCAACGGCAGCACCGCCTGGGCCCAGAAAAGCCCGGAGCAGATCCTCGCCGACGTCAACGGCCAGTTGATCGGCATCTTCACCGGCTCGAACACCGTCGAGATGGCCGACACCCTGCTGCTCCCCTACGAGCAGATGCTCGGCATCGGGCTTCGCCGCCTCGACGGGATCAGCCCGCTCACCCTGCTCGACTGGATCCGGCGCCACAACGTCTACACCCTGGAGACCGGGCAGGACCTGACGGTCTACGGCGTGCGGGCGCTCGAGACCGCCGGCACCGGCGGCAGCGCCCGCATGGTCGCCTATCGCCGCGATCCTTCCGTGCTGAAGCTGTGGCTGCCGATGCCGTTCCGGTTCTTCCCGGCCTGGCAGACCGGCCCGTGGCGCTTCGAGGTGCCGGGCGCCTTCCGGCTCGGCGGCCTCGACATCCGCCGCCCCGCCGCCTGCCGCTACCTCGACGGCATCTAGGAGGGCTTTGAGCATGATGCGGGTGACGAACCACGCCGCCGGCCCCCGGCTGATCTGGCCCAAGGGCGCTCGCGCGCCCCGGCTCCTGGTGCCCGGCGAGAGCGCCGTGCTGACGCTGCCCGAGCGGCCGGACCCGTGCCTTGCCGCCTGGGAGGCGGCGGGCGAGGTGCGGGTCGAGGCGGAGCCCGATCCGGGGCCGCCGGACCTGCCTCAGGATCCGCGCCCCGAACGCCGCCGCGGCCGCGATCGGCCGCCCTCCGGCGGGGAGGCGTGAGATGGCGGACGCGATCACGCCGCAGGCCTTCCGGGCCCGCTTCCCGGCCTTCGCGGGCGTCGCCGACGCGGCGATCGCCGGGGCGCTGGCGGAGGCGGCCCCCAGGGTCGGGGCGGCCTGGCCGGCGGCGGATGCCGCCCTCGGGCGGATGCTGCATGCCGCCCACACCCTCACCCTCGACGGGCAGGGCGGCGCGGAAGCCGAGCTCGCCCGGGCCGGCGCCCTCGACCTCAAGGCCCTGCGCAGCGGCACGCTCCACCTGGAGCGCCGCGACCCACCTCCGGACGCGGCCCCGGGCACGCTCGGGCTGACCTCCTACGGGCGGCGCTTCCACGAGGTGATGCGCCGCAACAGCCTCGGCGTGGCGGTGGTGTGATGGGCCTCCTCGACGGCATCGGCCGCCATCTCGGGGGGGTCCTCGCCCCCCTCTTCGACGAGGCCGTCCTGCACCGGGTCGGCCCGGACGGCACCGCGGACGAGCCCGTCCGGGCTAGGTGCGACGGCATCCGGGAGTCCGCCGAGGAACCCGGCCTGCCGGGGCGCCTGATGCGGGCGGTCGTGCTGACGCCGGGCCCAGCCCCGGACATCGACGACGAGATCACCCTGGCGGGGACCCGCCACCGCATCGTCACGGTGGAGACCGACCCCGCCGGCAGCCACGCCCTCATCCAGGGGAGACCCGTGTGACCCAGAGAGTCGAGACCGGCCCGCTGCGGGCGCGGCTCGCGCGCCTCGCCCGCGCCGGCAGCGCGACGGCGCGGGCCCGCGCGCGGGAGACCGCGACCACGCTCGCGGCCGATATTCAGCGAGAGCTGCCCTACGGACGCGCCGAGGCGACGGAAACGCGAGCGGGCACCGCCGTCACGGTCGAGGCGCCGGGCCTGGTCGCCCGGGAATTCGGCACCGCGACGCGCCATGCCCGGCCGGTGATCGGCCCGGCGATCGCACGCCTGATGGGGAAGGGGTGATGGCCGGCCTCGACCTCTCGCCCCAGCTCCTGCGGGCTGTCCGCACCCGCCTCCTCGCCGATCCGGCCCTGCGCCCCCTCGTCGGCGACCGGGTGCGCGAGGCGGTGAGCGCCCGGGAGGAATGGCCGTTCCTGCGCGTCGATCCGCCGGAGGTCGGACCCTACGAGGCGCAGGGTTGGCGCGGCTGCGCCTGCCGCCTGACCGTCCACGCCTTCCTGCGCGGCGCCCGGGGCCTGGGGCCGGTGCAGGAGCTGCTTGCCGCCGTCAGCGCCGCCCTCGACGAGGCCGACCTGACGCTCGCCCGCGGCGAACTCCTGTGGCTGTCGCACGAGCGCAGCCTGGTGCTGCCGGAACCCCTCGGGCCCGGCTCCTGGCACGGCGTCGCCCGCTTCGGGGCCGTCGCCGCCGAAGCTTTCTGACTTCCCACGGAGCAAACCTCATGGCCCAGCCCACCACCCTGCCGTTCTCGGCCATCGCCGTGAAGCTCGAGAGCCTGACCAAGGCCGGCACCTTCGAGGCGCCCTGCGGCCTCACCGAGCGCGCGGCGCAGTTCACCAAGGAGACCAACAGTTCGGTCGTGCCCGACTGCGCCAACGAGGACGCCGCGCCCTTCGTCGACCGCTTCGCGGTGTCGAAGTCGGCCGCGGTCTCGGGCAAGGGCGTGATGGCGCGCCAGAGCATCGCCCGCTGGCGCGCCGCCTTCGAATCCGATGCGCCGGTGCGCGCCCGGGTCGAGGTGAGCGGCACCGGAGCGGAGGGCGGCGGCGCCTGGGAGGGGCTGTTTCACCTCACCAGCTTCGAGGTCGGCGCCGTGCGCGGCGAGCGCTGCACCGTGTCGGTGGCGCTGCAATCGACCGGGGCCGTGGCCTTCACGGCCGCCGCGTGAGGGTGCCATGAGCCGCGACGGCCATATCGACCTCGCCCTCGAGGAAACGACCCACCGCTTCCGCCTCGCCATCGGCGACCTGGAGGCTCTGCAGGAGGCGACGGGGGCGGGGCCCGCCGCCCTGCTGCACCGCTTCCATGCCGGACGGCTCTACCGGTTCCGGGACGTGCGCGACGTGCTGCGCCTCGGCCTGATCGGCGGCGGCACCCCGGTGCCGCAGGCCCACGCCGTCGCCGAACGCCTCGACGGGCTGCCCTGCATCCCGCTGATCGCCAAGGCCGCCCTGGTGCTGGCGGCGGCGCTCGAGGGCACCGAAGACGAGCGGGTCGGACGCCCGGCCGGTGCCGCAGGACCCGAGGGACGGATCGCCTTCGCGGCGTTCTACGGGGCCGCCGCCGCCATGGGCCTGCCGGCTGCCGACCTGCGGGCGATGAGCCTGTGGCAGCTCGCCGCCTACATCGACGGCTTCAACCGCGCCCGCGACCCGGACGCAGCCAGCGCCCCGACGCCGCAGGAGGAGGACGCGCTCTGGGCCTGGCTCCAGGCCGGCCTCCATGACGATCTCCCCGACGACGGATCGCCCGCATGACGACCGAGATCGAGCGCCTGGTGGTCTCCCTGGAGGCCAATGTCGAGGCCTATGAGCGCGAGCTCGCCCGGGCCGGGCCGCTCGCCGAAGGGGCGATGGGTCAGGCCGAGCGCGCCGTCGAGGCCGGGGCCGGGCGCATCTCGGCCGCGATGGCGCGGGCCGGGACCGATGTCCGCGACGAGTTGGCCCGCATGGCCGCGCCGGAGGCCTTGGGGAAACTCCAGCGCGCGCTGGAGCAGGCGAGTGCCGTGCCCACCGGCGAAGGCGCCTCGCTGCGTCGGGTCGACGACGCCGTCGGCAGCCTGACCTCCCGCCTGGCTGAGGCCGCTTCGGCCTCCCGCGAGGCGGTGGCGGGGTTCGAGGCGGTGGCGGGGGCGGTCGGGAGCATCGCGGACAAGATCCCGGCCGCCGCCGCCCTCGTCGCCGATCTCGGAAAACGGGTGAAGGCCGCCTCGAGCGAGGGCGCGGCGATCCGCGCCCGCATCAGTGATGCCTTCGCGATCAGCGACGCGGCGCCCCGCGGCAGCCTCGCCGGGACCGTGACGGCCGCCCCGGGCCCACCCACTCCCGAACCCGCGCGGGCGCCCGCCCGGTCGCGGGCGGCGACGAAGGCGGCACAGCCGGAGGACGACGCGTTCCGCGACGAGGTCGCGCGCCTCACCCGGCGCACCGGGCTCCTCAAGATCGAAGCCGATGCGGTCGGCCGGGAGGAGGGCGCCGCCGCGAAGGCCGAGGCGGCGTTCCGCCTGCTGGAGGCGGCGAAGAAAGCCGATCTCGCGGTGACGCCGGCACTCCGTGAGGAGGTCGACCGGGTGGCGGAGGCCTACGGCGCCGCCACCGCCCAGGTCGAGCGGGCCGAAGCCGCGCAGCGCGCCGCCCAATCCGCCTCGCGGGAACTCGGCTCGGCTTTGGCCGACAGCTTCAAGGGCGCGATCCTGCACGGCGAGCGCCTGACCACGGTGGTGGCCCGGCTCGCCACCACGCTGGCGAGCCGGGGCCTCGACCGGGCCTTCGACGGGCTGTTCGGCCGCGGCAGCCCCGGCGCCGACCTGATCGGCGACGCCCTCGGCTCGCTCGGCCTGACCCAGAACCCGACCGGCCGCGCCGCCGGCGGCCCCGTCACCCCGGGCGTCGCCTACACGGTGGGCGAGAGCGGCCGCGAGACCTTCGTGCCGCTCCAGCCCGGGCGCATCCTGCCGGCCACGCACAGCGTCGCGGCGCCGGCGCCCGCACCGACCGTCCAGGTCTCGGTCTCGATCGCCACTGCGGATGCCCCGAGCTTCCATCGCTCGGAGGCACAGGTCAGCGCCGCCCTGGCCCGGGCGGTGCAGCGCGGCCTGCGGGGTCTGTGAGCTTCAGGAGCCGGAGAGAACCATGCCGAGCCCCTTCCACGAGGTGCGCTTCCCCCTCGCCCTGTCCTACGGTTCCCGCGGCGGACCGGAGCGGCGCACCGAGATCGTCACGCTGGGCTCCGGCGACGAGGAGAGGAACAGCCTCTGGCGCCATTCCCGCCGCCGCTACGATGCCGGTCCGGCCCTGCGCCGGGCCGAGGACGTGGCGCTGCTGATCGCCTTCTTCGAGGAACGACGCGGGCCCCTCTACGGCTTTCGCTGGCGCGACACCTTCGATCACGCCTCCGCGCCCCCCGCCGGGAGCCGGGGCCACCGATCAGGTTCTCGGTACCGGCGACGGGACCACGCGGGTGTTCCAGCTCGCCAAGACCTATGGCGGCGCCTTCGCGCCTTACGCCCGCCCGATCACCAAGCCGGTCGCCGGCTCGGTCGCGGTCGCGGTCGGCGGGGTGGCGCTCGCAGGCCCCGCCTTCACGCTCGATGCCACCACCGGCCGCGTCACGCTCGCGGCCGCGCCCGGCCTCGGGGCCGTGGTGACGGCGGGCTTCACCTTCGACGTGCCGGTGCGCTTCGCCACCGACCGCATCGAGATCGACCATCAGGCCCTGCGCGCGGGCGTGGTCGCCGACATCCCGATCATCGAGATCCGCAGATGAAGACCCTGCCGCCCGGCCTCGCCGCCAGCCTCGCGAGCGGGATCACCTCCCTGTGCCAGTGCTGGATCGTCACCCGCACCGACGGCCTGCGCCTCGGCTTCACCGATCACGACGAGGACCTGACCGTCGACGGCGTGACCTGCTCGGCCGAGAGCGGCGCCACCGGCACCGCCCTCGAACAGGGCACGGGGCTCAGCCCCGACAGCCTCGAGATCGTCGGCGCCCTCACCAGCGGGCGCCTCGCCGAATCCGAACTCGCCCGCGGCCTGTTCGACGGCGCGACGGTCGCGGTCTGGCGGGTCGATTGGGCAAGCCCGGCCGACCAGGTGCTGGTCCTCTCCGGCACGATCGGCGAGGTCTCGCGCGGGCCCACCGCCTTCACGGCGGAGGTGCGCGGCCTCGCGGAGAGCCTGAACCAGCCCCGCGGCCGGGTCTACCAGCGCACCTGCGACGCGCTCCTCGGCGATGCCCGCTGCCGGATCGACGCCGCCGCCCCGGCGATGCGCGGCAGCGGCACGGTCGCGACGGTGCGGAGCGCCCGCAGCCTGATCGCCTCCGGGCTTTCCGCCCATGCGAGCGGCTGGTTCGAGGCCGGCCGCCTGGTCTGGACCTCCGGGGCCAATGCCGGCGCCGCGGTCGAGGTGCGGGCGCATGCCCGGATCGGCCCGCTCGCCGCCCTCGACCTGTGGGAGCCGATGCCGGCGCCGATCGTCGCCGGCGACGCCTTCCAGGTCGTCGCCGGCTGCGACAAGTCCCTGGCGAGTTGCCGGGACAAGTTCGCCAACGTCGTCAACTTCCGCGGCTTCCCGGACTTGCCGGGCAACGATTACGCCGTGGCCTATGCAGTACAGGGGGCAGACAATGACGGAGGCCGCCTCGGCTGACACCCGCGCGCGCATCGTCGTGCTGGCGCGGACCTGGCTCGGCACGCCCTACCACCACCAGGCCAGCGTCCGGGGCGCCGGCGCCGATTGCCTCGGCCTGCTGCGCGGCGTCTATGCCGAGCTGTACGGTACCGAGCCGGAGGCGCCGCCGCCCTACACGCCGAGCTGGGCCGAGGACCGGGGGCAGGAGACGTTGCGGGACGCCGCAGCCCGCCACCTGGTGCCGCTCGAACCGGGCGCGGCCGAGCCCGGCGACGTGCTGCTGTTCCGCTGGCGCGACCGCCTCCCGGCCAAGCATTGCGGGATCCTCTCGGGGACCTCGCACATGATCCATGCCTATGACGGCCACGCCGTGGTGGAGACCTGGATCCCGCCGGCCTGGTCCCGGCGCATCGCCTACGCCTTCCGCTTCCCCGAACCCTCGCCCGAACCCTCGCCGGAGTTCCCGACGTGAGCACGCTCGTCCTGTCCACTGTCGGCCAGGCGGTCGGCACGGCCCTCGGCGGCCCGATCGGCGGCGCGATCGGCCAGATGGTCGGCGCCGCCGGCGGCAGCGCCCTCGACCGCGCCCTATTCGGCTCGAAGCCGAAAACACAGGTCAATCTCGGCCCGCGCCTGTCGGACCTCCACGTCACCGCCTCGACCGAAGGCGCCGCCATCGCGCGCGTCTTCGGCCGCGTCCGCATCGGCGGCCAGATCATCTGGGCGACCAAGCTCAAGGAGGTGCAGAAGGTCGAGAAAGTCAAATCCTCCGGCGGCAAGGGCGGCGGTGGACAGAAGGCCTTCAACGTCACCTATTCCTACAGCGTCAGCGTGGCGATTGCCCTGTGCGAAGGCCCGATCGTCGCCGTGGGGCAGGTCTACGCGGACGGCAAGCCGATCAACCTCTCGGCCTACGGCGCCCGGGTCTATCTCGGCGACGAGGCGCAGGGGCCGGACCCGAAGATTGCCGCGGTCGAGGGCGCCGACAGCGCCCCGGCCTATCGCGGCCTGGCCTACATCGTGTTCGAGGATTTGCCGCTCGCGGCTTTTGGCAACCGGGTTCCGGTCATCACGGCGGAAGTGATCCGGCGCCCGCCCAACGCCTCCGGCCGGCCGCGCCTCGAGGAGCTGGTGACCGCGGTCACGATGATCCCGAGCATGGGCGAATTCACCTATGCCACCGTGCCGGTCAACGCCTCGACCTTCGGCGGGATCGCGGGGCAGAACACAGTGTCGGGCGGGGTCGATGCGCTGAAAGCCCTCGACCAGCTCGCCGTCGAGGCGCCGCGCTGCCGCCACGTCTCGCTCGTGGTCGCCTGGCACGGCACCGACCTGCGGCTTGGCGCCTGCCGCATCGTCCCGAAGGCCGAGACGGCGGGTAAGACCACCAAGCCGGAATGGCTCGCCGGCGGGATCGACCGGGCGGCGGCGTCCATCGTCAGCGGCGGCGCCTCCGGCACGCCGTTGCTTGGCGGCGCGCCGTCCGACCTGTCGGTGGTGCAGCTCATCGGGGCGCTCAAGGAGCGCGGCTACATCGTCACGCTCTACCCGTTCGTGATGATGGATATCCCGGCCGGCAACGGCCTGCCCGATCCCTATGGGGCGGCGGAGCAAGCCGCCTTCCCCTGGCGCGGGCGCGTGACCTGCCACCCGGCCCCCGGCCGGCCTGGCAGCCCGGACAAGACCGCGGCGGCAGCCGACCAGGTCGCGGCGTTCTTCGGCACCGTGGCGCCGGGGGACCTCGCGTGGAACGGCAGGACGGTCACCAGCGCCAAGGCGGAATTCTCCTTCCGCCGGTTCATCCTGCATTGCGCGCGCCTGGCCGAGGCCGCCGGCGGGGTCGATACCTTCCTGATCGGCTCGGAGATGATTGGGCTCACCACCGTGCGCTCTAGCGCCTCGACGTATCCGGCGGTGGCGCAGCTCGTCAGCCTCGCGGCCGACGCGCGGTCGATCCTGGGGAGCGCCACGAAGCTCGGCTACTCGGCCGACTGGACGGAATACGCCAATCATCGTCCGGCCGACGGCTCGAACGATGTCTATTTCCACCTGGACCCGCTGTGGTCGAACCAAAATATCGACTTTATCGGGATCGACAATTACATGCCGCTCGCCGATTGGCGCGACGGGTTCGACCATCTCGACGCCAAGGGCAACACGTTCACGTCCGGCGCGCCGTCGCCCTACGATCCGGGTTATCTCGCCGGCAACGTCGCGGCCGGCGAGCTGTTCGACTGGTACTATCCGACCTCTGCCGATCGCGACGCACAGAACCGGGTGCCGATCGCCGACACCGCTTACGGTGAGCACTGGGTTTTCCGCATCAAGGATTTGCGCGCCTGGTGGGGAAACCCGCATCGCCACCGCCCGGGCGGGGTGCGCCAGGCCGCCGCAACGGGGTGGGTGCCGGAAGCCAAGCCCGTCCGCTTCATCGAACTCGGCTGCGCCGCGATCGACAAGGGCATGAACCAGCCGAACGTCTTCGTGGACCCGAAGTCGTCGGAAAGCTTCCTGCCCTACTCTTCCAACGGGCGGCGCGATCCGGCGGCGCAGCGGGCCTACCTGGAAGCCACCTTGGCGTACTGGCAGGGCACCACCGGCAACCCGGTCTCGGCCGTCTATGGCGGCCGGATGGTCGATCCCGAGCGGCTGTTCGTCTGGACGTGGGATGCCCGGCCCTATCCGGACTTCCCGCGCCAGGCGGCCGTCTGGAGCGACGGACCCAACTACCGCCTCGGCCACTGGATCAACGGGCGGCTCGGCCTGGCGCCGATCGCCGATGTGGTGGCCGAGCTGTGCGGGGGGCTCGGCGTGCCGATCGATGTCGGCCAGCTCTACGGCCTGGTGGAGGGCTACGCGGTCACGGAGGTGCAGACGCCGCGGGCTTCGCTCGAACCACTGCGGACGTGCTTCTTCTTCGACGCGGCGGAGTCGGCCGGGCGCCTGGTCTTCGCGCCGTTGGCGCGAGCGCCGGCGCTCCAGCTCACCGCCGACGACCTGGTGGCGCGGGAGGGCAGCGCCGGCGATTACCGGCGCACGCGGGGCGAGGAGACGGCGCTGCCGGGGGTGGTGGCGCTCACCTACATCGATCCGCAGCGCGGCTACCAATCGGCTTCCGTGGAGGCGCGCCGCACCAACGGCCGGGCCAACGCGGTGCAGCGGGTGGCGGTGCCGCTCTGCCTGGACGAGGGCGCGGCGCGGGGCATCGCACAGGCCTTGCTCTATCAGGGCGTGGTGGAGCGCGAGCAGGTCGGGGCCACCCTGCCGCCGTCCTGCCTGGCGCTCGATGCCGGCGATGTCGTCACCCTCTCCCTCGCCGGGAGCGGGGCCGATTACCGGCTGACCCGCCTCGGCCTGGAAGGGGGCCGGCCGGCGAGCGGCATCCGCACGGACCTGGCGGTGTTCGCCTACCGGGACGGCACCGCGACGCCGCGGCCGGCCGAGCCGCCGGCGACGGTCGGGGTTGCGCTGTTCCACTTCCTCGACCTGCCGCTCCTGCGCTCGGATGCGGTGCCGCACGCGCCCTACCTCGCCGCCTACACGGCGCCGTGGTCGCCGGTGGCGGTCCTGCGCTCGACCGCCGGCGGGGCCTTCGCGGACGACGCGACGGTCGGCGCCCGGTCGATCATCGGGCGGCTGACGGCCGAGCTCTACCCGGGCCCGTGCGCGCGGTGGGACCGGGTGAGCAGCGTCTACGTGGAGGTGCCGCGCGGGGTGGAGCTGGTCTCGGCCCCCGAACTCGACGTGCTCAACGGGGCCAACGTCGCGGCCCTGCTGACCCCGTCCGGGGAATGGGAGGTGCTGCAATGGGCGCAAGCCAGCTTGCTCGCGCCCGGGCGCTATCGGCTGTCCACGCTCCTGCGCGGCCAGCTCGGGACCGACTTCGCCTTAGGAGCCCCGACCCCGGCCGGCAGCCCGTTCGTGGTGCTCACCGATGCGCTGGTGCAATCCGGGATGCCGCTGTCCCTGCGCACCCTGCCGCTCGCCTGGCGCTGGGGGCCGCTCGGCCGGCCGTCCGACGATCCGAGTTTCACCGGCGCCACCCTGGCGTTTCGGGGCGTGGGCCTGCGCCCCTACGCCCCGGCGCAGGCCCGGATGGTGCGGGCGGCGTCGGGCGACCTGGTCCTGTCGTGGGTGCGGCGTACCCGGATCGACGGCGACCCCTGGGAACAGGTCGAGGTGCCGTTGGCCGAGGAAACCGAGGCCTACGCCCTCGACGTGCTGGCAGGCTCCACCGTCCTCCGCTCGTTCGACTTGTCGGCGCCCGCCGTCACCTACACGACCGCCCACCAGGCGGCTGATTTCGGCGGGCCGGTCACCAGCCTGTCCGTCGCCATCCACCAAGTCTCGGCAACCTACGGCCGCGGCGCGGCCCTGAGGGCGACCCTGTATGCCTGACGCAGCAACCGCCAACCTCGCCCTGCCGCTGCTGCAAGCGGCGCAGGCGCAAAAGCACGTCACCCACAACGAGGCGCTCGTCGCCCTCGACACGCTGGTCCAGCTCGCGGTTCTCGACAAGGATTTGACCGCGCCGCCCACCAGCCCGGCCGAGGGCGACCGCTACCTGATCGCGGCTGCCTCCCCCACCGGAGCGTGGACCGGCTGGGCCGGCCGGGTGGTGCGCTACCAGGACGGGGCGTGGCGCTCCTTCGTGCCGCGCCCCGGCTGGCTCGCCTTCGTGGCGGACGAGGCAGACCTCTACACCTATACAGGTGTGGCCTGGGCCTCGTTCCGCTCGACCCTGACGGCGTTGCAGAACCTGACGCGGCTCGGCCTCGGCACCACCGCCGATGCCGCGAACCCCTTCGCCGCCAAGCTGAACAAGGCGCTCTGGACGGCCCTCACCACCGGCGAGGGTGGGACCGGTGACCTGCGCTACACCCTCAACAAGCAGGCCTCCGGCAACACCCTGTCGCTACTGTTCCAATCCGGCTTTTCCGGCCGGGCGGAACTCGGTCTCACCGGCGACGACGACCTTCGGCTCAAGGTGTCGTCGGACGGCGGCACTTGGCGCGAGGCGCTGCGGGTCGACCGCGCGACCGGCGGCCTCGACCTCACGGCGGTGGAGGCCTCGGTTCCGATTGCCAGCACGGTCGACCTTGGCGGGCTGGGCTGCCTGCGGGTCGCGCTGACCGGGTCCGGCACGGTCACGAGCTTCGGCACCGGCCCGAACCGGGTGCGCCTGTTGCGCTTCACCGGGGCGGCGACCCTGACGCACAACGCCGCCAGCCTGGTCCTGCCGGGGGGCGCCAGCCTCGTCATCGCCGCCGGCGACACGGCGCTCGCGGTCTCGGACGCGTCGGGCAACTGGCGCGTGGTCGATTATGTCCGCGCCTCCGGCAAGCCGGTCACCGGACCGGCGGCGGCCGAAATCCTGGATGCCAGCGCCTCCGGCCGCGCGGTCCTCACCGGCACGGCAGCCTCGGGCGCCACTGCGCTCGGGCTCGGCACCAGCGACGGCCCGACCTTCGGCGCCCTGACGGTGTCCTCGTTCTCGACCGCCGCGAACGCCGTGGTGATGCGGATGGCGAGCAATCCAGGAAGCGACGGAACTAGCGCCACTTCAATAAGAATAGAAAAGGCATCGAATTATGGCGGAGAAATATCCTGCTACTTAACACAAAACGTCGGCGGTGGCCTATGGCTATCAGTGCTAAATGGAAACAGCACGTCGCTTATGGCGCTGCAACTCGATGGCGCGGGTGTAGCCACATTCACCAGATCGGTAAATGTGAACGGATTGTTGCGATTGGCTGCATATACTGTAGCGACGATGCCGACAGGTGTTGTTGGATCGATTATTTACGCTTCAAACGCTCGCAAATCATCCGAAGCAGCGGGGGCAGGAACGGGCGTAATTGCATACTATTCAAACGGCAACTGGCGGCGGCTGTCGGATGACAGCCCGGTCGCGGCGTGAGGACATGATGAGCGAACCCTATCTCTACGAATTCTTGTATCGTGGCCGTCCTGTCGGGGATGAGCAGCCTCCCTCTTGGCATGTCATCATCGGTCAATACGTCACGCCACCGGGGGCGCGAGAGGCGCAGTTCGTGGCGAGCGGGGCGCTGACCCCGGCGCAGGCGGAAGCCGCGGGGTTCCCGCTCTCGACGGTGCTGGCGGGGATCGACGCGGCGGCGCTGGCGGGACGGGATGCGGCGCTGGCCGAGCGCGACGCGGCGGTGGCGGAGCGGGATGCCCTGGCGGCGCAGCTCGCCGCGCTCCAGTCTGCGCCAGTGACGGCCGGGGCGCTGCCGGCGATCTCCGATCGGCAGTTCTTCCAAGCGCTCGCGCAAGCCGGCGCGATCACGCACGACGCGGCCTTGGCGGCGGTGATGACCGGCCAGCTTCCGGCGCCGATCGCCGCGGCGGTGGAGGCGCTGCCGGAGGCCGAGCGGTTCGCGGCCCGGATGCTCTTGTCGGGCGCGACGGCATTCGAGCGCGGACACCCGATGGTGGCGCAGCTCGGCGCCGCCCTCGGCTACGACGCGGCGGCCCTGGACGCGCTGTGGCGCCAGGCGGCCACGCTCTGATCGCGGCCTGACACGCGCCCGGGCCACCCGGCCGGCGCGCCGCGCATACCCTTCACACCCTGGAGAGACGCATGACCGCGACGACGTTCGAGCGGGCGCTGATCCTCGTCCTGACACATGAGGGCGGATGGTCGGACGATCCGCAGGACCCCGGGGGCGCCACGAATTTGGGCGTCACGATCGGTACGCTGAGCCTCGAGCTCGGCCGGCCGGCGACACGGGCCGAGGTGCAGGCGCTGACACCCGCGACCGTCGCCCCGATCTACCGGCGCCGGTTCTGGGACGCGATCCAGGGCGACGCGCTGCCGGCGGGTCTGGATTACGCGCTGTTCGACTTCGCGGTGAACAGCGGCCCGCGCCGCGCGGTGATCGGGCTGCAACGGGCGCTTGGGATCGCCGACGACGGGCGGCTCGGCCCGGTGACGCTGGCCGCGCTCCAAGGCCGGAACGTGCCGGAGCTGGTGAACGCCCTGAGTGACGGACGGCTGACGTTCCTGCGGGCGCTGTCGAACTGGCCGCGCTTCGGCCGCGGTTGGGGCCGCCGGGTCGAGGACGTGCGGGCGGCCGCCCTGGCGCTCCACACCGCTCCCGATCGGCCCGCGGCACCGAAGGCCTGCCCCGCCTGCGGCGGGCCCGTCGCGGCCTGAGGCGGAGATTCCGGCTTTCACCAGCCGCCCTTTACCCGAGAGGATCGCATGAACCCGGAACAGCTCACCGCGCTGCTGCGCACCCTGCTGCAGTTCGGCGGCGGGATCGCCGTCGGGCGCGGCTGGATCGATGCCGACACCGCCACCACGCTGACCGGCGCGCTGGTCACGCTGATCGTCACCGTCTGGGGCCTCTACGCCCGGCGCAACACCGGCCTCGTCGCCGCCGCCGCCGCCGTGCCGACCGTCAAGGCGATCCTGGCCGACCCGGCGACGGCACAGGCAATCCCGAGCCCGAAGGTCCGGCCGCCGCAGTAATACCAATGGCCCAAGATGCTGACGCATCGGGCCATTGAGCCATCTCGAATTTTCTATGCCAAGCCAGAGGCTTGACAAAAATTCGAGAACGGAACCAAAGGTCGTTTCCAACGACCGTTAGTATAAGAGCAGCCCGCCTCGGTCCGGGGCGGCGAGAGCCGTCCCGGGCCATCGGCCGGACTCAGCCCAGCACCACCACCTGCGCCCCCACCGGGACCCGGACGTAGAGGTCGATCGCATCCTGGTTGATCATCCGGATGCAGCCCGAGGAGACGCTGCGGCCGATGCTCTCCGGCTCGGTGGTGCCGTGGATGCGGTAGAGCGTGTCCTTGTTGTTCTGCCACAGGTAGAGGGCGCGGGCGCCGAGCGGGTTGCGCGGGCCGCCCGGAACGCCGAGGCCGCTCTGGAGCTTCGACACGCTGCGGGCCAGGGCCGGCTGGCGGGCGATCATCTCCTTGGGCGGATACCAGTCCGGCCAGGCCTGCTTGGAATTGACGGTCGCCACGCCGTTCCAGGCGAAGCCCTGGCGGCCGACGCCGACGCCGTAGCGGCGCGCCCGTCCGCCCTCCTGGACCAGGTAGAGGTGGCGCGCCCTAGGATCGACCACGATCGTGCCGGGGGCGTAACGGCCGCCATAGGCGACCTCCTGGCGCAGGAAGGACGGGTTGGCCTTGCGCCAGCGGAAGGCCTGGACCGGGAACGGCTCGGTGTCGAGCGCCGCATAGGCGCGGGCATAGTCGATCGGGCCGTCATCGACCACGACCGTCGGGCTCGGATCGGCCGTACCCGGCTGCGGCGCCACCTCGCGCCGGCCGCCGCCCCAGAACGAATCCTCCTCCGGCGCCGCGGCGGGAGCGGGCTCGCCCCGGTAATACGGGTCCTGCTGCACCTGGCCGCGGGTGTCGTAGAACGTGCCGTCATCGGCCGGGACGGGATCGCGGGAGCGCCGGCGCCGGACGGGGGCGAAATCCTGGTCCGTCCAGGCGAGGGCGGGGCGGGACCCGGCGCCCGCCAGCAGGGTCGAGGCGAGGCCGGCGGCCGTGCCGGCGACCAGGAAGCGGCGGTTCTTGTCGGTCATGGGAGGTCTTGAGAATCGTGCAGACAGGAACGGGACGCCGGATGGCGCAGTGCAGCAACAGCTAGGGCATTTCCCCCCGAGGGGAAACCGCCATCCATGAAAAAACCGTCAGGACCAACGGGCTAGCACGATATCCCGACAGGTGTGGCCCCGCCGCCGCCCGGGCCGGCCACCGCCCGCGCGGCGCGGCCTTGTCCGATCAATCGCGTGCGATACTTTTTCTATTTCGTATCGCGACTGTCGAAAACTGTTATGACGCATCCCTACTGCGGTTGACGCTCGCGATAATACGTGTCCTCTTGAGCCTGTCACTTCGATCTGGTGTGCCATGACCAACGAAGACCCACCCCGATCGCTCGACCTGATCGAGCTCGCCGCCGATGTCGTATCGGCCTATGTGGCGAACAACTCCGTTCCGGCAGCGGAGGTGCCGGGATTGATCGCGGCCGTGCATACCTCGCTGAGCCAGCTCGGCGCGGCGCCCGCGCCGGAGCCCGAGCGGGCGACGCCGCCGGTGCCGATCCGCAAGACCGTCACTCCCGACCACATCATCAGCCTCGAGGACGGCAAGCCCTACAAGACGCTCAAGCGCCACCTCGCCGGGCGCGGGCTCTCGCCCGAGCAGTACCGCCAGAAATGGGGCCTGCCGCCGGACTATCCGATGGTCGCCGCCAACTACGCCGCCCAGCGCTCCGAACTCGCCAAGACGTCCGGTCTCGGCCAGAGCCGGCGGGGCCGCGGACGCGGCGCGGCCATGCGGGCCGCGGCCGATCCGACGGTCTCCGGGCCGGCCCCGCGGACGCCCGGGCGTTGACGGGAATCCGCGATGAGCGGGAGCCGACAGGCACGCTCATCGTGCATTCAGGTCGTTAGTCCTTTCCTGGGGGCAGGGCGGTCCTCGCGGCCGCCCCTCACCCGCAAGGAGAGATCCGACGATGATGCACGTCAAGGGACTCGGCAAGGGACTCGGGATGGCCGCGCTCGTCGCGGGCGGCCTGCTCGGTAGCTTGGGTCTTGCATCGACCGCGCAGGCGGCCCCGATCGGTCTTAGCGCGGCAGGCACGCTCGCGCCGGAGACGGACGTGACGAGAGTGGCCGGCGGCTGCGGCCCGGGCTTCGTCCCGAACCGTTTCGGCTATTGCCGCCCGTTCTACGGACCGAGGCCTTTCTACGGGCCGCGGCCGGTCTACGGCCCGCGCTACGGTTATTACGGCCCGCGGCCCTACTGGCGGCGGCCGTATGGCGGCCCGCGCCGCTTCTATTACGGCTATTGATCCGGTTCGCATGACGGCATGAGGCGCCCGACCCGACGGTCGGGCGCCTTTTTCGCATTTGGGTCCGGGAGATCCAGGAAAAAAATGATGTCCGGACACGATCCGGAAGGCGAGAGCACTTCACGATCGCGCTGCACTCGCGAAGCTCTCTAAGTCTTCGAATTTGCCGCATTGTCTGCGACAAACCGGGATCCACTTCGTCGGAGAATGCTCTACCCCGCCCGCGCCGCAGGCTTGCGCCCGAACGGGTCGAACTCGATCACCGGGGCCTTGCGGCCGTGGAGCACCGGCAACACCCGCTCGCCGAACGCGTCGATGAAGGCGGCCTGGTTGCCGCCGACCTGATGCAGGTCGATGCTGTCGAAGCCCAGCGCCGCGCACGCCGCGATGCGCTCGGTCAGGGCCGGCAGGTCGTGGGAGATCAGCACCGCCTCGTGCATGTCCTCGGGCCGCAGGAACCGGGCGGCGGCCTCGAAATCGGCCGGACGCGGCAGCTCCCAGGCGACCGAGGCGGGCAGGGCGTTGAAGCGCCACTCGGCATGGGCCTGATGCAGGGCCTCGGCCGGATCGGGGGCGTAGCTCAGGTCCATCTTGAGGAAGACCGGCTTGTCGGCGCCGCCATTCTCCCGGAAGGCGTCGACGATCGGTCCCAGGGTCTCGGGGCTCGTCCCGACGGTGAGGAGCCCGTCGGCCCAGGTGCCGAGCCAGGCCGCCGTCTCGACGCTGGTGGCCGCGCCCACGAGGCGCGTCGGAGTCTCGGGCAGCGACCACACCTTGGCGTCGACGGCCGTGAGACGCCCGCGCTGGGTCACGGTCTCGCCGGCGAGCAGCGCCCGCATGATCTCGGCGCCCTCGCGCAGCCGGGCATTGCGCTCGGCCTTGTCGGGCCAGGGCGCGCCGGTGGCGCGCTCGTTCATCGCCTGGCCGCTGCCGAGCGCCACCCACGGCACCCGCCCCGGAAACATCTGCCCGAGGGTCGCGACCGCCTGGGCCAGTACCACCGGGTGGTAGCGCCAGCCCCCCGGCACCGAGATGATCCCGAAGGTCAGCCGCTCGGTCGCCTGCAGGGCGGCGCCGAGCCAGGCCCAGGCGAAGCCGGACTCACCCTGGCTCGGCGACCAGGGCTGAAGGTGGTCGGAGGAGAAGGCCCCGTCGAAGCCGGCCTGCTCGGCCCGCTGCGCCAGCGCGAGCAGCGCCCGCGGCGGGCATTGCTCGTGCGAGATGTGGTAGCTGTACAGGGTCATCGCGGGGCTCCCGGCCCGGGGAATGCCCGAGCCCGGGCGGTCGTTCCGGGCGGGTGCGGTTGCGCCGCGGGCTCCGCCCCTTCGCTTACATTCCGACCGCGACCTTGCGGCTGTTGCCCCGCTGGAGGTTGCGGTAGCGCGCCAGCGCCCAGAGCGGGAAGAACTTCGCGTAGCCGTGATAGCGCAGGTAGAACACCCGCGGGAAGCCGGTGCCGGTGTAGAACTCCTCGCCCCACAGCCCGTCGGCCCCTTGCGTCCGGGCGAGGTAGTTGACGCCGCGGGCCACCGCCGGGTGGTCGGCCTCGCCGGCCGCCATCAGGGCGATCAGCGCCCAGGCGGTCTGCGACGCGGTGCTGCCGGCGCGCTCGTAGCCGCGATATTCGAGCTTGTAGCTCGCCGCGTCCTCGCCCCAGCCGCCATCCGGGTTCTGGATCCCGACCAGCCACTCCACCGCCTTGCGGATCGGCGCGGAGGCCGGATCGTGGCCGGCGGCGTTCAGGGCGCAGAGCGCCGACCAGGTGCCGTAGATGTAGTTCATGCCCCAGCGGCCGTACCAGCTGCCGTCCTCCTCCTGGTCGGCGAGCAGGTAGTCGACGGCCCGGGCGAGGACGGGGCTGGTATCCTTCGTCTCGCCGAGCTGAGCCAGCATCGAGATGCAGCGGGCGGTGACGTCGGCGGTCGGCGGGTCGAGGAGCGCCCCGTGGTCGGAGAACGGGATGTAGTTGAGGTAGTGGTAGGTGTTGTCGGCGTCGAAGGCGGCGAAGCCCCCGTCGCGGCTCTGCAGCCCCTCGATCCACTCCCGGGCGCGGGCGATCGACTGGGTGTAGTCCGAGCCGCCCTCGCCGGGGCCGAGGCGGGTCTGCGCCCGGTCCATCGCCATCGCCACCACGGCGGTGTCGTCGAGATCGGGATAATGCGCGTTGTTGTACTGGAACGCCCAGCCGCCCGGACGCACGTCCGGCTTGCGGGCCGCCCAGTCGCCCTTGATGTCGAGCACCTGGAGGGGCTTCAGCCATTCGAGGGCGGCGCGGGCCTGGCGCTCGTTCTCCTGGCCGCCGGCCTCCATCAGGGCGTGGGCGGCGAGCGCGGTGTCCCAGACCGGCGACAGGCAGGGCTGGACGTAGGCCTCGTGCTCCTTGACGGTGACGAGCTTCTCCACCGCCGACCGGGCGGTGGCCACCAGGGGATGGTCCTCGGGGTAGCCGAGCGCCTCGTACATCAGCACCGAATTGGCGATGGCCGGGTAGATGGCGCCCAGGCCGTCTTCGCCGTTGAGCCGCTCGCTGACGAACGCCACCGCCTTGTCGAGGGCGCGGGCCCGGGGCTTCTTCGGGAAGAACGGCTCGACCACCCGCAGGATGTCGTCGATGGCCGCGAAGACCGGGCGCCAGGGCGAGGATTCCTGGGCGCCGGAGGGCCAGCGCCGGATCCGCTCCGGATCCTGGGTGAACAGCTCGCGCACGCCGATGCCGCGCGGGTTCTTGGCCCGCGGCTTCTTCACCTGGAGCACGAAGAGCGGCACCATCACGGTGCGGGCCCAGTACGACACCTTGTCGAGGTGGAACGGGAACCACCGCGGCAGCAGCATCACCTCGACCGGCATGACCGGAACGGCGCTCCACGGCACCTCGCCGTAGAGGGCGAGCAGGGTGCGGGTGAAGACGTTGGCATGCGCCGCACCGCCGCGCTGCAGGATCGCCTCGCGGGCGCGGCGCATATGCGGCGCATCGATCGGATCACCGATCATCTTGAGCGCGAAATAGGCCTTGACGGACGCGCTCATGTCGAACGCCCCCTCGTGGACCAGGGCCCAGCCGTGATGCAGCGGGCTCTGCGTCCGGCGCAGGTAGACGGCGATCTTCTCCTCAAGCTCCCGCGGCGGGATCGACGCGCGGAAGTGGTGGTAGAGGATGTATTCGGACGGGATGGTGGCATCCGCCTCGAGCTCGAAGCACCAATGCCCGTCGGCATGCGCCAGCTGGGTCAGCGCCCGGGACGCGGCCGAGACCCGCCGCTCGACCTCGTCGAGGGTGATGTCCTGCGTGCTCTTGCGTTGCAGCGTCTCGACCTTGCCCACGGTGTCTCTGCCTTCCTCTGGTGAGGGCGGCTCCGCCCCGCCGCCCATGATGCCATCCCGAATCGTTTTTCGCAGCGCACAAAACGCCGCTTACGCCCACGCTGTTCCCGAAACGGGGCCTCGGCGTCAAGCGGCTCCGCGCAACGCTGCGTTGCCAGGGTTACCGGTCAGGACCTGCGCCGCCGTCGCGCCGGAGCGGATCGCACCCTCGATGGTCGACGGCAGGCCGGTCGCGGTCCAGTCTCCGGCGAGCGCCAGGTTTTCGATGTGCGTGCGCGCACCCGGCCGGCGCGCCGCTTCCGCCGGGGTCGCCGCGAAGGTGGCGCGCTTCTCCTTGACGATCTGCCAGCGCGGCAGCGGCTCGCCGGCGAAGCCAGAGAGCCGCGAGACCTCGTCCCAGATCGTGCGGGCGAGATCCTCGCGCGGCACGTCGAGCAGGCGGTCGGCGCCGCTGATCGTCACCGAGAGCCGGTCGGGATAGGAGAACAGCCACTCGGTCACGCCGCCGACGACGCCGAGCAGCAGCGGTGCCCCCGGCTTCGGCACAACCGCGAAATGCGCGTTGACGATAGAGCGGTGGCTCTGCGGCACGCTCAGGCCCGGCATCAGGTCGGCGGCGACCCAGGCCGGCAGGGCCAGCACCGCCGCATCGTCGGGTCCGAGCTCCTCGGCGCCGTCCGAGAAGTCGAGCCGGGCCAGCCGCCCGCCCTCGATCCCGAGCGCCCGCAGGCGCCGGCCGAAGCGCACCTCGGCGCCGGCCGCGGCGAGGGCCGTCAGCGCCGGATCGACGAAGGCCGCCGACAGCCCCTCGACGGCGATGAGCGGCCGGCACGCCCGGCCGCCGGCGCCGAGCGTCTCGCGCAGGATCGTGGCGGCGAGGCCCGCATCGCTCTCCTGCGGCTCGGTGTTGAGCGCGGCGAGCAGCACCGGATGCCAGAGCCGATCCCACAGCAGCCCTTCGCAGGCCATGCTCTCGCCGATCGTGGCCGAGCGCGTCGCGCCGCGGAAGATGCCCAGGGGGGCGAGGTAGTCGCGGGCGCGGCTGCCCGGCACCCGGCGGCGGGCATCGAGCACCCACCAGGGCAGGCGCCCGGCATTCGGCCGCAGGGTCCAGCGCTCGCCCGTCGCCAGGTCGGCGAAGGCGAAGGCGGCCTCGTCCGGCCCGGCGAGCACGCCATCGGGGGCGCCGGCCAGCGTCAGGAAGTCGAGGGCGTCGCGGTTGCCGGAGAGCAGCAGGTGGTTGCCGTTGTCGATCGTCAGCCCGAGGGCCGGATCGAAATAGGAGCGGCAGCGCCCGCCGGCCTGCTTGGCCGCCTCGTGCACGACGACGCGCCGGCCGGCCTTGGCGAGGCGCAGGGCGGCGGAGAGGCCGGCGAGGCCGGCGCCGAGAACGTGAACCGTGCCCATCAGACCACCGCGTGACGCAGGAGGACACCGACGAGCGCGAGCTTGCCGGGCTTCACCCGCGCGCGGGGCGCCGCCCAGCCGCGCTTGCGCAGGCCGACGAGAATCAGGTGATAGGCCGCGCCCATGATCCGGGGCGCCTTGGTAGCCCGGCGCGACTGCCCGTTCATGATCGCCCAGGACGCATCGTAATGCCCTTGCGCCTCGTCGAGGAGCCGGGCGCAGACCTCTCCGAGACGCGGATGAGCGAGCGCCGATTCCGGGGTCGGGTGCGACAGGCCGATCGCCGCCAGCGGCTCGGCCGGTAGATAAAGCCGGCCGCGCTCGGCATCCTCATCGATGTCGCGCAGGATGTTGGTGAGCTGGAGCGCCCGGCCGAGATGGTGGGCGAGCCTGATGCCAGGCTCCTCGGGCAGGCCGAAGATCCGCACCGACAGGCGGCCGACGGCGCTCGCCACCCGGTCGCAATAGAGGTCGAGAGTCGCGGAATCGGGGGCGACGATGTCGGCCTCGGCATCCATCGCCATGCCGTCGATCACTGCCTGGAAATCCTCGCGCCTGAGGCCGAACTGGCGCACCGGGCCGACGAGGGCCTGCGTCCGCGGCACCGGCCGGCCGGCATAGAGGGCGTCGATGTCGGCGCGCCAGCGGTCGAGCTCGGCGGCGCGGACCTCGCGGGCACCGCCATCGTCGGCCACGTCGTCGACGGCGCGGCAGAAGGCATAGACCGCGTACATCGCGTCGCGCTGCTCGGCCGGCAGCAGACGCATGGCGGTGTAGAACGACGAGCCGGCGGCCGGCAGGGCCGGGGCCTCGGCGGGCGCCTCGGCTTGGGACGGGGTCTGGGAGGCGAGGGCGGTCACGGGCGGGCTCCCCGCAGGGCCGGATGGAGATGGCGGCGGAACGGCCGCCGGGCGAGCGTCGTGGCGGCAGCGCCGAGGGCGGTCATCGCGAAGGCGGCCTTGCCGTGATGGACCGTCTCGCTCAGCGGATCGCGCACGAGAAGGCCGCGGGCGAGCAGGACCGCGAGGCGGTGGATCGCGGCGATCTCCATGGCCAAGCGCGTGTCGTCGATGAGATCCGGCAGGGGCCGGCCCTCCTCGAGGAGATCGAGGCAGCGTTGCGCCAGGTCCTTGATCACGGCACGGAGCGCCGGGGTGGCGCGCTCGGCCCCCAGATCCTCGATCCGGGCGCCGTGCTTCTCGAGCGTCTCCCGCGGCAGGTAGACCCGGTCGACGTTGCGATAGTCTTTTCCGCAATCCTGGAGGTGGTTGATCACCTGGAGCGCGGTGCAGATCGCGTCCGAGGTCGGCCAGGTCCGGCCCGGATCCTCGCCATGCACGTCGAGGACGAAGCGGCCGACCGGGACCGCCGAGTAGCGGCAGTAATGCGCCAGCTCGTCCCAGGTCTCGTAGCGCGACTTGTGCGCGTCCATCCGGAAGGCGTCGAGCAGCTCGAGCGCGTGGCGCGGCGGCAATCCGAGCTCGGCGAGCGAACGGCGCAAGGGGGCGGCTTCCGGGTCGTCGGGTCCCTTGCCGGTCAGCGCGTCGGCGAGACGATCGAGGAGCGCGATCTTCTGCTCGGGCGACAGAGCGGCATTGTCGGCGACGTCGTCGCCGGCCCGGACGTAATAGTAGAAGTCCAGGATCGGGCCGCGGTGGCGCGGATGGATCAGGTGCGAGGCGACCGGAAAGTTCTCGTCGCGGTGCCCCTTGCCGGAGCGCGCCTCGGTGACGGTGGTCATCGGATGTATCCCGCCTGACGGAACCAGGCGACGGCGTCGGACAGGCCGTCGCGGTAGGGCCGGGCCGCGTAGCCGAGCTCGGCCCGCGCCTTGGCGTCGGAGAAGAACATGCGGTAGCGCGACATCCGGATGCCGTCGATCGTGGCGAGCGGCGCCTTGCCGGTGATGCGCGCAGCCAGCTCGGACACGAAGGCCACCGGATAGACCGCCGCCCGCGGCAGTTTCACGGTCGGGGGCTTTCGTCCGACGAGGCCGGCGATGTCGGCGAGCATGCGCGACAGGAGAACGTCCTCGCCCCCTAGGATGTAGCGCTCGCCGATGCGGCCCTTGTGCAGGGCCAGGAGATGGCCCTTCGCCACGTCGTCAACATGGACGAGGTTAAGGCCGGTATCGACGAAGGCCGGCATCTTGCCGTTCGCCGCCTCGACGATGATCCGCCCGGTCGGGGTCGGCTTGACGTCGCGCGGGCCGATCGGAGTCGAGGGGTTGACGATCACCGCCGGCAGGCCGTCGCGGGCCACCATCTCCTCGACCACCCGCTCGGCGACCACCTTGCTGCGCTTGTAGGCGCCGATGGCGGTCTCGGGCGTCAGCGGCCGGGTCTCGTCGGCGGGCGTGCCGTCGTCGTGCGGCTTGATGGTGGCGACGCTCGACGTATAGACCACCCGCTCGACGCTGGCATCGAGCGCCGCCCGCATCAGGGCCCGGGTGCCGTCGCGGTTGGTGCGCACGATCTCGTCCGGGTCCGGCGCCCAGAGCCGGTAATCCGCCGCCGCATGGACGAGGTAGCGCATGCCGCGCATGCCGGCTGCCGCCGCCTCGGGGTCGCGCATGTCGCCCTCGACGATCTCGACGTCGGGCCAGGTCAGGTTGGTGCGCGGGCTCGTGGCGCGCACCAGCACCCGCACCGGGAAGCCGGCCGCACGAAACACATCGACCAGCGCCGGTCCGAGGAAGCCGCTGGCACCGGTGATCAGCACCGGGCCGGGCTCGACGCCGGCCGGGGACAGGCTGCTGTGCTGGGCCTCGTTCATGCGTTCTTCTCGCATGCGTTCCTTCTCGGCGGCTCGGGCGGTAGGCCCGCTCGTGCCGGCAGTGACATCAATTCGGGAAGCCGGGCCGCTTCTGCCAGCCCGGCGCCATGCCTGCAAGGCATGAGGGGCCGATCGCGGACGAGCGTGCCGCCCGCGCATCGGCGTCTCAGCCCCGAAACGAACCCGTCCGGTGAGACGTCTCAGGCGAGACGCAGACGCGCGCCGCGCTCCGCCGCGGTCTCGCGGACCGGCAACAGCGCTTCCACGACCTTGACGATCGAGGGCGCGTCGAGACCCGCTTCCGCGTACATCCGCTCCGGCGAGTCGTGGTCCTGGTAGCTGTCCGGCAGCGTCAGCGTCCGCACCCGCACCTTGCCCTCGTCGAGCGCACCGCGCGACGACAGCAGGTGCAGCACCATCGCGCCAAAACCCCCGACCGACCCCTCTTCCAGGGTCACCAGAACCTCGTGGCTCGCCGCCAGATCCAGGATCAGCGCCTCGTCGAGCGGCTTGGCAAACCGCGCATCCGCCACCGTCACGCCGATCCCGGCCGCCTCCAGGCGCTCGGCCGCCTTCAGCGCCTCCGCCAGACGCGTGCCGAGGCTGAGCAACGCCACCCGCGCGCCTTCCGGCCGGCGGATCACCCGGCCCTTGCCGATCTCCAGGACCTCGCCCTTTTCCGGCAGCTCGACCCCGACACCCTCGCCGCGCGGATAGCGGAACGCGATCGGGCCGCTGTCATGCGCGTGGGCGGTGGCCACCATGTGGACCAGCTCGGCCTCGTCGGCGGCCGCCATCACCGTCATGTTCGGCAGGCAGCACAGATACGCCAGGTCGAACGCGCCGGCATGGGTCGCGCCGTCGGCGCCCACCAGACCGGCCCGGTCGAGGGCGAAGCGCACGGGCAGGTTCTGCAACGCCACGTCATGCACCAGCTGGTCGTAGCCGCGCTGCAGGAAGGTCGAGTAGATCGCGCAGAACGGCTTGAACCCTTCCGTCGCCAGCCCGCCCGCGAAGGTCACCGCGTGCTGCTCGGCGATGCCGACGTCGAAGGTCCGCTCCGGATGCGCCTTGGCGAACAGGTCGAGGCCGGTGCCCGACGGCATCGCCGCGGTGATCGCCACCACCTTGTCGTCGGCATCCGCCGCCTTGATCAGGCTCTCGCCGAACACCCGCGTATAGGCCGGCGCATTGGGCTTGGCCTTGGTCTGCTTGCCCGACACCACGTCGAACTTCACCACCGCGTGGCCGCGATCGGCCGCGGCTTCCGCCGGGGCGTAGCCCTTGCCCTTCTGGGTCACGACGTGGACCAGCACCGGGCCGTCGGGCGCGTCGCGCACGTTCTTGAGCACCGGCAGCAGGTGGTCGAGGTTGTGGCCGTCGATCGGGCCCACGTAGTGGAAGCCGAGTTCCTCGAACATCGTGCCGCCGCCGGCGAGCATGCCGCGGGCATATTCCTCGGCGCGGGCCGCGGTGTCGTAGAGCGCCTTCGGCAGGAGGCGGCCGAACTGCTTGGCCGTGTCGCGCAAGCTCCGGTAGGTGTCGCCCGAGACGAGCTTGGCGAGGTAGGACGACATCGCGCCGACCGGCGGGGCGATCGACATGTCGTTGTCGTTGAGGATGACGATGAGGCGCGACTTCAGCGCG
This sequence comes from Methylobacterium aquaticum, assembly GCF_016804325.1. NCBI lineage: Bacteria > Pseudomonadati > Pseudomonadota > Alphaproteobacteria > Hyphomicrobiales > Methylobacteriaceae > Methylobacterium > Methylobacterium aquaticum. Next base: position 2,524,514 of record NZ_CP043627.1, read on the forward strand.
CCGGCATTGTTCATCGCCTCGTAGGCCATGCCGGCCGAGATCGAGCCGTCGCCGATCACCGCCACGACGTTGCGGCGCGGGGGCGTCTCGCCGCGGGCCTTGGCGGCGGCGTCCGAGAGGTCGCGGCCGATCGCCATGCCGAGACCCGCGGAGATCGAGGTCGAGGAATGGGCCGCGCCGAAGGGATCGTAGGGGCTCTCGGAGCGCTTGGTGAAGCCCGAGAGGCCGCCGCCCTGGCGCAGCGTGCGGATGCGGTCGCGCCGGCCGGTGAGGATCTTGTGGGGATAGGCCTGGTGGCCGACATCCCAGATGATGCGGTCGTCGGGGGTGTTGAAGACGTAGTGGAGGGCGACGGTGAGCTCGATGACGCCGAGGCCCGCGCCGAGATGGCCGCCGGTGACCGAGACGGCGTCGATGGTCTCGGCGCGCAGCTCGGCGGCGAGCTGCGTGAGATCGCTCTCGGGCAGCTGGCGCAGGTCCGCAGGGATGCGGACGCGGTCGAGGAGGGGAAGGACCAGATCGGACACGTCGTGACACTCACTCGTTTCAGGGGCGGATCCCGCTCGGCGACACGCCGGGGATCCTCGCAGATGGCGGCCGTTATACCGCAAGCGGCGGATCGCGCCATCGGCGGTGCGCTGACGTGCCGGTTGCGGCTGTGCGCGACGTAGCAACTCCGAAGAACATCCTGAACTCACGGTGAATTCCAGCCGCGACGCGACAGCCGCTCAGGCATGCCCTAGAATGCGGGAGAGACGGCGCGATTGCGCCTATACGCATCCCGCACGGAGGTCAGATGGGACGGTCGATACCGGCGCGCGGGCTCGTCCTCGGCTTGCTGCTGGCAGCGGCGGGCCTCCTCCCGGCGGGAGAGGCGCGGGCGTTGCCGCTCTACCCCGCGCTCGATCCCGCCTGGCTGCCGCACCTGCCCCGCTGCACGCGCGCGGACCGCACCTGCGACACCGTCTCGCGGCGGCGGATCCCCGCCTGTACCTGGCGGGTGCGCCCCACGCCCGAGGGCCCGCGACGGGTCCGGATCTGCGCGTGACCGGCATCGCCACGCTCCGCCCCCGGATGCCGGCGGCCGGGCGCGTCCTCCTGCTGCTCCTGGTGGTCCCGGCCGCTCCGGCGCTGGCGCGGAACTGTCCCGAGCATTTCGCGGGTGGCACGCCCCCGGCATTGACCAATCCGCGGCTCTCCGCCGACACCACGCTCCTGTGCTACCAGGCCTTCGCGGTTCTCCATTCGGGCCTGTCGCGCACGCCGCTCTACGCCGCCGAACACCTCACCGCCGCGCGGGTCGAGGCCGCCCGCCGGATCGACCGGGTCGATGCCTTCCACGAGGAAGACAGGCTTCCGGCGGCGGCGCGCTCGGACCTCGCGGATTACGCCGGCAGCGGATGGGACCGGGGTCACATGGCACCGTCGGGCGACATGCCGAGCCCGGGCGCGCAAAGCGAATCCTTCAGCCTGGCCAACATCGTGCCGCAGGCCCCGGACCTCAATCGCAGGCTCTGGGCCGGGATCGAGAGCAGCGTGCGGGCGCTGGCGATCGAGCGCGGCGACCTGTTCGTCGTCACCGGGCCGCTCTTCGAGGGCGCGAGCGTGCAGTCGCTGCGCGGCCGGGTGCTGATCCCGACACGGCTGTTCAAGGCGGTCTACGACGCCAACCGCGGCGAGGCGGGGGTCTATCTCGCCCGCAACGCCGCCCCGGGCGAGGCCTGGGAGGCGATCTCCCTTGACCGGCTCGCGGAGATCGGCGGCATCGTCGCCTTCCCGGACCTGCCGAATTCGGTCCGTCGCCGGATCATGACGCTGCCCGAGCCGCGGCGCGACGAATATGCCGGCGGCCCGCGCAGCCGCCGGGAGCCGGGCGTCCTCGACTGGCTCGCCGCCGAGTTGCGCCGCGCCGCCCGTCGCGCCTGGCGCGACTTCCTCCGCTCGCTGTTCTGACGAGACGCTCCAGATGCCCGCGCACGCGACGCCCGCCTTCACCCCCTTCGCCGACGATGCCGCCGTCCAGACCCTCGGCGGCCTGACACTCGAGAACGGAACGGCGCGGATCGCGCTGCACGGCTCCCTCGACTTCGCCCGCGACCGGGAGAGCCTGGAACGGGCGAAGGCGCTGGCCAAGACCCTGGCGGCGATCGTGGCGGCCCTGGAGCGCGAGGCCGATCTCCCCGAGCGGGCCGGCGAGGTCCGGGTCGCGACGACGGAGGTCAGGAACCCGTTCGGGTGAGGGCGTCCACGGGCCGCCCTGCACCCCGCCTTGCACCCCCCTGGCGGCCCTGGTAAGCGCGGGAGCACTCCCAATTCCCACGCGCGGCCGCCCGCGCCGGCGCCCGTCGGGCCGGATCATCGTCACGATCATCCGCCCGGCCCGCCCCGAATCCGGTCGGGACCGCGTGCCAGAACCCTGAAGGATCACCGCCATGGCCCGTGAATTCATCTACCACATGCGGGGTCTGACCAAGACCTATTCCAGCGGCAAGAAGGTGCTCGACAACGTGCACCTGTCCTTCTACCCGGACGCCAAGATCGGCGTGCTCGGCGTCAACGGTGCCGGCAAGTCGACGCTCCTGCGGATCATGGCGGGCATCGACACCGAGTTCAACGGCGACGGCTTCGTGGCCGAGGGCGCCCGGGTCGGCTACCTGCCGCAGGAGCCGCAGCTCGATCCGGACAAGACGGTCCGCGAGAACGTGATGGAGGGCGTCGCCGAGTCCCAGGCGATCCTCGATCGCTACAACGAGCTCGCGATGAACTATTCCGAGGAGACGGCGGACGAGATGACCCGCCTCCAGGACGAGATCGAGGCCAAGGGCCTGTGGGATCTCGATTCCAAGGTCGACCAGGCGATGGACGCCCTGCGCTGCCCGGGCGACGACGTCGCCGTGGCGACCCTGTCGGGCGGCGAGCGGCGCCGCGTCGCGCTCTGCCGGCTGCTGCTGTGGCAGCCCGAACTCCTGCTCCTCGACGAGCCGACCAACCACCTCGACGCCGAAACCGTGGGCTGGCTCGAAGGCCACCTGCGCAACTACCCGGGTGCGATCCTGATCGTCACTCACGACCGCTACTTCCTCGACAACGTCACGAGCTGGATCCTCGAGCTCGATCGCGGCCGGGGCATCCCCTACGAGGGCAACTACTCGTCCTGGCTGGTCCAGAAGCAGAAGCGCCTCGCCCAGGAAGGCCGCGAGGAGGAATCGCGCCAGCGCACCATCGAGCGCGAGCAGGAATGGGTCTCGGCCTCGCCGAAGGCCCGCCAGGCCAAGTCCAAGGCCCGTATCTCCCGTTACGAGGAGCTCGTCGCCAAGTCGCAGGAGAAGGGGCCCTCGACCGCCCAGATCGTCATCCCGATCGCCGAGCGGCTCGGCAACAACGTCATCGAGTTCGACCACCTGGAGAAGGCCTTCGGCGACCGGCTGCTGATCGACGACCTGTCGTTCAAGCTGCCGCCGGGCGGCATCGTCGGGGTGATCGGCCCGAACGGCGCCGGTAAGACCACCCTGTTCCGGATGATCAACGGCCTGGAGACCCCCGACAAGGGCGACATCCGCGTCGGCGAGAGTGTCAAGCTCGGCTATGTCGACCAGTCCCGCGACGCCCTGAACCCCGACGCGACCGTCTGGCAGGAGATCTCGGGCGGCAACGACATCCTGTATCTCGGCAAGCGCGAGATCAACTCACGGGCCTATTGCGGCGCCTTCAACTTCAAGGGTTCCGACCAGCAGAAGAAAGTCGGCGTGCTCTCGGGCGGCGAGCGCAACCGCGTCCACCTCGCCAAGATCCTGAAGAGCGGGGCCAACGTGCTGCTCCTCGACGAGCCGACCAACGACCTCGACGTCGACACCCTGCGGGCGCTGGAAGAGGCGCTGGAGGATTACGCCGGCTGCGCGGTGATCATCAGCCACGATCGCTGGTTCCTCGACCGGATCGCGACCCACATCCTCGCCTTCGAGGGCGACAGCCACGTCGAGTGGTTCGAGGGCAACTTCGCCGATTACGAGGCGGACAAGAAGCGGCGCCTGGGCGTCGATTCCACCATCCCGCACCGGATCAAGTACAAGAAGTTCAGCCGCTGAGCGGCGAATGGGGCGGCGCTCAGCCGCCCCTCTCCCCCCGAACCTTCGGACAATAAAAAAACGGGCCCTGCGGGGCCCGTTTCCGTTTCGGGGATGTCCGAAATCTACTTGGTCACCGCGTAGAGCGAGGCGCCGGACGCGATCGGCGAGGTGACGGTCGAGAACACGCTGAGCACCTTCTGGACCTCGGTGAAGGGGGCGTTCGAGACGTAGACGAGGTCGCGGTTGCGCATCCGGAACGCCTGGGAGACGAACAGGCTGTTGGGATCGCGCATGTTGATCCGGTAGACCACCGGCACGAAGTTCGAGGACAGGAGCGGGCTGCTGGGGCGCAGGCGGCGCACCACCGAGGCCGGCTCGAACCGGAACACGAACACGCCGGCCGGATCGGCCTGGAAATCGCGCAGGCCGCCGGACTTGGCGAGCGCCTGGGCGAGGGTGATGCCCTCGGCCGAGAACGGGATCTCGTAATTCGCCCCCGTGGCGCCGACCGCCAGGAAGGTCTGGGGGTCGCGCACCAGGGTCAGCGTGTCGCCCGGGCGCAGGAAGATGTTCTCGCGCGGGTTGGAGACGACCGCCGTGAGCGGCACCGTCGCGGTGGCCGAGCCGCGTGAGAGCCGCACGAAGGTCTCGTTCACAGGCGCCGCGACCCCGCCCGCCGTGGCGATGACGTCGAGCAGCCGGTCGCCCTTCTCCGTCAGCGGCACGCGGCCGCCGCCGAGGCTGGAGGCCGGGCCGCCGCGGGCCGCGGCCAGGCGGGCACCGCCGCCCGCCGCCGCCGCCTCGCCCAGCACCGTGACGCTGGTGCTGAGCGGCGAGTTCACCGTGATGAGCACCTGCGGCTGGATCGCCTTGCCGGCGAGATCCTGCTCGATCTGCGCCTGCACGTCGGCCGCGCGCTTGCCCGCGACCTTGATGCGGCCGGCATAGGGCACCGAGATCGTGCCGTCCCGGGCGACGATCTGCTCGGGAATGCTGGAGGATTTCGAGCCGGTGGACAGGCCCCCGACCATGGGGGCGGAGAACAGGCCGCCGCTGCCGGCCTCCCAGATCGTCACCGTGACGCCGTCGCCGACGCCGATCACCGGCAGCACCGAGGGGCGGCGGTCGCCGAAGGAGGCGAGCAGACTGTCGAGGGGTCGGCCGCGCAGGGCCTCGACCACCGCGGCGTCGACGTCGACGATCTCGTAGCGGGCGAGCAGGCCCTGGTCGGTCGCCACGTCGGCGCCCTCAACGACCGCGCTCGCCGTCGGCCCGGCCGCGGGCAGGAAGCTGCTGCATCCTCCGATGAGGCAAGCAGCCGCCAGGACCGCTGGCATACCGACGCGCACCATGCACCACCCTCCAAAAACCACCCGGGCCGCCCGCGACGGCCCTGCCGGTCTTCCCGCTCCATCGATGCCGGCGCACCGGCATCCGTCCCGTTCGATCGTCCGGCGCGATGGGGAGCCGGTCGACCTGCGGCCGAACGCGGCCACGCTTCGCCGCTCTTCCCTAGCATCCCGCCGGCCCTTCCGGGATGCGGGGAGCGATCAACGCGGCGCTCCGCGCCCATAAGCGGCACCGGTGTTGCACGGGGCCCACGTCTGAAGGACCGGACACCGGCACCTCGGCCGCAAATGCGTCGCGAGCGTGGCGGCAGGGGCACCGGCTGTGGCGCGAGGGCAACGTCGCCTGGGGATGGCGTGTGAATCGCGGGAATAAGTCCCGCCCCGTCCACGTTCCTGCCCAGATCATCGGCCTAATGGCGGCATCCGCCCACCGGACGATCGCGACGGCCCCCGCCGCGGTCGCACGATGGTGGCCCTGCGATTTTTCGTGAGTGTTGCAGGCTTGCCATTGTCCGCACCGGTCCGGGCGGTACTGTCCGCGTCGTCAGCGGCTCGCGCGCGAGGATGCGCGCCCGAATGTCCGTCCGGGCAAGCTGGCAGCAGCGTGCTCGGGCCTTCGCCGTCTTAAGGGCTCCACCGGCAGGCCGCGCCCGGTCGCCGGATCCCGCCCAGAGCCGAGGTGTGCCCGTGAGAGCTGATCCCGCGCGAACCGTCGAACCGAGCCATCAGGATACCCGCCATCAGGATGTCCGTCCGGGCCGGCGCCAGGTGTTCCTGTTCCTGCAGGGCCCGATCACGCCGTTCTTCGCCCGGGTCGCCGACGCGCTGGAGGCGCGGGGTCACCGCTGCCTGCGGGTGAATCTCTGCTTCGGCGACTGGATGTTCTGGCGCCGCGCCGGCGGGGTGAATTTCCGCGGCACCCGCGAGACCTGGCCGGCCTTCATCGCCGACCTGATCGACCGCGAGGGCGTGACCGACCTGATGCTGCTCGGCGAGCAGCGCTACTACCACAAGGTCGCGGTCGCCGCCGCCAAGGCCCGCGGCCTGAACGTCACGGTGACGGATTTCGGCTACCTGCGTCCGGACTGGATCACGCTGGAGCGCGACGGCATGTCGGGCGACAGCTGCTTCCCGAAGGACCCGGAGGCGGTCCTGGCGCTGGCCGCCCAGGCGCCGGAGCCCGACCTGGTGCCGCGCTACCGCGACAGCTTCTGGCTCCAGGCGGTCTGGGACATGGCCTACCACCTGATGAGCAACTGGCTCTGGTGGCTCTATCCCGGCTACAAGTCGCACCAAGTGCATCACAACGCGCTGATCTATCTCGGCACCGCCCTGCACATGCTGCGCTCCAAGCGCACCGGCCCGCGGGTCGACGCGCTGGTGCGCCGCCTGCGCGAGGCCGGCACGACCTATTACGTGCTGCCGCTGCAGATGGAGAACGACTTCCAGCTGCGCGCCTACTCGCCATTCTTCGACCTGAAGACGCCGATCCACGCGGTGATCCGCTCCTTCGCCGAGCACGCGCCGGGGGAGTCGCGCCTGCTCGTCAAGATCCACCCGCTGGATCCGGGCATCCGGAACTGGGCGCGCATCGTGCGCCGCTCGGCGGAGAAGTGGGGCGTGTCCGACCGGGTCGACTTCGCCGATGGCGGCGACCTCGGTGCGATGCTGGACGGCTGCCGCGGCGTCGTCACGGTCAACAGCACCGTCGGCCTGTGGTCGATGCGCGCCAACAAGCCGACCATGACGCTCGGTGCTGCGATCTACGACATCCAGGGCCTGACCTACCAGGGCGCGCTGGAGACGTTCTGGACGAAGGCCGAGGCGCCGCGGCGCGACCTCTGGGACGCCTTCATCAAGGCGATCGTCGCCAACATCCAGATCCGCGGCGTCTACTACAAGAGCGAGGGCATGGCGGCGGCGGTGGAGGCGACGGCCTCGCGCCTCGACCTCACGCAGGGCGCGTGGCTCGAGGTCCGCTCCCGCGCCCGCACCACGCCTGAGACCGGCGACGACCTGCCGGGCATCGAGGCGCTGCAGAACGCCTGACCGCGACAAGTCACCGAACGAGAATGAACCCGACGGGGCCGGCAACGGCCCCGTTTTTTCATGGCGAAGGGCTGCCCACGCGCTCGGGCCGCCGCCATCATCCCCGCCGCAGCACGCGGCGCCAGATCACCGACCAGACCTGCTTGAGCACGGCCTCGGGCGTGCGGGCACGGCGCGCCAGCTCCGGGTCGCCCTCGGCGAGGCGCTGCACCAGAACCTCGGGCGGGCAGGGCAGGCCGGTGCGCGGGTCGACGTAGCGCGGGTAGAGGATCAGGGCGCCGGCCACCAGTTCGTCGAGCGTCAGGCGGCGGGTGCGGCGCGGGCAGCCCGGATCGTCGGTGAGGCCCCAGCCGGCATAGAAGGGCAGGCCGTGGGTGGTCACGGCCTTGCCGCGCATGAGCGCCTCGAATCCGATCAGCGAGGTCATCACCTCGACCCGGTCCGCCGCCTCGATGGCGTCGATCGCCGAGACGTCGCGCAGGACCACGTCGGCATGGGCGGCGAGCTCGTCCGGCGGCACCCAGCCGGGACGCAGGCCCGCCTCGACGTCCGGATGAGGCTTGAAGGCGATCACGGCCCCGGGATTGCGCTCGCGGGCCAGCCGCAGGAGCGCGGCGTTGCCCGAGACGGTCGCACCGCCGAAGCGGATCGAGGCGTCGTTCTCGACCTGGCCGGCGACCAGCACCACCGGGCCCGGCCGCGGCATCGCCGGCATCGCGGCGCTGCCGACATTGTACTTGCTCACCCGTGCGGCGACGACCGCCTCCCGCAAGGCGGCCGCCCGGGCGAGGAGATCGCCGGAGAACGTCCCGGTCTCGAGCAGGTGCTCGAGGTCGCTCGGGCCCGTGGCGTCGTAGTAGACGCCGGTGGCGTCGAGGACGTGCGAGGCGCCCGGCCGCAGGGCGACCCCGAGGCCGATCGAGCGCAGGAAGCCGTCCTCCATCCGCAGGAGCGGCAGGTCGGCGGCACGACAGGCGGCCTCGAGGCCGTCCGGCATCCGGCTGGCCCAGGCCACGACGCGCCGGACCTGCGACAGCTCCGCCGGCGTCACCGGCGCGTCGCCCCGGCGCACGACCGGGCGGTGGCCCGGCGCCGAGAGAGTCCTGGTGATCCAGTCCCGCTTCCAGGCCGAGAACCCGACGCAGAGGGTCGGCACCGCATTCTCGCGCCAGCGCGACGCGATGAGGGCAAGCGTCGCGACGGCGTCCTCGAACCGGGCCGGCGCCCCCGAATAGGGATCGAAATAGCGCGAGCAGACGAGGTAGGCGGCGGCGAAGACCTCGTCCGGCCGGCGATGGCGGGTGCGCCGGGGCAGGTGCAGCCGATCGTCGGTGAAGCCCCAGCCGGCATAGAAGGGCAGGCCGAAGCAGGTCACCGGCGTACCGGCGAGCGCCGCCTCGAAGCCGGCATGGGCCGAGACGACGTAGACGCGGTCGCAATCCTCGGCCACCGACCAGGCGGTGACGGGACCGCTCACCAGGCGTGCGCCGGCCGCCTCCGCCGCCGCCGCGTCGATATGGCCGCGCCGGCCCACGGGAGCGGCGGGATCCATCACCACCAGGCGCTCGGCCTCCGGCGCGTCGGCGGCGGCGGCCGCCAGCATCGCCGTAAAGGCGCTGGCGCCGGCGAGGCCGAAGCCGACCGTCGGATCGCCGGCCGCCTGGTCGACGATCACAACCCGCCGGCGGGCTCTATCCGTCCGCGCCGGCAGGTCGCGGCGGCGCGGGTCGTTGTCGAGGCTCAGCCGCGCCTCGCGCAGGCGCGCGATGCCGTCCCGGGCGCGGGCCATCAGCTCATCCGATTCCCAGCCGCCCTCCTCGAGCATCACCTCGAGCTCGCTCGGTGCCGTGGCATCGTAATGGATGCCGAGCCCGTCGATGATGTAGCTCATGGACCGGTCGGGCCGGGGATCGCCGAGGCGCAGGAAGCCCTCGTCCCACCGGTCGCTCAGCCGCACCCGCCGCGAGGTCGGCTCGCTGCCCAGGCGGCGCGAGCGCCGCGGACCGGGCCCCTCCGACTCCGAGGGCATCCGGGGCCACAACCGCTTCAGCTTGCCGCGATCCATCCGCCTCTCACTCACTGCGGACCGTGCCCGCCCAGCCCTGCCCGCCCAGGCGATGCAACCCGGAGCAGGGGCCGTTCCATATCGCTCCGGCCCCGTCAAGCACGCGCCCTGTGCGCACGAGACCGGACCTCGACGGGTCCGATCCTGTCCTGCACCGGTTTTCGTTAAAGTCGTTCTGATTTTTCCGGTCCCGCCGTTACCGGAATTTTCCGCGCTCGACGAGGGCCGCCGTGCTACACGCGCGGGCCGTGCCGCCGCGTCCCGATCGATACCGGAGAACCGTCCTTGCCGGAGAACCGCTCTTGCCCGTCATCCTGATCACCGGCGCCTCGAGCGGCATCGGCGCGGCCCTGGCGCAGCATTACGCCGCCCCCGGCGCGACCCTGGTGCTGAACGCCCGCGGGCCCGAGCGCCTGGAGGCGGTGGCCGACCTCTGCCGGCGCAAGGGCGCCGCGGTCGAGACCCGGCCCCTCGACGTGCGCGACCGGGACGGCGTGCGGGCCTGGATCGGCGACGTCTCCCGGCGGCTCGGCCTCGACCTCGTCATCGCCAATGCGGGGGTCAATGGCGGCCATCCCGAGGGCGGCCTGGAGACCGAGGAGACCGCCTTCCTGGTCCTCGACGTCAACCTGATGGGCGCCCTCAACGTGGCGCTGCCGGCGGTCGCCCTCATGGCCGAACGGGGCAAGGGCCAGGTCGCGCTGATCTCCTCGCTCGCGGCCTATGCGCCGCTCCCCGACGCGCCGGCCTATAGCGGCACCAAGGCGGCGCTGCTCGCCCACGGCCTGGCGCTGCGCGAGAAGCTGGCGCCGAAGGGCGTACGGATGAACGTGGTCTGCCCGGGCTACGTGAAGACCGCGATGGGCGCCGATTACGAGGGCTGGCGCCCGCTCGAGATGAGCGCCGAGGCGGCGGCGAGGCGCATCGCCAAGGGGCTGGCCCGCGACGAGGCGGTGGTCGCCTTCCCGGCGGCGCTGGCAGCCGCGGCGCGGGGCGCCGCGCTGATCCCGGAATCCTGGCGCCGCCTCGGCATGCGCGGCTTCAGCTTCCGGATGAGCGAGCGCCAGCAGCGCTGACCCTGACGGTTATGGAGACGTAAAGTCCGGTGCGGATCGCCCTGTTCACCCTCGAAGCCCTGCCCAACGCCCGGGCCGTGCGCCGCTTCGTCGCCGACAACGCCGCGCGGATCGCCTTCGTCGGCCTGTCCGACCCGGAGCGGCCGAGCACCGGCGGGCTCGCCGGCCAGGTGCGGCGCCATCTCGGGCGCTCCGGCCCCGGCTTCCTGCCGTACCTGGCGGTGAATTTCGGCCTGCCCGACCTCGTCCGGGGGCTCGCGCCCGCGACGCAGGCGCTGTCGGGCAGCCGCGACGTGCCGGAGGCGACGCCCCTGCGCACCTTGTGCCGGCGCCTCGGCCTGCCGCACGCCACCATCACCGACGTGAACGGGCCGGAGACGACCGGGCTCTTGCGGGAGCACGGCGCCGAGCTGATCCTGTCATTCCATTTCGACCAGATCTTCGACGCCGCGACCCTGGCGGCGGCCCCGAAGGGCGGGCTCAACGTCCACCCCTCGCTGCTGCCGCGCCACCGCGGGCCGGTGCCGACCCTGCACGCGCTCCTGGAAGACAAGCCGGATTTCGGCGTCACGGTGCATCGGCTGGCCCCGGCGATCGATGCCGGCGGGATCCTGGCGCAGGCACCGGTGGCGCTGCCCGAGGGCGTCACCGCCTCGCGGGCGGCGATCCTGCTGCACGAGGCCGGGCGGCCGCTGCTGGAGGGGGTTCTGGCCGAGGCCGAGCGGGCGGGCGCGCTGCCGGAGGGGCGGAGCGTCCCGGTCCTGCCCTATTGCGGCTTCCCGACCCCGGCGCAGCTGCGTAACTTGAAACGGCGGGGGAGGCGGCTGGTCGATGCGGGGGATCTGAGGGAGGCGTTGAGCCTGTCGCTCAAGCCATGAGCGGGCGGCATCGCGAATGCCGATACACTCCCAACTGGAATTTACCCTCCTCGTCATCCCGGGGCCGCGCAGCGGAACCCGGGATCCATAACCGCCGACGATGCAGGACGAGGCGGAGCGCGTTCCGATCTTTTCTGAGGCGTCAGCGGTTATGGATCCCGGGTTCTCGGCTGCGCCGAGCCCCGGGATGACATTGAGGGTTTCAGATCCGCAGGAGGGGCCCAAAAAGCCTCCCCCGGGTCTCACGCCCGCCGCGACATCAGCCGCTCGACCAGCGACCCGCCCTGGTTCAGCTCGTCGAGTTCATCCGCCAGAGCCGTTACGGTCTCGCGGATCTGCTCGGGGCTATGCTCCGAGGTGATGAAGAAGCGCAGGCGCGACGAGCGCTCCGGCACCGCCGGGTGGATGATCGGCTGCACGTTGATGCCGCGCTTGAACAGCCGGTCGGACAGGGTCACGGCCTTCAGCGAATCGCCGAGGATCACCGGCACTACGGCAAGACCCAGGCTGGTGCCGGTATCGAGGCCGCGCTCGCGGGCGGTGGCGAGGAACAGGGCGCCGTTGCGGCGCAGCCGCGCCACCCGCTCCGGCTCGCGGTGCATGAGCGCCAGGGATGCGGTCGCGGCCGCGGCGAGCGGCGGCGACAGGCCGACCGAGTAGACGAAGCCGCCGGCGGTGCACTTCAGCAGCTCGATCAGCGCGCCGGCCCCCGCGACGTACCCGCCGCAGGAGGACAGCGTCTTCGACAGCGTGCCCATCCAGATGTCGACGCTGCCGGGGGCACGTCGCAATGCTCGTGCAGGCCGTGGCCGTCCTTGCCCAGCACGCCGAGGCCGTGGGCGTCGTCCACCATCAGCCAGGCGCCGTAGCGCTCCTTGAGGGCGACCACGCCGGCGAGGTCGGGGCGTCCCCGTCCATGCTGTACAGGCCCTCGATCACGATCAGCGCCCGGCGGTGCTCGTGGCGCGTCGCGTGCAGCAGCGATTCGAGGGCCTGGAGGTCGTTATGGGCGAAGCTGCGGCGCTGGGCGCCCGACAGCTGCGCGCCGGTGACCACCGAATTGTGGATCAGGGCGTCGTGATAGATCACGTCGCCGGGCTCGAGCAGGGCCGCGATGGTCGCCACGTTGGTGGCGTGGCCGCTCACCATCACCACGCAGGCCTCGGTACCGTAATGCGCGGCGATCGCCTTCTCGAGGACGAGATGGCCCGGGCGCTCGCCGGCGACGATCCGGCTCGCCGAGGCCGAGGTGCCGTACTCCGCCAGCGCCTCTTGCGCCGCCGCGTTCACCTCCGGATGGCCGTTGAGCCCGAGGTAATCGTAGGACGAGAAGTTGGTGAAGCTCCGCCCGTCGATCCGCGTCGTCGCGCCGGCCTTGGCGTCGTGGACGCGGAAGAACGGGTTGCCGAGGCCGATCAGGTCGGCCGCCGAGCGCTGGAGCTTCAGCTCCTTGTAGGCCGGCAGGCTGTCGAAGCTCTGCGCCTGGGCCAGGGCCGGCTTGGGCGACGGCCGGGCCGGGGCGGGACGGGCCGGAGCCTTGCCGAGGCGGGCGGCGACGAAGCCCGCCAGGGCCTCGCGCCCGCCCGCGCCGTGGGAGGATCCGCTGCTCATTGGGTGATGACCTTGATGTCCTGGCTGTTCTTCTCGACCAGCGCCTGGAGGGATTGCAGCGCCTCGGCATCGGCCGATTCGACCCCGCCATGGCGCTGCGACAGGCTGACCACCGCCGCCGCGCTCTCGTCGACCGGGGCCGCCACCGACTGGATCAGGGTGTCGGCGAGTTCGGTCACGGTCTGGCCGCTCGACACGCCCGACGGCGGCGCGTCGAGGCCGAAGCGCTCCTGCAGGCTGGCGCCGAGCTCGACGCCCATGAGCGAGTCGAGGCCGATCTCCGAGAGCTGGCGCACCCGGCTGATGTCGTCCTTCGGCAGGCGCAGGATGCGGGCGATGTCCTCGACGATGGCGTCCGCCACGGTCTTGCGGACGTCGTCGAGGTCGTGGGCGCGGAGCAGGCCCGGGATGCTGATCGCGACCTGGCCGCCGGCCTCCGCCTGCTGCTCCGAGCCGAGGCTGGCGTAGCTCGGCGAGCGTAAGGTAGCCAGGCGCTCGCGCGCCTTGCCCCAATGCATCGCCGCAATCGCGATCACCGCATCGTCGGGCGCCGTGCCCTGCACGCCCAGTGCCTCGGCCATCAGGTCGAGGGACTTGCGGGCATCGACCGGGGTGACGCCGACGCGGCCGGCCAGCGTCTCCATCACCGCCTTGTTGCGGGCGAGCACGCCGACATCGCCGATGGCGCCCCAGGCCACCGCCAGGGCCGGCAGGCCGAGGCGGCGGCGCTGGCGGGCGAGGCCCTCCATGAAGCCGTTGGCGGCGACGTAGGAGCCCTGGCCCGGATTGCCGATGAAGGTCGTGGCCGAGGAGAACAGCACGAAGTAGTCGAGCGCCCGATCGCGGGTCAGCGCGTCGAGATGCCCGGCACCGGTCACCTTCGGGGCGATTACCGCCTCCAGGGCCGCCGGATCGAGGTTGGCGATCAGGCCGTCCTGCAGCACCATCGCGCCGTGGATGATGCCGGCGAGCTTGACACCCTTGGCTTCCACCCGCCCCAGCAGGCGCTGGACCGAAGTCCGGTCGGTGATGTCGCAGGATTCCACCTGCACCGAGACGCCGCGGGCCGTGAGCTCGGCGATGGTCGAGAGCGCCGGTTCGCCGGTCGGCGCCTTGCGGCCGACGAGCGCGATGTGGCGCGCGCCCCGGTCGGCGAGCCAGCGCGCCGCCTCGATGCCGAAGCCGCCCAAGCCCCGGTGACGAGGTGGACGCGGTCGGGCGCCACCACGAAGGGCTTCGTCGTCTCGGCCGGGATCGTGCCGGCCTTCGGCGGCGCGATCACGATCTTACCGACGTGACCCGATTGCTGCATCAGCCGGAAGGCGTCCGAGACTTCTTCCGCCGCGAAGGGCTGGTAGGGCAGCGCCTTCAGGCTGCCGTCGGTGAACAGAGCCATCACCTCGCGGAACAGCCGCTTGCCCTCGTCGGGCTGGAACTGGAGCAGCTGGTCGAGGTCGACGCCGAAATACGACAGGTTCCGGCGGAACGGCCGCAGGCCGATATGGGTGTTGGCGACGTAGTCGCGCTTGCCCAATTCGACGAAGCGCCCGAAGGGCTTCAGCGAATTCAGGCTGCGCTCCATCGCCTCGCCGAACAGGCTGTTGAGCACCACGTCGACGCCGTCGCCGGTGATGCGGCGGATGTCGTCGACGAAGGCGAGCGAGCGGGAATCGAGCACGTGCTCGGCGCCGAGCGCCTTGACGAGCGCCCGCTTCTCGTTCGAGCCCGCGGTGGCGATGACCCGGGCGCCGCGCATCCGGGCGATCTGGAGCGCCGCGAGGCCGACGCCGCCGGCGCCGCCATGGACCAGCACCCACTCGCCGGCCTTGAGGCGGGCGAGCGTGACGAGGCCGTAGAAGGCGGTGAGGAAGGCCACCGGCGTGGTGGCGGCGGCCTCGGAGGACAGCCCCTGGGGAGCCGCCGCCACGACCATCTCGGGCACCACGATGTGGGTGGCAAAGCCCGACTGGGCGAAGGCCACCACCCGGTCGCCGGGCTTGAACGCGGTCACGCCTGCACCCACCGCGGCGACGCGGCCGGCGCATTCGAGGCCGAGCCGCGGGCCGGCAAAGCCGTCCTCGAGGATCTCCTCGGGCAGCATCGACAGGGCCCAGAGCACGTCGCGGAAGTTGAGGCCGGTGGCCTCGACCGCGATCTCGATCTGGCCGGGGCGGGCGCGACGCGCTCGGCCGGGCCCCAATGCATCTCGTTGAGGCCGCCGGTGGTGCTGCGCTCCAGCCGCGCGGCAGGCGCCGCCGGACCGGACCGCCGGGCGGAGCGGGCGCCCTGCGAGAAGCGCACCACGCGGGTGGCGTCGTCGTCGACCACGATCTCGGTCTCGGCCGTGCCGGACAGGATCAGGTCGCGCAGGCGCTCCGCGGCGCGCTTCGAGGAGATCGCCGTCGAGAGGTCGATGCGGCGCACGTCGAGGGAGGCGACCTCGTTGGCGAGGGTCCGGGTGAAGGCCCAGATGCCGGCCTCGACGCCGCAGGCGAGCCCGCCGCGGTCGCGGGTGGCGCCGGGGCAGACCACCCAGAGCCGGGTCGGGCGGGTGCCGAGATGCTCAACGCAGCGCTTGAGCCCGAGGCAGCGCTCGCGCAGCCGCTCGGCCGGCTCGCCGCCGCGGTTGAACGCGCCGGCGAGGTAGACGACCGTATCGGGCGTCTCGCGCTCCAATTCGCGCAAGGAGGCCTCGGAATCGAGGATGATCGAGACGTGGACCCCGCTCGCCACCAGGAGCGTGGCCAGAGACGAGGCGGTCTCGGCCGCGAACTCGTCCTCGGAGCCGATCACGAAGGCGAATGTCTGGCCGGCCGCCGCCTTCGGCCGCGGCGGGGCTTCCGCGAGCAGCAGCAGGTCGTTGCCGTTGCGGGTGACGGCGCGGTCTGCCGCGACCTTGACGAGGCCCACCGCGCTCAACGAGCGCTGCCAGCCCGCCACGTCGTCGAGGCGGCCGACCGGAACGTCGCCGTCGGCGTCGAACCAGCCCGCATCGAGGCCGAACACCATGTCGCGGAACAGCGAGGCGCCGGGCTCGACCGCGGCGAACAGGCCGCCGGCCGCAAGGCTCGAGGCGAGCGGGCTGAAGAGGTCGCGGGAGGCGCGGTGGAGCACGTCGCTCGCCAGCACCGCGTCGAAGGCGGCGTGGCCGAGAGCCGCCGGATCCTCGACGATCGTGACGCCGGCAGGCAGGGCGAGGCGGGCGCGCTCGGCGAGGCGCCGGTCGGCCTCGAACACCGTCAGGCGCGCTTCGTGCAGGCCGGCGAAGGTCGCGACCTGGGCCGAGAGCGGCCCGAAGCCGACCTGGAGCAGGCGGAGCGCCCGGTCGCGCGGCAGCGACGCGGCGCTCTCGGTGAGGAGCCGCATCACCGCATCGGCCGAGGCCCGCACGGTGGCGCCGCGCAAGGAGAACGCATCGAGCGCCGCCTGGGGCAGGGACGGGGCGTCGGCGAGCGAGCCGGCCAGCACCCGCGACACCACGGCGCCAAGATCGGCGCAGAGCAGCAGCTCCGCCGACAGCTCCGGGTGATCCGCCGCGATCCAGCGCATGATCTCGTCGGGCTCAGGCAGCGTCACGTCGGCGCGCAGGCGCCAGCGTCCGTCACCCGCGGCATCGGCGAGACCGCTGACCTCCAATGCCAGGAGCTGGTTGACGAGCCAGGGCCGCAGGGCCGCCGGCAGCCGGCGCGAGGCCGCGACGTCGACGACGCCGCCGACCGCGAGGCCGCGGGCGAGCCGATCGGCGAGCGAGGTCGCCCAGCCTTCGAGCAGCATGTGGCCGGCGCCCAGAGCCGCCTCGCCGGTCGCGGTGACCGAACCGGCCTGACGGCGGACCAAGGCCGCGACGGCCGGCTGCGGCTCCAGCGCGATCGCCGTCGGCTCGGTGGCGAGCTCGGTGAACTGGCGGATCGCAAAGGCGTCGAGGTCGTTGCCGCCCTTCATCCGCAGGGCCTGGAACCGGCCCTCGCGCAAGGTGGCGATCACCTCGCCGGCCTCGTCCACCAGGGTGAAGTCGGCCAGGATGCTGCGCTCGTTGCAGCGCCGGGTGCGGATCACCGCCCGGGCGATGGCCGCGCCGGGGCGCACGAGCCGGATCTCGCCGAAGCGGATCGGCACGTAGGCCCGGCTCGCCGCCTCGCCGAGGAGATCGGCGAAGAGCAGGATCAGGCCGTGGAAGCACGAGTCGAGGCGCGCCGGCGCCACGCCGTAGCGGGCATGGGCCTCGGCGGGCACCAGATCGGAGACGATGGTGACGTCGTCGAGCCGGGCCGAGCGGGCGACCTGGCGGAAGGACGGGCCGAAGCCGAGGCCGGAGGCCTTGGCGCGGGCGTAGAGCGCCTCACCCTCGACCGTGGTCTCGGAGGGCAGGGCGGCCATGTCGCGGCCGGTCAGGCGCGGCGGCAGCGGCGTCTCGCCCTCGACCAGCTTGGCGACGGCGTGGAGCTGCCAGGGCGCCTGGCTCAGGCGCGGCCGGGACAGGATCTGCACCAGGTTGGCGCCCGGCGAGAACCGGCACAATACCTCGCGCACCGCGTCCTCGGCGAAGACCATCGGCTGCTGGATCTCGAGATCGGCGAGCGTCACGCTCTCCGAGCGCACGATCTCGCGGCCGACCGCCAGTGCCATCTCGGCAAAGCCCGCGCCGGGTAGGATCGCCTGGCCGTCGATGCGGTGGTCGTCGAGTTCCGGCACCGTCGCGACGTCGAGATGGGCCAGCCATTCCAGCCCGTCCGAGCCCTGGCGGGCCCCGATCAGCGGGTGGTAGGGCCGGGCGCTCGCCGGGTTCACCGCCTCGGTGGTCTCAGGGAGACGGAAGACCTTGCGCTGCCAGGGGTAGTGCGGCAGCGCCACGCTGCCCGCCGGATCGGCGCCGAAGGCGACCACCTCGTCGATCGCCGCACCGGCGGCGAGCGCCGCCGCCAGCGCGCGGCGGAAGGGGTCGGCCTCCAGGGTCTTCTTCGGCAGCACGCCGACGGTGGCGCCATCAAAGCCGAGCGGCTCGAGGCAGTCGCCGATATGCGGCAGCAGGGTCGGGCGCGGGCCGACCTCGACGAAGATCCGGGCGCCGGCTTGCGCCGCGGCCTGGACCGCCGCGCTGAAGCGCACCGGCTCGCGGATGTTGCGCCACCAGTAGCCGGCGTCGAAGGCGGCGCCGTCGAGCACGTCGCCGGTCACCGTCGAGGCGAGCGGCACGGTGCCGGCGGAGGGCGCGAGCCCGGCGAGGTCGCGCCGCAGGGGCGCCTCGATCGGGTTCATCAGCCGGCCGTGGAAGGCGTAGTCGAGGTCGAGCTTGCGGCCGCGGCGGCGCTTGCGGGCGAGCGCCTTCATGGCGGCGTCGATCGCCGCCACGGGACCCGCCACCGTCACGGCCTTCGGGCTGTTATAGGCGGCGATGTCGAGTTCGGGGTAATCGACGAGGAAGGCCTCGACCTCCTCGACCGGGGCGAGCAGCACCGCCATGGTGCCGAGCCCGCGGGTCGCCTCCTGGTGCTTCGAGCGGTAGAAGATGACCTTCACCGCCTGTTCGAGCGTCAGGATGCCGGCGGCTTCCGCCGCGCCGATCTCGCCGACCGAGTGGCCGACGATCGCGGTCGGCGTGAGACCCACGGCCTTGAGCGCCGCGGTGGAGGCGGCCTCGATGGCGAAGATCAGCGGCTGCGACACGCTGGTCAGCGCGAGGCGCTTCTCCAGGTCGTCGGCGAAGAGGGCGTCCTTCAGCGACCAGCCGGCGAGCGGCTTGAACAGCGCGTCGGCCTCGTCGAAGCGGGCGCGGAAGACCGGGTTGAGGGCATAGGCGTCCCGGCCCATCCCGGCCCATTGGCTGCCGTTGCCCGAATACACGAAGGCGACGCCGCCGGCGCGCTCGACCGCGGTGGCGACGACCGCCGCCGGGGTCTCCTCGCCCTCGGCGATGGCCCGCAGGGCCTCGGCCACGTCCCCGGGCTTCAGGTCGGAGAGCGGGATCGCGGCGCGGACCGGCAGGCGCTCGCGGCGATGGGCCGCCGCCGCGGCGACGCGGGCGATCTCGGCCGCGTCGGCCCCGTCGAGGCGGGTGGAGTAATCCTGGGCGAGGTCGGCCAGGGCCGCCTTGGTCTGGGCCGAGACCAGCAGCACTTCCGGGGCCGGCTGCGCCGACGCCGCGGCAGCCGCGACCGGCGCCGGATCGGTCAGGATGACGTGGGCGTTGGTGCCGCCGAAGCCGAACGAGTTGACGCCGGCGAAGCGCTCCGCACCGGTGCGGGGCAGGGGGCGCAGCTCGCGGTTGACCGCGAGGTTCAGCTCGTCGAACGGGATCGCCGGGTTGAGCTCGGCGCTGTGCAGCGAGGGCGGCAGCAGGTCGTGCTCGAGCGCGAGGCTGGCCTTGAGCAGGCCGGCGAGGCCGGAGACCGGCTCGGTATGGCCGATATTGGTCTTGATCGAGCCGATCGGCAGGGGCGTCGCGCGGCCGCGGCCGAGCTTGCCGCCGATGGCGCCGGCCTCGATCGGGTCGCCGACGGGCGTGCCGGTGCCGTGCGCCTCCATGAAGGCGATCGAATCGAGGGCGACGCCGGCCTCGCGGTAGATCTCCTCCAGCAGCGCGCCCTGGGCGTAGCCGGAGGGCAGCGAGATGCCGGTGGTGCGGCCGTCCGAATTGACCTTCGAGGCGGCGATCACGCCGCGCACGGTCGACCCGTTGCGGGCGGCGGCCGCCGCCGATTGCAGCACCAGGACGACGCCGCCCTCGGCGCGCACGTAGCCGTCGGCGGTCGCCGAGAAGGCCTGGCACAGGCCGGTCCGCGACAGCATCGAGGCGTTGGAGAACGACACGAAGTTAAACGGGCTGACCAGCAGGTTGACGCCCGCCACCACCGCCGTGTCGATCCGCCCCGAGGCGATCGCCGCCACCGCGGCGTCCAGCGCGACGAGGGACGACGAGCAGGCGGTGTCGAGGGTGAAGCTCGGCCCCTTCAGGTCGAAGATGTAGGAGATGCGGTTCGACAGGATCGACAGCGTGTTGCCGGTCGCCGCGTAGGCGTCGCCGGAGGCGGTGTCGAGCACCCGCAGGTTGCCGTAATCGAGCGAGGAGGCGCCCACGAACACGCCGATCGGGCTGCCGGCCACCGCCGACGGCCGCATCCCCGCGCTCTCGAGCGCTTCCCAGGTCAGTTCCAGCAGCAGGCGCTGCTGCGGGTCCATCTGCTCGGCCTCGCGGGGCGAGATGCCGAACACGGACGGGTCGAACGACCACGGATCGTCGATGACGCCGGCGGCCCAGGTGTAGCTCTTGCCGCGCTCCTGCGCCCGGGGATGGCCCATGCGCTCCAGGGACCACCGGTCCTCCGGGATGCGCGAGACGGCGCACCGTCCCTCGATGAGCATCTGCCAGAGGCTGTCGACGCCGGAGGCGCCCGGAAGCCGGCAGGCCCGACCGATGATCGCGATGTCAGGACGCTGTATCACGTTCGATTCGCTACACGCTCATTTACGGAGGACCGGACGCGACGGCGCCGCATCCGGGCATTCAACCCAACCCATAGTATGACGCCCGCGCCGCGCCAACCCCGGGACGGCGCGAACCATCCCGAAGACGCAAGACTTGGTCCAAGTGTGGCATACCTTCATCAGTCAAAGTCCTGCCGCTCGACCAGGGACAAAGCCCTGACATGCGACACAACACTGTCATCGAGAAGATTTGCCAGACCTCGCACACCGTCCGATCGAGCTTGACGCGACCCGGGCCGGACCGGGGCGCGCCGGATCCGTTAGACCCGACGAATCGGGTCGCAATGGGGCAGGCCGGGGCGGGAATCACCCGTGCTGGAGCAGGCCACGATCGCGCTGCAACCGTGACGTGCTCCAAGTTTTTGTCTTTGCCGCATTTTCCGCGACGAACCGGCATCCATTCCGTCGGAAAATGCTCCCGCGGTTGCGTCAGAATGCCTTGAAGGTGATGATGGTGCGGGTATCCTGGATATCCGCGATGGTCTGCACGTGCTCGGCCACGAAATGCCCGATATCCACCCCGTCATCGACGTGGAACTTCGCGAGCACGTCGTAATGACCGGCCGTGGAGTAGATCTCGGAAGCGATCTCGCGATCTGCCAGGGCGCTCGCCACGGTGTAGGTTTTGCCCAGGCGGCACTTGATTTCGACGAAGAAGGTCTGCATCGGCTGGCTCCCGGCAATCGGTGGAACTGGAATCGGAATCATTCTGGAGTGTGCTGCGCACCGTCTCGCCCCCGCAACGGCAACGCTGCGTCAATCCGGGCTCTCATACCGGTCAGGGCCGCCCGACGCTGGCATAGGTGAAGCCGTGCCGGCGGGCATCCTCGGGCCGGTAGACGTTGCGCAGGTCGACCAGCACCGGCTCGGCCATCGCGCCGTGCAGGCGCTTGAGATCGAGGGCCCGGAACGCGTCCCATTCGGTCACGATCACGAGAGCATGCGCGCCGGCGGCGCAGGAATAGGGATCGGCGGCGTATTCGACCTCGGCCAGGAGCGGGCGGGCCTGCTCGACGCCCTCCGGATCGTAGGCCACGATCCGCGCGCCGGCATCCTGCAGCCCGGTGATGATCGAGAGCGAGGGCGCCTCGCGCATGTCGTCGGTGTTCGGTTTGAAGGTCAGCCCGAGCACCGCGATCCGCCTGCCCCGCACCGATCCGCCGCAGGCCGCAGCGACCTTGCGGGCCATGGCGCGCTTGCGGCTGTCGTTGACCGCCACCACCGTCTCGACGAGGCGCACCGGGCTCCCCGCATCCTGCGCGGTCTTGACCAGCGCCAGGGTATCCTTGGGAAAGCACGAGCCGCCATAGCCGGGGCCGGCATGCAGGAACTTGCGGCCGATGCGGTTGTCGAGCCCGATGCCGCGGGCGACCTCCTGCACGTCGGCGCCGACCTGCTCGCAGAGATCCGCGATCTCGTTGATGAAGGTGATCTTGGTGGCGAGGAAGGCGTTGGCCGCGTACTTGGTCAGCTCGGCGGTGCGCCGGCTCGTCACCAGGATCGGGGCGTGGTTGAGGTAGAGCGGGCGGTAGAGCTCGCTCACGATCGCCGCGGCGTCCGGGTCGTCGGCGCCGATGACGACGCGGTCGGGCCGCTTGAAATCGGAGATCGCCGCGCCCTCGCGCAGGAATTCCGGGTTCGAGGCGACCGCGATGGCGACGTCCGGCCGCGCCTCGCGGACGATGCGCTCGACCTCGTCGCCGGTGCCGACCGGCACGGTGGACTTGGTGACGACGACGGTCGGCCCGGTCACGGCGGCCGCGATGTCGCGGGCGGCCTGGTAGACGTAAGTCAGGTCGGCGAAGCCGTCGCCGCGGCGCGACGGCGTGCCGACGGCGATGAACACCGCGTCGGCGCCGGCCACGGCCTGGGCGAGGTTCGTGGTGAAGGTCAGGCGCTCCTGGCGCACGTTCTCGGCGACGAGCGCGTCGAGGCCGGGCTCGTAGATCGGGATGCGGCCGTCCTTGAGGGCTGCGATCTTTTCCGGCGCGGTGTCGACGCACACGACCGTATGGCCGAAATCCGCGAAGCACGCCCCCGAGACCAGGCCGACATAGCCCGCTCCCACCATCGCAACGCGCATCTCACGTCCTCCCGGCAGCCGCGCGGCCCGGCGCCCGCGGGCACCGCTGTAGCGTTGCAGTGCAAAACGAGCAACGGCCGGGCGGTCACCAGAGCCGGAACAGCGCCTTCGCCCGGGCGAGGTTGGGGTTATAATAGGGGTCGTTGCGCAGTTCCGGCCCCCAGCGCTCGGTCATGGTGGCGACCTCGGCCTCGAAGCGGGCGCGCTTCTCCGGCGTGTCCTCCTTGCCGCGGCTCTTCGATTCGTGGTGCGTCAGGGCGGCGTGCGGCGTCCAGATCACGCGGTAGCCGGCCTTGCGCACCCGCAGGCAGAGATCGATGTCGTTGAAGGCCACCGCGAGGCGCTCGGCATCGAAGCGGCCGACCGCCTCGAACACCTCCCGCCGCATCATCAGGCAGGCGCCGGTCACCGCCGAGACCTCCTGCGAGATCACCATGCGGCCGAAATAGCCCGGATCGTCCGGCCCGATATCCGGATGGCTGTGGCCGGCGACCCCGCCGACGCCCAGGACCACGCCGCCATGCTGGAGCGTGCCGTCCGGATAGGACAGCTTGGCGCCGACCGCGCCGACCTCGGGCTCGACCGCGATCGCGGCCATCTCGGTCATCCAGCCCGGCTCCACGACCTCGATGTCGTTGTTGAGGAACAGGAGGAGCGGCCCGCTCGCGGCGGCCGCGCCGTCGTTCGAGAGGCCCGAGAAGTTGAACGGGCCGGGGCGCGCCAGCACCCGCACCCGCGGATCCGTCGCCGACTCCTCCAGCAGCGCCTTGGCCGAGGGCTCGGTGCTGCCGTTGTCGACCACCACGATCTCGATGTCGGGATAGTCGGTCCTCGTCAGCAGCCCGTCGAGGACGACGCGCAGCAGCTCGGCCCGGTCCTTCGTCGGGATGATCACCGAGACGCGCGGGGCCGGATCGGGGAGCGCCCGCACCAGCCGGTTAAAGCCGAGCGGGCCGCGCTCGACCCGGTGCGGCCAGCCGCGCCGCGCCACCAGTTCCTCCAGCGCCTTGAGCCGCGCCGCCTCGGCCCGGGCGAGAAATGCGTCCGAGAAGGTGCCGGAGCCGATCGCGGTGCGCCAATGGTAGAGGATCACCGGCAGGTGGCGCACCCGACCGGGATCGAGCCGGTCGCTCAGGCGCAGGAGCAGGTCGTGGTCCTGGCTGCCCTCGAAGCCCGGGCGCAAGCGCCCCACCGCCTCGACCAGGCTGCGGCGCACCACCGTCAGGTGGTTGAGGTAGTTCTGGCCGTAGAGGAGCTCGGGGTTCCAGTCGCCCTTGAAGTGCGGCTCGAAGCGCCGCCCCTCGGCATCGATCTTGTCCTCGTCGCTGTAGATCAGGTCGAGCTCCGGCTCGCGCCGGATCGCCTTGGCCACCTCGTAGAGCGCGTGGGCCGGCAAGACGTCGTCGTGGTCCATGAAGGCGACGTAGGCGCCCCGCGCCAGCCCGAGCGCCGTGTTGGTGGCCGCCGCGATGTGGCCGTTCTCGGGCCGTCGCTCGACCCGGATGCGGGGATCCTCCGCCGCCGCCCGGGCGAGCAGGCGCGGCACCGCCGGATCGGTCGAGGCGTCGTCGGCGATGCACAATTCCCAATGCGGGTAGAGCTGCCCGCGGACCGAGCGCAGGGCCTCTTCCAGCACCTTGGGGCCCGGGTTGTAGACCGGCATCACCACCGAGATCAGGGGTGCGTCGCGCCACTGCGCCACCTCGGCCGCGATGCGGGCGCGATCGGCCTCGCTCAACGTGTCGAAATGGCGGACCCAGGTGTCGTAAGCGGTAAGCCCCGACGGCACGAGGGCGCGGGCGAGTCGGTGCTGCGAGCGCACCCTCTTGCCGACCGCGCGCCAGAACAGCGCCTGGCCGGTGATGACCGGCCGGCGCAGGGCCGCCCGGCCGACGAGCGCGAGGCGGCTCCTCACCGTGACGGTGAATTCGGCGATGCTCAAACCCTGCTCGCCGAGCATCGGCGTCAGCGTCAGGGCGGTGGTGCCGGCGGGCAGCCGCCCGAGCCAGGTGAAGCGGCCATGGCCGAAGGCGCGCTCGGACAGGCCGGTGGCTTCCGGCCCCTCCGGCCCGTCGACGATGGCATTCAGCTCGACCCGGCTGAAGGCGCCGTGATTCTCGTCCTTGAAGGCGATCGACACCCAGCGCCCGCCGAGTCCGAGATCCGCCACGTCGAGGCGCAGGCCCTCGGTGCCGAAATCGAGCTTCAGCCGGGAAAAGTCCCGCACGACCCGGCGCCCGCGCCCGAGGCGGAGAGCGGCGCGCAAGGGGTGAGGGGACACGGAAGGGGTCGGGGCTGTCACCTGTCCTCGCGGCTCCGGCGGCCACCCGAACGGCGGCATCACCAATGAAATCAATTGGTTAGATCGATCATCACGGGCGCCCGTGTAGCAGGGAGGCGGCGAGGCTGGCAAGGTCCATCGCGACGCCTGCGGGAAACGCGGCCCCTGCTCGGCACGCGGATGAACGCGAGGGCGGCGCGGGATCGCGAGCGGGTCATCGGTCTTGGCGAGGGGCGGAGCGGACACCCGGTCCCGAGAAGCAGGACTCCCGAACCTGCGGCCCTTAAGGGCCCGGGGCCGCGCCGTCGCGAGCCGGCAATGGAAATCCGCGTCGCCGCAGGAAGCCGCTTGTCACCCGCCGCAACTGCCTCTATACGCCCTCTCACACCGGGGCCGCGACAAACGGCACCGAGGGCGCGTAGCTCAGCGGGAGAGCACTACGTTGACATCGTAGGGGTCACAGGTTCGATCCCTGTCGCGCCCACCATCGCCACTCCGGATGTCAGGGTCTTCCCTCGGAGCGGTGCCGGATCGAATGGTCCGGAGCAGATATAAGGTCAGACGGCTCCTCGGTATCGAGGGTGCCGGAATGGATCCCGAGGCGATCGCACCATGCGTCGCCGAGCCGGTTGATGGGCGCGTAGCTCAGCGGGAGAGCACTACGTTGACATCGTAGGGGTCACAGGTTCGATCCCTGTCGCGCCCACCATCACCTCTTTCTCCGTCGCAAGCCTCGGACGTCCCCATGACCGATCAGGATGTGGGCGTGGCCTTCGCCACCCTGGCCACCGCGCTCGCGGTCGCGCTGCACAAGCAGGGCGTCGCCGATGGCGAGGCCCTGCTGGCCGAGACCGTCGGCACCCTCGAGGCCGTGCTGCAGGACGATTATCCGGACACGGCCCGGGCGATCCTCTCGGCCTGCGCCCGCTCGCTGCGGGCGGCCGAGGGCTGACCCCGCGGGTTCCGCCGGGCGGGACCTTCGGGCGGCCAGGGAAGAGCCCCGCGCCATCGCGCATCCGTCCGCCTCGGCGGCAAGCCCCCATCTGGCATCAGCGCCCCTGACGGCAGCGCGACGGTCTCGTCCGCCGCATGGGCGCAGGACGACAACGGGGGTCCATGGACGAACCCCACGCGCAGCGACGCCGGGCCAAGCTCCGCCGCAGTGCCGTTCCGCATGGCAAAACAGATCAGGTGCCAAGCCGCCGCGTCCGACCAGCATGCGGCGGCGACCGCACGACACCAATCAGCCGCCATCATCGCAGGGCCGCCGGGGCACAGCGAAGCGGCAAGAAAAAGCCCGCCAAGTCGAAGACTTGACGGGCGAAACTTTTGGCTGGGGGACGTGGATTCGAACCACGACTAACGGAGTCAGAGTCCGCTGTTCTACCGTTAAACTATCCCCAACGAGGTGTTTCGCGCTGTGGACCGGAGGAATTTTCCGCCCGTCCGGGGTGGCGCGTCACCGCCTCGGTGCGGTGCTGATAGGCTCGTTCGCCGAACCGGTCAAGGCCTTCTTGCGGGACGGGTGCGAAAGGGCGGGAGCAGGTCCGGATGCCGGCAGCCGACCGGGTCGAACCCGGCCGGGTCCGGTCCCCGAAAGGTTTCGGCGGGCCGGCATCCGGCCGTCCCGGTCTCCTCGACCGAACAGGAAGGGTGAGACGGGGCAGGGCGGTGCAACGGACCGACCGTGCGACGCGTGCCGTCCGGTGGAACCGCCGACGCCCGGGCAATGACCGGTCGGGCGCAACCACACCCTACCCACGATACACAAGTTTTCCTTGAACAGCGCATGGTTGCACTTGATGAAGGCGCACCGTGCCCGATATGCCTGGACGACTCGGAACGAACCGGGTTGCTCAGATCGGGATGGAACCTCGTGTCGGACGTCAACTTGGAGCAGCAGTCTGAGTTCGTCGGCCTCGCGGCCGATATCGTCTCGTCCTATGTCGCGAACAACAATCTTCAGGCAGCGGAATTGCCGGGCTTGATCGCGTCGGTGCATGCTTCGCTGGCCGCGCTCGGCCAGCCGGCGCCGGCGGTGGTCGAGGAAACCCGGGCGACCCCGGCGCAGATCCGCAAGTCGGTCACGCCCGACCACCTGATCAGCTTCCTGGACGGCAAGCCCTACCGCTCGCTCAAGCGCCACCTCACCTCGCAGGGCCTGACGCCCGCCGAGTACCGGCAGAAATTCGGCCTTCCGCCCGATTACCCGATGGTCGCGGCGAGCTACGCCGCCCAGCGCTCGGCGCTGGCCAAGAGCCTCGGCCTCGGGCAGCGCCGGCGCGAGGCGGCGGCGGCGCGGGACGCGGTCGAGGAGCCGGCTCCGGCAGCCCCGGAGGTCGCGGAGGAGAAGACCGCCCCGCGCCGTCGCTCGCGCAAAGCCGCGGCCGAGTAGGATGGAGCTGGCCAATCCCTGGCGTCAGGGGCGCGAGCGCCGCATGCCGTCCCGCGAGCAGACGCTGCTCCTCCTGACCGGAGCCGCCATCGGAACGATCGGCATCGCCCTGGCCGGCGGCGACTGGCTGGGGCCGTGGATCGGATGAGGCCCGGTTTGTGCGCGGCGGGCCTCGCGCTCGCCCTCGCGGCCGCCCCCGCCGCCGCCGCTCCGAAGGCCGCCTCTTCGGACAGGCCGGCCTCCCCGGCGGCGGCCATCCGGGCCTGCACCGGCAAGGACCTGCCGGAATACCGGAAGGGGGCGTGCCTGGACGACGCCGTCAAGACGCTGCGCGAACGGCTCGGCACCCTGGTCGAGCGCAAGCTCGCCACGATCGCGGCGGTCGCAACGCGGGCGCCGAGCCCCGGCAGCCTCGCCGGCCGCGAGGATGCGGAGAACTGGCGCAAGGCCTTCCTGGCCGCGCAAGGCGCCTGGGAGGAGTATTTCCGGCGCCACTGCGACAGTCTCTACGACTTCGACTACCATGGCGGCTCGGCGGCGGGGCAGCTCGCGTCGTCGTGCAAGATCCGGCTCCTCGCGGCGCGGATCGACGAGTTGCACGACTGACGCCGCGGGCGAGCGGGAACATCGCCGGGAGAATCGCCGATGAGCGCACCGCTGACCTTCGAGGACGACATCGAGGCGCGCCTGGGTGCCCTCGAACTGATCGTCACCGCCCTCCTGCGCGAGCGGGTGAATCGCGATCCGTCCGCGCGGGAGGCGGTGCTGGAAGCATTGCGGCGCGAAGCCCAGGTCCCGGCCCCGCCGACGCCGAAGACCGAGGCTGCCCTGGCCAAGGCGCTCGCGCTCGCGGAGATCATCCTGGCGCCCTGACCAGCCGCGGAACGGACAAGCCGATGCCGCGAGGCGTGGCCGATCCCGGCCCGAACCGCCCTCGGACCAGGGCATTCTCCCGCTGATCCGGCGCGGGCCCGGGGGCGTCTGCCCGGCCTCCTCACGTCGCGGAGAGACTGCGCCTCGCGTCAGCAGCCTCAGCCGTACGAGACGCAGGCCCCGTAGACCTCGCCGCAAGCGGCGTAGGGGCCGCAGCCGCCGTCGTACCCGACATTGGACAAGCCGTACCGCGCCCGAACGCCGCCGCAGGCGGCGCCATGGCACCCGCCGTCACCGCCCCGGCATCCCCCGAGACCGACCCCGCGCCAGCTGGCGCCGAGGCCGCTGCCATGGAGGCCGCCCCAACCGAAGCCGCAGGCATCGGCCCCGGCGGTGGACAGGGCGAGGGCCCCGGCGGCGAGCGCGGATGCGAGAACGAGATGCCTCACGGCACCCTCTCCTGACTGCCGGGGAAGGGCTTCCTCAGGGCCGG
Source organism: Methylobacterium aquaticum (assembly GCF_016804325.1). Classification (NCBI taxonomy): domain Bacteria; kingdom Pseudomonadati; phylum Pseudomonadota; class Alphaproteobacteria; order Hyphomicrobiales; family Methylobacteriaceae; genus Methylobacterium; species Methylobacterium aquaticum. The sequence goes on from NZ_CP043627.1 coordinate 2,553,216, forward strand.
CCACCACCGGAAAACAAGGGCAGTTCGAGCTCCGCATCCGACGTGGCATCCGCGCTCGGATGCACAAGTGGGCGACGTGCCATGCGCGGCGGCAACCCAGGACGCGGCGCTTCAGGACCCAACCCCGCAGCAGAATATACCTTTCCAAAAAATAGCATTTCAAAACAAAATCCAACGTCGTAGTGAATTACCGACCGCGCCAGATGATTCGCGGTTGAATATACTTATCGATCGATAATAATATCGTGGAGACGTCGATGTCAGCCTGTGCCATGCTTACCTACAACAACGTTACTCCGGCCGCCTGGCAATGCGGTGTCCAGTTCGCAGCGGACCATGGCGTGCAGATCACATCGAATCAGGGCAGCGCGACGGTGTCGGGCTTCACCATCGCCTGGAACTATAATCCGTCGGGGCAGACCGTCTCGCTGCAATGCACCGACAGCCCCTTCATCGTGCCCTGCTCGCTCATCAACAACTTCATCGACAGCACGGTGCAAAAATGCCTGAGCCAGAACAACGTGGCTCTGGCGGCAATGATCTGAAGGCGGGGGCCCCGCGATGAACGTCGCGTCCGAAGGAGGGCAGAACGACGGCGCGGCGGCTCGGGAGGAGGCGCTCGGTGCCTTCTCCCACCGGCTGGCCGAGGCGCTCGGGCTTCCCGCGGGACTGCCCCGCGAGACGGTCGAGCGCGCGGCGGTCGATCCGCTCTACCTGCACGGGCTGATCACCGGGAGGGACATCCCGGACGCCATGTCCGGGCTGATCGCGCAATCCCGTGGGACGAGCCTGCCGAAATGGGCGCCGCGTCCCACGCCGGTGCTGGTGGCCAAGGCCGCGCAAGCCCTGGCGCGCTGGGCGGCGGCGGGCTTCCGCGAAGTGAGCCCGGCGACCGCCGAGGCACGGCGGCGGGCGTGCCGGTCCTGCCCGGAGCTGCGGGCTCCCAGCGGACATCCGATCCATCGACTCGCCGGCGCGGCCGGCAGCGGCGTCTGCGGCCTGTGCAGCTGCGCCATCGAGAAGAAGGCGATGCTCCCGACCGAGAGCTGCCCGCTGCAATCCGCGGACGATCCGGCGCTCAACCGCTGGGGCGAACCGCTCGACTGACCGCGACACCCCGCGAACGGCCGAGCGCGCTCGGCCTCACCCTCGATGCGTCACCCGCGGCTCCGCCAGCACGGCCCACGGATAGGCCGCCTCGTAGGCGCGCGAGGCCGCGAGCACCCGGGCATCGGCCCCCATCGGGCCGACGATCTGCAGGCCGACCGGCAGGCCGGCCTCCGTCAGGCCGCAGGGCACGGTCGCGGCGGGCTGCCCGGTGAGGTTGAAGGGGTAGGAGAATGGCGTCCAGTTCAGCCAGTCGTCGCCGAAGCGCCCGTCGGGCGGGGTGAGGTTGCCGGCCGCGAAGGCGGGGGTGGCGAGCGCGGGCGTCAGGAGCAGGTCGTAGGTCCGGTGGAACCGCGCCATGGCGGTGAACAGCGCGCCGCGGGCGTTGAGGGCGGCGACGAAGTCGGGCGCCGCGATCTGCCGCCCGCGCTCGGCCGCCGCCCGCAGGGCCGGCTCGACGAGGCCGCGCTTCTCCTCGGGGATCGCCCGCAGCACGCACCAGGCGCCGACGAGCCAGATCCCGTTCAGGGTCTCGACCGGATCGGACAAACCCGGATCGGCTTCCTCGACGATCGCGCCGAGCTCGGCGAAGCGCCTCGCCGCCGCCTCGGTCAGGCGGGCCACCTCGGGATCGACGGTGGTGGCAAACCCCAGGCGCGGGCTCCAGGCGACGCGCAGGCCACGCACCCCGTCCTCCAGGCCGGCGCAATAATCCGGCGGCTCGGCAAGCGAGGCCGCCATGTCGCGGGGATCGGGCCGGGCGATGGCCTGCATCATCAGGGCGGAATCGCGCACGCCCCGGGTCATCGGGCCGAGATGCGCCACCGGCCCGAAGGGCGAGGGCGGGAAGGCCGGCACCCGGCCGAAGCTGGGCTTGAGCCCGTAGATCCCGCAGAAGGCGGCCGGGATGCGGATCGAGCCCGCCCCGTCGGTGCCGATATGGAGGAGCCCGAGATTGAGCGCCGCCGCCGCCGCGGCCCCGGCCGAGGAGCCGCCGGTGGTGGTCCGCGTGTCCCAGGGATTGCGGGTCGAGCCGGTATGGCTCGAATCGCCGAGGCCCTTCCAGCCGAATTCCGGCATCGTGGTCTTGGCGAGCGGGATCGCGCCGGCTTCCAGCAGCCGGTCGACGATCGGGGCGTTCTCGGTGGCGGGCGTGTCGGCGGTGGTGAGCGAGCCGCGGCGCATCGGGTAGCCGGCCCAGGCGATGTTGTCCTTGACCGTGAAGGTGAGGCCGTCGAGGGGCCCGCGGGGCTCGCCCTTCGCCCAGCGCGCCTCGGCAGCCGCGGCCGCTTCCATCGCGCGATCGCGGTCGACCAGCACGAAGGCGTCGAGATCCGGGCCGAACCGGTCGATGCGGGCCAGCGCGTCCGACACCGCCTCGCGGGGCGAGAGGGTGCGGTCGCGGTAGGCGGCCAGCGTCGCGGCGCCGTCGAGGTCGCGGATCTCGGTCATGCTCTCTCCCTCTCGAACTCACCCGGCCGGGTAGGTGCGCCCCTTCCAGGTCGCGACCCCCGCCCGACGCGGGCGCAGCAGCGCGTTCCATTGCAAGGCCAGCGCCAACGCCACGGTGAGGGGATGAAGCGGGATCGTCCAGGGGTCTTCGCGGGTGGAAAGCGTGATCGCCGCGCGCGTGATCAGGGAGAGGGCGAAGGCTGCCCCGGCGACGGGCAGGCTGCCGGCGCCCAGGAGCGCGGCGACAACGAGGAGCAGGGGCAGGACGTGGCCGCCCCCGAGCAGCAGCGTCCAGACCGGCAGGGCTCGGGGCGTCGCCAGGCCCTCATGGGCGTTCTTCGAGAAGCCGGCCCAGCATTGGCGGAAATCCGTGTACATCCGGCAGGTGGCGAGGTCGGCGGCCGCCACGAGGTCGGTGGTCAGGCCCGCCTGGCGGACGATCCGGGGCAGGCGCACGCCGTCATGCAGGCTCGCGCGGATCGCCCCGTGGCCACCGACCCGGCGATAGGCGTCGACCTCCACCAGCACCAGCTGGCCGCAGGCCGCGCCGAGGGCAGGATCGCGCAAGCGACGCATCAGCGGGATCGGCAGGTAGCCGAGCAGCAGGAAGTTGATCATCGGCACGGTGAGGCGCTCGCCCCACGTGTCCGTGACCTGCCGGGGCACGCCGCTGACGAGGGCCGCGCCGGTCGCCTCGGCCGCGCCCGCCAGGGATGCGGCGCCGTGGGGGGCAACCGCACGTCGGCATCGATGAACAAAAGATGGCGCCCGGTCGCGGCCTGCCCGAGGACGTGGCAGGCGTGGTTCTTGCCGGTCCAGCCCGGCGGCAGGGGCGGCACCGGGATCAGGCGCAGGCGGGGATCGCGGGCGGCGATCCCGGCGACGATCGCCGCCGTCCCGTCGGTCGAGTGGTCGTCGGCGACGATCACCTCGATCGGCACGCCGGTGCTGGCGAGCGCCGCCGCCAGGGTCGGGCCGATATTGCCGGCCTCGTTGCGGGCCGGGATCAGGATCGACACGAGACCATCGGGGGCCGGAACCCCGGGCTTCCTGCGCAGGGCGAGCAGGTTGGCGAGGGCGAGCCCGGCCGGCAGCAGCGCCAGGGCGAGCGCGAGGAAGGCCAGCGCGGTCACGGCGCCCGGCCCTCGCGGTGGCCGGCGACGAAGCGGCGCCCGGTCAGCGCCGCGACCAGCCGGTGCCACGCATCGTAGACGCCGCCGATTCCGCGCTGCCCGTCGAGCAGGGAGGCGAAGCGGGTGGCATCGCGGCTGCGCACGTCGGCAGCCAGGCGGTCGAGGGTGGCGGTCAGGTCGGCCTCCAGGCGGGCGAGACGGTCCGGACGGGGCAGGGCGAGGAGGTCGCGGGCCTGAATCGCGCGCCCGAAGGCGGCGCAGGCCTCCGCGCCACGCTCCTCCCAGAAGGCGTAATCGAGGGCGAGCGGCACGAACAGGGCGTCGGGGGCGAGTTCGGCCAGCCGCGCGACGCCGGGGCGTAAAGCCAGTGGCCGCTCGCGCACGTCGCTGAAGCGCCCCTGCGCGGTGATCCACAGGACGCGGCCCGGCCGGTCGAGGATCTTGCGCGAGGCGGCCATGAAGGAGGCGGCGCCGCGCGGCGAATCGAGATCGACCCCGAAGGCGCCCATGCGGGAGAAGATGCGATACCGGGCGAGCATCGCGGCGTCGAACGGCGCATAGCTCTCGGCCGCGGGGAAGAAGCGCTGCGCCAGCAGGATGATGACGGCCGCATCCCACCAGGCCGGATGGTTGCAATAGACCACCACCGGGCCGGCCTCCGGCGCGGCCGGGGGCTGGCCCCACTGCGCCAGCCGGAGCGCGTTGAGGTGGCGCCTCACGTAGCGGGCGAAATAGACGCCCATGAAGCGCCAGATGGCGGGGGAGCGGGCCGCGACCGGATCGGACGGCAAGGCCCGTCCGCTGGGTGAGGCCCGCCCGGTCACGAGGCGGCCTTCAGGGCCTCGGTGCCGCCGCGGGCATCCTGGTCGAGGGCATCGGCGGCGATCCAGCCCGACATCATCACCATCGGCATCCCGGGTCCCGGATGGGCGGCGCCACCGGCGAGGTACAGGCCCTGCACTTCCCGCGAGCGGTTGCCGGGCTTGAACGCCCCCATGATCCGGCCGTGGGAGGCCAGCCCATAGATCGCGCCGTTGAGCACCTTGTAGCGCGCATGGATGTCGGCCGGGGTCAGGTGGCGCTCGACGACGATGCGGTCCTCGATGTCCGGCATGCCGGCGGTGCGCTTCAGCTTGTCGAGGATCTTCTGCCGGTAGGCCGGCAGCATCTGCGACCAGTCGTGATGCGGGCGAAGATACGGCGTATGGACCAGCACGTAGAGTGCCTCGCCGCCCTCGGGCGCCACCGACGGGTCGGTGACGCTGGGTGCCGCGAGATAGGCGGTCGGGTCCGGCGCCGGCTCGCCCTTGCGGTAGATCGCGTCGAACTCCTCCTCGGGGTCGCGCGAGAACACGAAGTCGTGGTGGGCGAGGTGGTCGTAGCGCTTGTTGAGGCCGAGATAGAGCACGACGCCGGAGCAGGCCGGCTCGAAGCTGCGCTTCTCGTAACTCCGCCCGACCTCGCCGCCGACCAGCTCGCGGTAGGTGCGCACCGCGTCCATGTTGGAGATGACCTTGTCATAGGGCACGACCGCGCCCCCGACCCGCACCCCCTTCACGGCGCCGTTCTCGATCGCGACGCCCTCGACCTCGCTGCCGGCCTTGAGTTTGGCGCCGAGATCGCCGGCGAGCTTCATCAGCCCCTCTGCCACCGCCCGGGTTCCACCCATCGGGTACCAGACCCCGTCGGCGGTCTGCATGTGGGCGATGGCGCAGAGCACCGCCGGCGCGCCGTAGGGCGAGGAGCCGACATATTGCACGAAGTGGTCGAGCATCTGGGCGAGGCGGGCATCCCGCACCTTGCCCCGGATGGTCCCGGCGACCGAGGCGTGCATGCGCAGCGAGAGCACGTCGCGCAGGGTACCGGGATTGAGGTTGGCGCGGATGTCGATCGTGTCGAACAGGTCCTGCACCGGCTTCCAGAAGAAGAATTTTTCGGACACGCCGTGCAGGTGCTCGGAGAGTGCCAGGAAGCGCTTGTAGCCCTCGCCGGCCTTCTGGCCGGGGGCGAAGCGGTCCATCTCGGCGGCCATCGCCGAGACGTTCTCCATCAGGTCGATGCGGCTGCCGTCGTCGAAGAAGCAGCGCCACTGCGGATCGAGGCGGCGCAGGTCCATGTAATCGTGCACCGAGCGGCCGGACTCGGCGAAGATCCGCTCGAGGACGCGGGGCACCGTCAGGATGGTCGGCCCCATGTCGAAGCGGAAGCCGCCCTCGTGCAGCACCGCGGCCTTGCCGCCGATCCACGCATTCTTGTCGTAGAGGGTGACGTCGTGCCCCCGCGACGCGGCCACGCAGGCTGCCGCCAGACCGCCCAGCCCGCCGCCGACCACCGCGACCGAGTTCCCCGCCATCACGCCTCTCCCGAGCGGGCTCACGCGCCCGTTCCGGACAAGCTAGGCTCAAGGTCGGATCGGTCAACGCGCCGGACCCGGTCCATGTTGCCGCGCCGCAGGCATGCCTCCAGGTCAGGAACCCGGTCCCGTCTCCCGGGCTTGGATTTCTACAGGACACGACGTCGCCGCCAAGATTCCGCCGAGATGCCGCCAAGCCGGAACACGGACACTTCGGAGACTCAACCGGGAGACAGCCCCATGAAGACGACCCTCGCCCTCGTCGGCCTCCTCAGCCTCGGCCTCGCCGGCCCGGCCTTCGCCCAGCAGGCGCTCGACATCACCGTGACCCCGCGCGCGACACAGGTCGACCCGCTGGTGACCGGCAGCGTCCGGCCGCTACGACCGAACCCGAACGTCACCCCGAGCAATCCGATGGGCGTGGTCGGCTGGGACGGACCGCCCGGCGGCACCACCAGCGTGATCGGCGACGACGAACCGCTGGCTCCCGGCTCGCCGGCCGCGACCCCGAACGCGCCCTTCGCCCGGCCGTAAGCCGCGACGTTTTCGCCCCGGTCCGGTTGACTTTTCAGGCCCCCGCCGGGTAAGTCACGCGCCTCCGCACGGGCGGTGCTCCGCATCGCCCGGCGTCGGCGTTCGTCCCAGGACATCGTTTGTCGTAAGGACGTGCGCCGCGAGCCCGTTTCCCCATCCGCGCCCGGGCGTTCCGGCGCACCGACGTGAGACCAGACCGATGAAGATCCGTAACTCGCTGAAGTCGCTCCGCGGCCGGCATCGTGACAACCAGCTCGTGCGCCGCAAGGGCCGGGTCTACGTCATCAACAAGACCCAGAAGCGCTACAAGGCCCGCCAGGGCTGAGGGGCGCGGGGCTTGCCGGTCCTCGCGACCGCGGCAAGCCATCGCGTTGACGGGATCGCGCCGGCGCCGGACAGTGCCGGCATGCGCCGTCTCTCCCTTCCGATCTGCATGATGGCCGGCCTCCTCGGAGCGCCGGCTTTCGTCGTTCTGGCGACCGTGCCGGTGGCCGCGGCCCCGAAGGACGCTCCCAGGGAAGCCTCCAAGGAAGCCCCACGCGCACCCGCCACCCTCGACGACCTCTATGCGCGGCTGAAGGCGGCCAAGGACGATGCCGAGGCCCGCGGCGTCGCCCAGCTGATCGAGCGCCGCCTGGACCGCTCCGGCAGCGACACCGTCGACCTGCTGGCGAGCCGCGCCGCGGAGGCGATGCAGGCCAAGGACTATCCCCTCGCCGTCGAACTCCTCGACCGGGTGACCGTGCTGGAGCCTGCTTGGGCCGAGGGCTGGAGCCGGCGCGCCACCGCCTTCTACCTGCTCGAGGACCAGGCGAGCGCGCTCGCCGACCTGCACAAGACCCTGACTCTCGAGCCGCGCCATTTCGAGGCCTGGGCGGCGCTCGCCCATATCTACATGGCGAGCGACGACAAGAGCCGGGCGCTCGCCGCCTTCCGCCGCGCCGAGGCGATCTATCCCCGGATGGGCAAGGTCCACGAGGCGATCGAGCGCCTCAGCCCCGACGTCGACGGCCGCGACCTGTGACCGGCCGGCCTGTGCGCCGGCTTCGACAACGGATCTTTCGCGTGCTCACCCTGATCGCCGGCCTCGCGGCCGGTCTCGTTCTGGCGCTCGTCGCCGCAGGATTGCTGGCGACCTGGATCATCACGCTCGTGGTCGAGGCGCGCTATCCCCCGGCGGGCCGGCGCGTGGCGGTGGAGGGCGGGCACCTCGCGGTGATCGAGGCTGGCCCCGGCGACGGCGCGCCCAGCCGCGGCACGGTAGTGCTCCTGCACGGAGCCTCGGCCAACGCCATGGACCCGATGCTGGCGATCGGAAAGCGGCTCGCCGGCGACGGCTTCCGGGTGCTCTCCTTCGACCGGCCCGGCTTCGGCTACAGCGACCGCATCGCCCCGGACGCCGCCTCGCCGGCGGTGCAGGCGCGGCTGATCGGCGAGGCCCTGACGGCGATGAAGGTCGGCCCGGCCCTGATCGTCGGCCATTCCTGGTCCGGGGCGCTCGCCACGGCACTCGCCCTCGATCACCCGGAGCAGGTCGCCGGCCTGGCGCTGCTGGCGCCGGTGAGCCACCCCTGGCCGGGCGGCTCGGTCGGCGGCTATGCCGGCTGGTACCGCTCGCTCCCCGGGCGGATGCTGCTGAACCTCGCCACCTACACGATCGCGGCGCCGCTCGGTTACACCGCTCTCGACCGCTTCGCCGAGGTGGTGTTTCGCCCGCAAGGCCTGCCGAAGGGCTATCTCGACGGCGCGCGGGTGCCGCTGGTCCTGCGCCCCGCGACCTTCGGGGCGAACCTGCGCGACCTCGACGGGCTCTACGCCTTCCTGGAGCGGCAGAGCCCGCGCTACCCGGAGATCACCGCCCCGACCGTCATCATCGCCGGCGATAGCGACCCGGTGGTGAAGACCGACGTGCATGCGCGGGCGCTCGCCCGTGAGGTCCCTGGCGCCAGGCTCGTGGTCCTGCCGGGCGTCGGCCACATGCTTCAGTACGTCGCCGCCGATACGGTCGTGGCGGAGATCGAGGCACTGGCGGCGCGGGAGCGGGTGGGGGCGGAGTAGGGAGTTTGAACCTGCGCGATTGGCGAACCGCGAGCGGTCCGTCATGATCGGCCGCATGGCCGACGCCATCACCACTGCCTTCGCGCCGTTGATTGGCTTGCCCTGCTGGGGCGTTGAGCGCGGACAAGGCAGCATCCTGTCCTTCGAGTTCGGATCACCACGTCTCTTCGTTCGCGAACCGTACGCCTCGACCTCGTCCTTCGCCAAGCTGCGAGAGGCAGCAGCGCGGCGGATCGTCAAACCGGTCGGAGAATGGAATCTCTTCGTGTTCTGCTGCCACTGGCGCATCGTCAACCGAGGAGAAGTCCTGGCCGACGACGATCGACCCCACTCACAGATCGAGGCCGCCGCGCAGGCGATGGATGGACAGAGGCTGACGGCATTCGCACTTGATACCGCCTCCCGGCACGCCGTCTTCTCGTTCGACCTCGGCGCAACCTTGACGACGTGGCCTTACGAAGCGGACGACGACGAGCAATGGTCGCTTTACCTCCCGGACGAACGCGTCCTGACCCATCGGGCCGACGGCGTCTTCAGCGTCAGCGACGCAGATGAAAGACAGGAGGAGTCCTGGCTGGCCGTTATACGGAGCATTCGCATCCCATAGCATCGGCAAACCAGCCTGGACCATGCGCGAGGCATGAGGGATTGCAACAGGGTTGGAAGCTTTCCCGCTGATTCGGGTTGAATGCGATGGATCTCAATCATCCAGCGGCAGGCGCGGCACGTCGCGAAACCCGTCGCAGATCCGCTGGATCGCCCAGAAATCGCTGTGCCCATCCTCCTCGACCGGAACCGTGAAAGGCGGCCCCTTGCCGGGTCGATGCCACCATTCCGCAGTGTTGAGCCGCCCCTTACCGGGAAGAGGCTCGCAGCCGTTCCTCCGAAGTTTGGCTTCCCATTCGGAGCGTTCGAGCCAGGGCGAGCGGATCATGCCTGAGCATAATGCGCCACATATTCCCAACTCAAGGGAAACCCCGCTCGCCTCTCGATGATTCCACGATCCTCGAGCGCTTCCCGCAAATCGACGAGCGGTTCCGTCAGAATGTCTTCGCCGAATTTGGCCGACAGGATGACCTCGAGCGCAGGCTTGATGTCGGCCAGCAACGCATCGACGTTCTTGTGAGATAACATGAACTCCGGAACGTCCTCGCTCCAGGCCCGCAATCCACCATCCGGTCGCCGCTCGAAGCAGACGACCACCTTGAAGAACCGTCGGCTGTGATCGTTAGGCGCTATTCGGCTCATGAACATGCCTTCAAGCTAGCGCCCTCATTCTCCCGCATCCAGTTAATAATTCACGAGTCAAGCCATGACGGATTTTCATTAACCAGAACATCGAGTTAAGACATGCGGCGCATTGCCGCACATCCATGGTCGCGCTTGCAGCTGGCTCAGGCCTTCGCCGCATGCTCCGGCGTCACGGTGGCGATCCGCACGAGGTTGGTCGCGCCTGGCGTGCCGAAGGGCAGGCCCGCCACCACGATCACCCGGTCCCCGATCCCGGCGAAATTCTCCCGCACCGCGAACTTGCAGGCGCGGAACGACATGTCGTCGATGTCGCTGGCGTCGTTGGTGACGATCGGGTGGGTGCCCCAGGCGAGCGCGAGGCGCCGCGCCGTCTCGCGCTTCGGGGTGAGCGCGATCACCGTGGCGTCGGGCCGGGCGCGGGCGAGCCTGAGCGCCGTCGAGCCGGAGGCGGTCCAGGCCATCACGGCCTTGAGCCCGAGCGTGTCGGCGATCTGGTGGGCCGCCGCCGCAATGGCGTCGGAGGCGGTCGATTCCGGCTGGTTGCGCTGGGCCGCGATGATCGACCAGTAGATTCCGTCCTGCTCGACCTGCTCGGCGATGCGGTTCATGGTAGAGACCGCCTCGACCGGGAAGTCCCCGGACGCGCTCTCGGCCGAGAGCATCACGGCGTCCGCCCCTTCATAGACCGCGGTCGCCACGTCCGAGACCTCGGCCCGGGTCGGGACGGGAGCGGCAATCATCGATTCGAGCATTTGCGTGGCCACCACCACCGGCTTGCCGAGGCGGCGCGCCCCGCGGGTGATGCGCTTCTGCACGCCCGGCACCTGCTCCAGCGGCATCTCGACCCCGAGATCGCCGCGGGCGACCATCAGCCCGTCGGCCACTTCCATGATCGCGTCGAGCGCCGCCACGGCCTGCGGCTTCTCGATCTTGGCCATCACCAGGGCACGCCCCTGCGCCACCGCCTTGACCTCGACCACGTCCTCCGGGCGCTGCACGAACGACACCGCGATCCAGTCGGCGCCCGCGGCGAGGCCGGCCTCCAGGTCGAGACGGTCCTTCTCGGTCATCGCCGCGACCGGGATCGTGGTGTCGGGCAGCGACACGCCCTTGCGGTTCGAGATCCGGCCGCCGGTCACCACCCGGGTCACCGCCCGGCCGGGCGCGACCTCGGTGACGACGAGGCGCAGCTTGCCGTCGTCGACGATCACCGCGTGGCCGGGCTCCAGCGCCGACAGGATTTCGGGGTGGGGCAGGTGGACCCGGGTCGCGTCGCCCGGGGTCGGATCGTCGTCGAGGACGAAGCTTTGGCCGTTCTCGATCATCGCCGCGTCGCCGGAAAAGCGGCCGACCCGGAGCTTGGGGCCCTGGAGATCGACCAGCACGGCGATCGGCCGCTTCAGCTTCTGCTCGATGCCCCGGATCGTCGCCACCCGCTCGCTCAGCCGTTCGCGGGGCAGGTGGCTCATGTTGATGCGGAACACGTCGGCGCCGGCCGAGAACAGCGCCTCGATCACCGCCGGATCCTCGGAGGCCGGGCCGAGGGTCGCGACGATCTTGGTGCGGCGGGCGCGCTTCATGGGGTGTCGTCCGGGTGGGAGAGATCGCGCTACGCAAAGCCGGTCGGCGGGCCCGGGTCAATTGGCGATTTGGGGCCGGGGTGAAGCGCGGGCGATGGGCTAAGGTCGGGCAGGCGACCTCGAACCCTCTCTTGCCCATCCCTGTTTTCGTAGATACAGAAACCATGGAGATCGTGTTCGACGAGTCGAAGCGGCAGCAAAACCGAGCGAAGCACGGCTACGATTTCGCCGATTTCGAGCGCTGCTTCGACCGTGATACGGCCTTGGCGCTACCGACCCGCCCCAGCCGCACGGGCCGCGCTCGTTATCTCTTCGTCGGTCGCTGAAACGGGGACATCGTCGTACTCGCGGTCGTGTCGCCTCTCGGCAGTGAGGCTTTGTCTCTCGTCAGTCTTCGCCGCGCGGACGAACAGGAAAGGGCAGTCTATGACCGGCACCTCGAAACCTGAGCGGCCTTCACTCGTGACGTCCGAGGACGATTGGGACCTCGCTGGCGAGATCCCGCCTCTGACCGCCGAGGAACTGGCCCAGCTGCGACCCGCCCGCGACGTCCTTCCTCCGGAGGTCTACGCGGCCCTCCCGAGCCGCGGCGGCCGGCCGCGATCCGAGCGGCCCAAGCAGCTCGTGAGCCTGCGCCTCGACCCGGACGTGATCGAGACCTTCAAGGCGACGGGGCCGGGCTGGCAGACCCGGATGAACGAGGTGCTGGCGGAGGCGGCGCGCAAGTTGCGGGTGGCCTGACATCGGCCGCTGCGCAGGCCGGAAACACGGCGCAGCGATATCGCGCCCGACGACGATTCACGACGACGGTTCACATGGGCTAGACGACACCGCATCGTGAGCGGTGCAGGGCAGTGAGAATGGCATCACCATGGGCGATACTCATCTGTCACAGTCGGTCGAAGCCGAGATCGAAGGTGTCGTGCGGGCGGAGCTCGGCCGGTTCGGCGTAGAGCGGGTGGAAGTTGTGGAGAGCGAGGAGTCGGACGGAACGCCATCGATCCTGGTTCTAGCCCATTACCGTGCCGGCGCGGCGCCGGATCCGAAGACCGCGGCCGCCACAATCACCAAGGTCAACGACAAGCTGTTCGAGCTGAACGAACCCCGGTTCGCTCACATTTCCCACCGGCTGCCGGCCCCCACCGGGGAACCGCGCCCCGGCGTCGTGCGCAGCCGCGTCGGTGAGTCGGACGTTGCTCGCGACGGCGCGCCGCCTGGCGAAAGCCGGCGGAAGCAAGCCGCGGCAATCCGATCTACGGCGTGCGATCAGCACGGCCTATTACGCGCTGTTCCACATCGTGGCGCAGGACTGCGCCGACCGTCTCGTCGGCCAAGGGCCGAACCGGCCGGACAAGGCGTGGCGTCAGACCTATCGCGCACTCAATCACGGTGACGGGAAGCGGGCCTGTGCACAATTGCGGGCGCTCGGCTTTCCGGCCACCCTGGTTCAGACTGGAGATGCCTTCCGTACGCTGCAGGAGCAGCGCCATCTCGCCGATTACGACCCCGACCATCGGGTGACGCGGGCCGATGCTCTCGCCGCCATCGCCGCGGCCGAGAACGGGATCGCGAACCTGCGGGCGACATCGAACAAGGATCGCATCGCCTTCGCGGTTCAGTTGCTCCTCAGGCCGCGAAGCCCTTGAACCGCCTCAGCCTCACGGCCCCGCCCTTCCCGGATCCGTCAGCTGGATCGTCCAGCTCTTTTGCTCCCCCGTATCGACCTCGAAGAAGCCGTTGCGGTCGTAGCCGCGGGCCAGGCAATCCTCGACGCCCCGGATGGTGAACTCGCGGTCGCGGGTACACATCAGGGAGCGGCCGCTCCACTCGCCGCCGCGGTCGTAATCGACCGCGAAGACGTAGTAGAACCGGGCGGCGAGCGCCCCCTTGAGGAGGGTCTCGCAGCCCTTGGCCGAGAGGTTCCACCAGCCCTCCGTCACCCAGCCGCCGGAATCCCGGTAGCCGAGCGCGATGCCGATGCGGCTGCCGGTCATGTTGCACATCCGCAGGTCCGCCCGCGCCGGCCCGGCCCCGAGCAGGGCGAGGAGCGGGAGCGAGAGCAGGGCGGCGCGGCGGGGGGCGAGGAAGTCAGCCAACCAGGATGATGCGGAGGTCATTGACGTTGGTGCGGGTGGGCCCGGGCCGGACGAGGTCGCCGATCCGGTCGAAGAACGGAGTCGAGTCGTTCTCTCCCAAGCTCGCCCCCGCGTCGAGCCCCGCCGCCGCCGCACGGGTGAGCGTCGTGGGGTCGATCATCGCGCCGGCCGGGTCGGTGGCCTCGCCGCGGCCGCCATCGGTGCCGTCGGTATCGGCCGAGAGCGCCGCGATGCCGGGGGCGCCGTCGAGCGCCAGCGCCAGCGCCAGCGCGTATTCCTGGTTCGGCCCGCCCTGGCCCTCGCCGCGGATCGTCACGGTCAACTCGCCGCCGGAGATCAGCGCCACCTTGCGTCCGGCGGCCTGCATCTCGCGGGCGAGCGCGGCATGGGCCGCCGCGACCTCGCGGGCCTCGCCCTCGAGATCGGCCCCGAGCAGCACCGGCTCGTAGCCGGCTTCGTGCGCCGCCGCCGCAGCGGCCTCGATGGCGTCGACCGGCCGGGCGATGATGCGGAACTCGCTGCGGGCGAAGGCCGGGTCGCCGGGCTTCGGGCTCTCGTTGGCGGGATCGTTCAGCAGCGCCTCGGCGGAAGCCGGCAGGGGGATGGAGCGGCGGGCGCAGATCGCCCGGGCGTCGGCCAGCGTGGTCGGGTCCGGCACCGTCGGGCCCGAGGCGATCACCGCGGGATCGTCCCGGGGCACGTCGGAGATCGCCAGCGTCAGGATCCGGCCGGCGTTGCGGGCGGCGCCCGCGAGCCGCCCGCCCTTGATGCGCGAGAGGTGCTTGCGCACGCAGTTGATCTCGTCGATCGCGGCGCCCGAGCGCAGGAGCGCCCGGGTGATGCCCTGCTTCTCAGGCAGCGTCAGGGCGCCGGCCGGGGCGATCCAGTTGGCCGAGCCGCCGCCGGAGAGGAGCACCAGCACGAGGTCGTCGGGGCCGGCCGAGGCCGCGAGATCGAGGGCGCGCTGGGTCGCCGCGATGCCGGCCTGGTCCGGCACCGGGTGGCCGGCCTCCACCACCTCGATCACCCCGGCCGGCTCGCCGTAGCCGTGGCGGGCCACCGCCAGGCCTTCGATGCGGGACGGATCGACCCCTTGTTCCCGGTAATGCCGCTCGGCCAAAGCCGCCATGCTGGCCCCGGCCTTGCCGGCACCGAGGATCACCAGCCGCCCGGCCGGCACCGGGGGCAGGTGCGGCACCAGGCAGCCGCGCGGATGGGCGGCCGTGACGCCGGCATCGAGCAGGCGCAGCAGCAGGGCGCGGGTCTCCGAGGGAGAGGGTTCCCGGGCGGGGGCATCGGTCACGAGGCGGCTCCTCTGAAGGTTACGGTCACGCTTCGGGCCGGCTTCGTGCCGGTCTCGTTCCGGTTTGTTAGAGCTTAGATGGCAGGCGCGGCCCGCCGGGGGCGGGCGACGGCGATGCCGGCCAGGATCAGGCCGCCGCCGAGCACCTGGAGGGGACCCAGGGCCTCGCCGAGGAGGATCCAGGCGAGGATCGCGGCGGCCACCGCCTCCAGGAAGATCACCAGGGAGGAGAAGGCCGCGGGCAGGCGCCCGAGCGCGACCGCGAGCAGGCCCTGGCCGCCGGCATGGCTGACGAGGGCGAGTGCCAGGAGCCCGGCGGCGGCGCTCCAGGATTGCGGCAGCACCGGGCGGGTCTCGATCACGGCCACCGCGCCGAGCAGCACCAGGGCGGTGACGCAGGAGGCCACGAAGGTGACGCGGGCGGCGCCCAGGCCCCGGGCCCGGGCGCGCTCCACGGTGAGGAAGTAGAGGGCGAAAAAGAACGCGGTGATCACCCCGTCCCGGTCGCCGGCGAGGCGCGCCGGATCGACCTGCACCGATTGCCCGACCAGGGTGGCGCCGCCGAGAAGGCAGACGAGGAGGCCGATGAGCGTGCGCCCGGCGGGCCGGCGGCTGAGGCCGATCCAGGCGAGCACCACCACGAAGACCGGCGCGGTCGTTGCGAAGAAGGTGGCGTTGGCGACCGTCGTGCCGAGGATCGCGAGGTGCCAGAACAGCAGGTCGCCCGAGAAGGCGAGGCCGGCGAGCAGCACCGAGGGCGTGACGGCGCGGCGCAGGCGCGGCGCCCGCGCCTCCTCCCAGCACATCCAGCCGTAGAGCGCCGGCAGCGCCAGGGCGACGCGCCAGAACGCGCTGGCGAAGGGCCCGACCTCGGGGCTGACGAACCGCACCAGGACCGGCGACAGGCCCATCGCCAGCGCGCCGACGACGAGGGCGGCGAGCGCCGGACCGAGACCCGCGGAGTCGTCGGCCGAGGCGCCGACGGACGGGCCGGCGGCGAGGTCGGGCTTAAGGGTGGGGGACATCGGCGGGCCTTGCGCGGGGCGCTCCCGGTGCGGAATCGGTCGGTCGTGTCCGTCACTATGGCATGTCGCGCCCGGCGTCACCGGTTCGCGCCGATGGAGACCGCCCCGCCATTTGGGTATGGAGGGCGGGCGGATCCCGCCGTCGCCCTGGGACTCCGCCGCGCCGCCGCCGCCACTCCCCCCAAAAGACCGATCGCCCGATGAACGCCGCTCCCGCCTCCCGCCACCCGCCCCAGCCCCACCCCGTCGAGACGATCCCCGGCGATCCGGCCTGCGGCCTCCTGCTCCTGTGCGACCACGCCTCGAACGCGGTGCCGCCGGACCTCGACCATCTCGGCGTCGCCGCTCCGCATTTCGAGCGGCACATCGCCTACGACATCGGGGCGGCGGCGGTGACGCGCTCGCTCGCCCGGCGGCTCGGGGCGCCGGCGCTCCTCACCACCTTCTCGCGGCTGATCATCGATCCCAATCGCGGCCGCACCGACCCGACCCTGGTGATGCGCCTCTCGGACGGGGCGATCGTGCCGGGCAATGCCAGGATCGGCCCCGAGGGCGTGGCCGAGCGGCTCGCCCGCTTCTACGATCCCTACGACCGGGCGATCGATGCCGCGGTCGCCGCCGCCCTGGCCGCCGGCGCGCCGCCGGCCATCGTCACCGTGCACAGCTTCACCCCGGCCTGGCGCGGGGTGGCGCGGCCCTGGCAGGTCGGCATCCTGTGGGACCGGGACGAGCGCCTCGCCGGCCCGCTGATCGCGGGCCTGAGAGCGGATCCGGCCGGGTTCACGGTGGGCGACAACCAGCCCTATGGCGGCGGCCTGCCGGGCGACACGATCGACCGGCACGCCCTGGCGCGGGGGTTGCCCAACGCGCTCATCGAGATCCGCCAGGACCTGATCGGCGACGAGGCCGGGGCCGAGGACTGGGCCGCGCGGTTTGCCGCCCTGCTGGGGCCGTTGGTCGCCCGCGCTTGACCGGGCGGGCAACCGCGCCCCACCTCACGCGTCTACGATTTTTCGAGGGAATCCCACGATGGACGGCATCGACGAGAAAACCCGCACCGAGCTCGAGGCCGCGGTCTTCCGCCGCCTGGTGTCGCACCTCCAGGGGCGCACCGACGTGCAGAACATCGACCTGATGAACCTCGCCGGGTTCTGCCGGAACTGCCTGTCGAACTGGCTCAAGGACGCGGCGGATACCCGCGGTCTCCCGCTCACCAAGGACCAGAGCCGCGAGCACGTCTACGGCATGCCCTACGACGAGTGGAAGGCGCGCCACCAGAACGAGGCGACCCCCGAGCAGGCGGCGGCCTTCGCGGCGCGGGCGGAGACGCATTGAGGGCGCGGCCGCGCCGGGGCGGGGCTGTCCGAGAACACTTTCGAGACGAGAAGGGCGCGGGTTCCACCCTCTCCCGCGGGCGGGGAGAGGCCTTCGCACCCCTTGCCGGGTGCGAAGGTAGCCCGAAGGGCGAGGGTGAGGGGGTGTTCCCGGATGAGGCTCCTCCGGCACCTCCCCCTCACCCTCGCTCCGGCTTTCGCCTGCGCTTCTTTCGCCCCCGGCAAGGGGGGCGAAAGCCTCTCCCCGCCCGCGGGGAGAGGGGATTTCCCACGCCACTCTTCTCACCGCACAGCAGCAAGGGCGGCAGGCGACTGAATCCCCACGGGATCACACCACCCCGAATCCGGCAGCGCAAGAACTCGGTAAGGTTGCGCATCTATCAAGATCCGGGAGGGCGAGCCGAAGGCCGCCATCCGTCAGTGGGTTGGGGTGCCTGATGGCCGCGTCCGCCCCGGCGGCACGACAGACCCATCGGCAAGGAGACCGTGAATGAACGCGCACAGCATGCCGGACGCCGACGTCGCCTCGTCGGGCGTCGCCGCCGAGGAGCTCAAGCAGTTCATCGAGCGCATCGAGCGCCTGGAGGAGGAGAAGGCCGGCCTCCAGGGCGACATCAAGGACGTGATGCTCGAGCTCAAGGGCCGCGGCTTCGACGTGAAGGCGGTCCGTACCATCCTGCGCCTGCGCAAGAAGGACCATTCCGAGCGCCAGGAGGAAGAGGCGATCCTGGAGCTGTACATGCAGGCGCTGGGCATGGCGTAGCCGTCCCGGGCGGAACCGGCGCCGCCTCTTCGAGCGTTTGGGACCGATGGAGACACCGACGCAAGCGGAGCCCGGAGGCTTTCGCTACGCCGACCTCACCCCGGCGACCGACTTCCTCACCATCCTCGACGACGCGCTCTACCGCGCCGTCCCGGAGGGCTGGTGGGTGGCGGTCACCGACGTGGTCGATTCGAGCGGCGCCATCGCGGCGGGGCGCTACCGGGCGGTGAACTTCGTCGGGGCGGCGGTGATCGCGGCCCTGCGCAACGCCCTCGGGCGGCGCGAGATGCAGCAGGACCTTGCCTTCGTGTTCGGGGGCGACGGGGCGAGCGTGCTGGTCGCGCCCGGCGAGGACGCGGCGGCGCGAGAGGCGCTCGCCGCGACCGTGACCTGGGCCCGCGACGCGATGGGGCTGTCCCTGCGCGCCGCCCTGGTGCCGGTGGCGGCGATCCGCGCGGCCGGCCACGCGGTCGAGGTGGCGCGCTACGCGCCGTCGCCGGATGTCGCCTACGCCATGTTCATGGGCGGAGGCCTCGCCTTCGCCGAGCGTGCCCTCAAGCAGGGTCTCTACGCGGTCGCGCCGGCGCAAGCGGGCACGCAGCCGGACCTCACCGGGCTGACCTGCCGGTTCGAGCCGGCGCGGGCCCGCCACGGCCTGATCCTGTCGATCCTGGTGGTGGCCGCCGAGGGTGCCGACCGGGACGCCGCCCGGGCGGCGATCGCCGACGTGGTGCGGCTGGCCGCCGAGGCGCCGTCCCGCGGCCATCCCCTGCCGCCGGGCGGGCCCGCCTTGCACTGGCCGCCGCCGGGATTCTCCCACGAGGTGCGGGCCCGCGGCCCCCTGTGGGGCTCCCTGCTGCTGCGGCGCCTCCACCTTCTCGGCGCGACGGTCGTCGCCCACCTGATCTTCCGCTTCGGCCTGCGCGTCGGCGGGTTCTCCGCGCCGCGCTACCTCGACGAACTGGTGGCGAACGCCGATTTCCGGAAATACGACGACGGCCTGCGCATGACCCTCGATTGCGGGCCCGACCTCGCGGCGCGGATCGAGGCGCGGCTGGAGGCCGCCGAGGCGGCGGGGCTGGTGCGGTTCGGCCTGCACCGCCAGGCCGCGGCGCTCACCACCTGCATCACCCCGGTCGCGGCGTTGCGCGACCACGTCCACTTCGTCGACGGCGAGGATGGCGGCTACGCGCGGGCGGCGCAGGCGCTGAAGGCGAAGGAGGCCGCGCGCCGCGCGGATGGGCAGCCAGGGTCCGCAACCCGCGCGGCTGGCGCGGATCCGGGCACCGAATCGGCCCGGAGGCCGGTTTGAGGCGAGAGCGTGGCTGCGGAACCGGGCGGGCAGGCGATCGGTCGCAGCCCACCCTTGCGTCAAGAGAAGGGACTTGGTGACCAGACTCACCGTATATCCCGCCTTTCCGATTCGAACTGGAACAGAGCCCCCTTGGAAATGAACGACGCGGTGTGGACGGCTGAGGCGACCGAGAAGGCGGTCGCGCTGTGGATCGATGGACATGACCCGGCGGAGATCGCCGGCGTGATCGGCACGACGGTCGCCGATGTGATCGGCCGCGTGGCGCAGGCCGCACTGGCGCGGCAGCAGGCCAAGGCGGCGGAGAAGGCTGCGGCGGCCAAGGTCGCGGCACTCCCTGCGGTCCCCAGAGTGGAGCCGGTCGCCCGGGTCGAGCCCGCGCGGGCCGAGCCGGTGCCGCCGGCCGCCAAGGCGGAGCCCATCAAGGCCGAAGCCAAGGCCGAGCCCGCCAAGCCGGCCCCCCGGATCCTCCCTTCCCGGATCCTCACCGCGGATGCCGCCCCCGCCAAGGTCGTGACCAAGGCGGCTCCGGCCAAGCCTCCGGTCGCCAAGCCTCCGGTCGCCAAGCCCGCGGCGGCGACCACGAAGCCCGCGGCGGCGCCCGTCGCGAAGCCCGCGGCACCGGTCGCCGAGAAGCCGGCCGCCAAGCCGGTCGTCGCCCCGCCGGCCCCCCGGGTCGAGGCGCCGGTGATGAGCGCGCGCGCCCTCGAGGAGGCCACCCGGGCGTTCCTGGCCGCCAACATGGCGCCGTCCCGCAAGGCGGCGCCCGCCCCGAAGGCCGCCCCGGCCCCCGCAGCCAGGGCCGAGGCCCCGCGGGTCCAGGCCCCGCCGCGCCCTGTCGAGGCTCCCGCCCGTCCGGTCGCCCCCGTCGTCCAGGCGGCCCCCGTCGCGGCGCCCGCGCCCATGATGACCGCTCCCGTCCCGGCCGAGACGACCGAGGGCGGCAGCCTCGTCGCGCTGCCGATGTCCCGCCGAGTGCCGGCGGCCGCGGCCGATGGCGGCGACGGCGTGCTGTTCCTCAAGGCCGGCCTGCTCGACTGCACCTTCCCGCTCTGGGCCGACGGCGACGGCACGGCGATCGAGTCGAAGCGCGTCTGCGGCTGCCGGGTGCTCACCGGCAAGCGCTGGTGCCGCACCCACTACGCCACCGTGTTCGAGCCGCCGAAGCGGCCGATGCGGGCGGCCTGATGTCGATCCGGGCCCCGACCGGGGCCCGGATCCGTCATCCCGGCAGCACCACCATCACGTCCGGCTCGCGCCCGGTGGCCAGGGTGCCCTGGACGCGCCGCCCGTCGAGACCGACGACCGCGATCCGGTCGTCCTCCAGGGCCGCGAAGGCCAGCGGGCTCGACGGATGGCGGGCGAGCGCCACCGGCGCGGCCCCGAGCGGCACCACCGCCATCTCCTTCAGCGCAGGATCGAGGAGCGACAGGCTCTTCTCGGCGTAGTTCGCCAGGATCAGGTCGCCCTCCGTCCCGCAATCGACCCGCACCACGTCCCCCCGCGTCGTCACCGTGCGGGTGATGGTCATCGCCTCGGTGGCGAGCGCGGTCAGGGTCGCGCTGCGGCGGTTGGCGACGTAGAGCGTCGCCTCGTCGGGGGAGAGCGCGCTGCCCTCCGGCCCCAGCCCGGTCGCGACGATGCGCGGGCCCTCCGCCGGCGCGAAGGGCCTGACCCGGCTCACGGTGTTCGACAGGATGCTGACGACGTAGGCCGTCTCGCCGTCCCGCGACAGGGAGAAGAGGTGGCCCTTGATGCCGCCGGTCGCCACCGCCCGGTCCGGGCGCTCGGCCCGCGCCGGCGCGTCGAAGCCGAGGAGCACGTCGCGATCCTCGCTCAGCACGAACAGGCGGTCCCCGGCATCGAGCCGGATGCCGTGCAGGCGCCGGAACGGCGCGCAATCGATCGTGCGGGCGAGGCTCCGCGCGGCGAGATCGACGACGTAGACGGCGTCTCCCCCCGGGCCCGGCGTGGTCGAGGACTTGGCGCCGTATTGGGCGACGTAGGCGCGGGCCCCGGCCCGATCGACGACGAATTCGTGCGGGTATTCCCCCGGCAACTCGACCCGGCCCGTGCGCCGGCCGGTGGCGAGCTCGTAGAAGCCCAGGGCGCGGTCGCCCTTCTCCATCACCAGGAGGGTGTCGGAGCGGCCGGCTTCGCCGGTCCGGGTCGGGCCGGCCTGGGCCCGGGCGGAGCCCTGCGTCAGGGCGAGGGCGGCGAGGCCGGTCAGGCAGGTGCGGCGGTCGATGGCGGGGGGCATGCGGGTTCCTCGATCGTCCCCGACACAACCCGGAGGTGACGCGGCGGTTCGCCCCGCGCACGAGCGTGTCGCGCCCGCCACACCGCCCGGCGATCGTCGAGGAACCGGCAGAAGGTCGCATCGCCGTTACGCGAGAACGGGCAGGTATCCGGTATCCGTCGTGAGGACCCGGCCCATGTCGCATCCCCGTTCCTGGCCTCTCGCCGCCCTCCTGCTCGCATCGCTCGGCCTGCCCGCCGCCGCCATCGAGGGACCGCCGGGTCCGTTCGGCGAAAAGCTGACCATCGACGAGCGCGGCATCACCCTGAAGTTCCCCGACGATGCCGCGACCCTGCGCATCGGCGGGCGCCTGCAGCTGGATTTCGGCACCGGGCGGGTGCAGCAGCGCGGCTTCGGCACGGTGTTCGACACGCCGATCGCCGTGCGCCGCTCTTGGATCGAGAGCTACCTCACCCTCGGCAAGCAGCTGGAACTCGCCTTCCAGTACGATTTCGCCGAGCCGAACCGGCCGATCAACGACGCGGTCGTCGCCTACAAGGGCTTCAAGAACGTCATCGTCGCGCTCGGCAACATGAAGGAGCCGTTCAGCCTCGACCAGCTGATCTCCGACAACAACACCCTGTTCACCGAGCGCTCGCTCGCCGACGCCTTCGCGCCGGCGCGCAATGTCGGCTTCGCCGTCGGGACCTACGGCCGGAACTGGACCGCGGTGACGAGCGTGTTCGGCGGCAACATCAACAACGCCGCCATCGGCGACCAGGGCATCGCCTCGACCACCCGCGTCACCTACGCCCCGTATCTCGGCGAGAACGGAATCGACGTCCTGCATTTCGGTGCCGCGGGCAGCTTCCGCTCGCTGCCGAACGACGGCAGCGCGCTCACCCTGTCGAGCCGCTCCGAGGCCTTCCTGTTCGCGCGGCAATTCGTGAATACCGGCGGCATCCGCGACGCGGCGAATATCGGCCGCGTCGGGCTCGAGGCGGCGTGGCAGGCCGGGCCGTTCCGGCTCCAGGCCGAGTACATCCTGACCGAGATCGGCCGCTTCGGTGGTGCGCCGTCCCTGAGCTTCCAGGGCGGCTACGTCCAGGCCGGCCTGATCCTCAACGGCAAGGGCCGGCGCTACCAGATCGCCCCGAACTACGCGACGGAATATGGAGTGTTCGGGGGCGTGCAGGTCGAGGAGGCGCAGCGCGTCAGCCGCGGCGGCACCGGGGTGTTCGAGCTGGGGCTGCGCTACAGCGCCATCGACCTCGAGGACCGCTCCATCCGCGGCGGCATCGAGCATGATTTCACCGCCGGCGTGAACTGGTACCCGGACCGCAACATCCGCTTCGTGTTCGACTACGTCCGCTCCCACACCTCGCCCTCGCCGGCGAGCCTGAACTTCAACCGCCGGACGATCGACGCGGATGCGTTCATCGGGCGGGCGCAGTTGTTCTGGTAGAAACGACGACCTCCTTCGCAAGCCGATCGACCACCATCACATCCTCTGCATCGTGCCGGGGCCGCGCAGCGGAGCCCGGAATGACGCGGAGGGTATCAGAGCCTGTTTGATCGACTTAAGCACTTACTCCCACACACGACCTCATCCTGAGGTGTCAGTCGATTGACAATCGACTGACCTCGAAGGAGGACTCCAGGGATCGCGAAGACTTCTGGAGCCCTCCTTCGAGGCTCCTTTCAGTCGCACCTCAGGATGAGGTCGCTGATGGAATAGAAAATCCCCTTGCGATGCCGCTTTTGCACCTCAACCGGGCTTTAACGCACCACCGCGAACTTCGCCGTCAGAAACCGCGGCCGGGCCGGCTCGGGCGAGGCCGCAAGCGTGAGGCGGGACGGTTCCTCCGCCAGGCGCAGGCGCGAGAACGGCGACGGCTCGGTCTCGATCATCGGCAGGGGCACGAAGGCGGCCGCGACCTGGATCGGGTGGATCGGCGGGGGCGGGCGGCGGCGGGCCGGGATCACCACCACCTCGCGGCCGGCCAGCGGCAGGGCCTCGGGCCGGCTGACGTCGCCGAAGCCCGCCGGCACGATGAAGGATGCAAACGGGCTCGCCGCCGCGGCGCCGACGGGCGCGTAGGCGGTGGCGCCGGTGACCGTCGCCGTGCTGGCGACGGCGGCAGCACTCATCGTAGCCCCAAGAACTTGGGCGCGTTTCAGGATCGCGGTGAAGCTCGGATGCTGGCCGCCATCGGCGTAGGTGGTGCGCACCGCCTCCACCCCGCCCTCGACCAGGGCCTGGATGCGGGCCTCCTCCTCGCCGCGCCGCGCCACCGCCAGGGCCTCGACCGCCGGGTCGGGATAGGGGGAAAAGGTGTAGCGTCCGCCCTCGACGCCGACCAGCGGCTCGCGGCCCGTCGCCTCGAACCGGTCCGAACCCTCCTTGAGTTGGCGCCAGAAGGCGATGTGCCGGTCGGTGCGGTGGCGCGCCATCGCGCGGGCGGTCATCCGGAACGGAAAGGCCTGGAACTGGAACGCCGCCTGTCCGCCGGCGAGGGCGTCGCGCACGAGCGCGTAGATCTCGCCGACCTGCCGGTCGGTCATGGCAAAGCAGCCGGCCGAGGAGCAGGTGCCATGCACCATGAGCGCCGAGCCGGTGCCGCCATGGGCCCGGTCGTAGGCGTTGGGATAGCCGACGTCGAAGGAGAGGTAATAGGCCGAGTTCGGGTTCAGCTGGCGAGAAGCCACCGAATAGAAGCCCTCCGGCGCCTGGCGGTCGCCGTTCCGGGTCTTGGGACCGAGCTGGCCCGACCAGCGGCAGATCGGGAAGGTCTTGAGGTGGACGAAGCGGCCATCCGCCGCCCGCTTCCACACCTCGATCTCGGATTCCTGCTTGTAGGCCCGCAGCAGCACCGGCGCCGATGGCGCCATGGTGCGCGCCGCCATCAGGGCGAGGGTGGCCGGCGGCACCGGGGCGAGATGCTTGGGCGCCGCCTGGACGGGGAGGGGGACCGCCATAAGGGCCGCCGAGACGGCCGTCAGGCACAGGATCGTCCGTCCCCGCAAGGCCATTCCCCGTCGCTCCCTTCCTCGCCCGCGCCGGGCATGGCACGGCAATGTGGCGGTTTTCGCGCGGCAGCCTGCCATCGAACACTGTCGAGAGGCTGAACGGCAAAGCTTTGTCCTGCGCGCAGGGACAGTCTGTTCGAGACGGAGCGCGGCTGACATTCGCAAGGTTTCGTTAACGTCTTGTTCGTTCCTGGCCGTCAGCATGGGCGGCCTCGTCCCTCGCGGGGACACCGGATGACGGAGGCTGCGATGCCCGAGACCGGACGACGCTGGCTGCGGCTGGTGGAGGGGGACGCGCCGGAGGCGGACGGACCGCTGCCGGGAGAGGCCGGAATCCGGCGCCTCGCCGCCCTGCGGGGCCAGTTGCGCAACCAGCTCGCGGCCCTGCGGGATGCGCCGGTCTCGGCCGTGGCGCGGGCGAACCCGGAGGACGCCGAGGCCGCGGCCGCCCTCGACCGGCTGGTCGTCGAGGTCACGCGGCTCGCGGAAGGCTGGGATCGCCTCGCGGCGGCGGTCGCGGCCCTGTCGGCGAGTGACGGGGCGCCGCCGGAGGAGTAGGATCGGGGCCTTCCGCCGACACCGTTCGAACGACCATGGCCCCGAATCCCAAGCTGCGACCGCTGGAACGCGAAGACCTGCTCTTCGTGCACCAGTTGAACAACAACGACAGCATCATGCGCTACTGGTTCGAGGAGGCCTACGAATCCTTCGCCGAGCTGGCGCAGCTCTACGAGCGCAACATCCACAACCAGACCGAGCGGCGCTTCATCATCGCCACCCCGGAGAACGAGCGCGCCG
The DNA here is from genome assembly GCF_016804325.1 of Methylobacterium aquaticum. Taxonomy (NCBI): domain Bacteria; kingdom Pseudomonadati; phylum Pseudomonadota; class Alphaproteobacteria; order Hyphomicrobiales; family Methylobacteriaceae; genus Methylobacterium; species Methylobacterium aquaticum. The sequence goes on from NZ_CP043627.1 coordinate 2,578,584, forward strand.
GCCTGGTCGAGCTGGTGGAGATCAACCACCTGCACCGCTCCTGCGAGTTCCAGATCGCGATCCACCCGTCCTTCCAGGGCCGCGGCTACGCCCTGCGGGCGACGCAGATCGCCATGGACTACGCCTTCAAGGTGCTCAACATCCACAAGCTCTACCTGCACGTGGACAAGGACAACCGGCGCGCCATCGGCATCTACGAGGCCTGCGGCTTCGAGACCGAGGGCATCCTGCGCGACGAGTTCTTCGTCAACGGCAAGTATCGCGACGCGGTGCGGATGTGCATGTTCCAGCCGGCCTACCTGTCCCGGCGCGGCGGCGGCGACGTCAACGAGCCGGTGCTGAAGACCTGACAGCGGGCGCCGCGCGCGGGGCACGATCCCCGGAATGCGACGGCACTCCCCCTGGCGCCGGCCGGCCCGGCTCCCCTATTGAGGGGGCCGACCGGGAGCCCCCAAAACCTTGCTGCGCGAAACCTACCACATCGAGATCATCGGCCCCGAGGACGCGCCGGTCCAGCGCGCCTCGATCCGCAGTACCGGCCTCGACGCCGCCCGCGAGCGGGCCCTGCGCCTGTTCCGCCGCGCCCGGGTGCCGCAGCGCTCAGGCCCCGCGGCGGAGGCCGTGCGCATCGTGGATGGCGCCGGCACCGAGGTGTTCCGCTGGAGCGTGTGGGACGAGGGCACCGGGCCGGGACGCTCGCGGGGATAGGCGCCCTCATCCCCCTCCGGCCCCGTCCTCGCCGCCAACTCGTCGATCAGCCCTTGCATCGAGGCCGGGACCGCATCCGGCACCTGCCCGGCATACATGGTCCGCAACAGGTTGCCGATCTCGCCGAGCGACACGCTGCCCTTGACGATCACCCGCTCGGTGTCGCGGCCGAGGCGCTCCTTCTCGGCGGGGGTGATGTCCTTGGCGGTCAGCACCACCACCGGCACGTCGGCGCCGTCGGGCCGGGCGCGGAGCTGGGTCAGGAAGGCGAAACCGTCCATCACCGGCATCATCAGGTCGAGGAGGATCAGGGAGGGCCGGCCCTCGTCGAGGCGCTGGAGGCCGGCGGCGCCGTTCTCCGCCTCGCGCACGGTCCAGCCGTCCCGGGACAGGCTGCGGCGCAGGCGCTCGCGGGCATCGTCGTCGTCGTCGACGAGCAGCACCGTGCCGGGGGCATCACTGGGGCGGTAGCGCTCCATCAATCCCTTGAGATGGTCCCAGTCGATCGGCTTGACGAGGTAGTCGGTGGCCCCCAGCGCCCGGCCGAGGCCCTGCTCGTTGACCACCGAGGTCATGATCACCGGGGTCGCGGCGAGGTCCGGGTCGGTGCGGATGGCGTGCAGCACCGACCAGCCGTCCATCCTGGGCATCTCGACGTCGAGGAGGATCGCCCGGGGTTTCAGCGCCCGGGCCAGCGCCAGGCCGGCCTTGCCGTCATTGGCGGTGCGCACCCGGAACCCCTCGCGCTCGAGGAAACGCGACAGCAGCTCCCGCGCCGCCGGGTCGTCGTCGACGAGGAGCACCGTGTCGTGGCGTGCGGCCTCCGCCTTGGCCTCGGCGATGGCCCGCACCTCCTCCGGGCTGTGCTCGTCGTCCTGCGCCGTCAGCAGGGCCGGCAGCCGGATGGTGAAGGTCGCGCCCTCGCCGTAGGTCGAGGTCACGGCGATGTCGCCGCCCATGCGCCGGCAGAAGGCGCGGGTGATGGCGAGCCCCAGCCCGGTGCCGCCGAATTGCCGGGTGGTCGATTCGTCGGCCTGGGCGAAGCGCTCGAACAGCCGCCCGCATTGCTCGGGCGTGAGGCCGATGCCGGTATCCGTGACCGCGAAGGTCAGCCAGTCGGCCCCGTCGACCGCCTCGCGCCGGGCCGAGAGGGTGATGGTGCCGCCTTCCGTGAACTTCGCCGCGTTGCCGAGGAGATTGACGAGGCACTGGCGCACCTTGCCCTGGTCCTGGCGCATGGTGCCGGCCTCGTCGGCAATGTCGAGGACGAGGCGGTTGCGCTTCTTGGCGATCAGCGAGTCGGTCGCCGCCACCACGTCGTCGATCATCGCCGTGACGGCGAAGTCCTCGGCCGCCACCGTCATGCGGCCGGCCTCGATCTTCGAGATGTCGAGGACGTCGTTGATGAGGCCGAGCAGGTGGCGCGCCGACGATTCGATCTTGCGCAGATCCGGCAGCAGCTCGGCCTGGCCGAGATCCTCCAGCTCCTCGGCCAGCATCTCCGAATAGCCGATCACCGCCGAGAGCGGGGTGCGCAGCTCGTGGCTCATGTTGGCGATGAACTGGCTCTTGGCGCGGTTGGCGGCCTCGGCGGCGTGGCGGGCGCGCTCGATCTCGGCCTCGGCCTCCTTGCGGTCACTGATGTCGACATGCATGCCGACCCACTCGCGCAAGCTCCCGTCCTCGGCGGTGACGGGGGCGGCGCGCACCTCCATGTGGCGCCAGGCGCCGTCGCGCCGGCGCATCCGGTACTCGATCTCGAAGGGCATGCGCGTCTCGACCGCCCGCGCCCAGGCATCGGCGGCCCGGGCCCGGTCGTCCGGATGCACCGCATCGACCCAGCCCCAGCCCTGCGCCTCCTCGTCGCTCTGGCCGGTATAGGCGGTCCAGCGCCACTGCCCGATCGAGAGCTCGCCAGAGGCATCCGCCGACCAGATCATCGCCGCGGCGCTGTCGACGAGGGCGCGGAAGCGGTCCTGGGCGTGGCGCAGGCGCTCCTCGGCGGCACGCCTGCGGGTGATGTCGGTGTTGGTGCCGTACCAGCGCACGATCTGCCCGGAGGCATCGCGGAACGGCCGGGCCCGGGACAGGAACCAGCGGTAGACCCCGTCGGCCCCTTTCAGCGGAAACGTGTCCTCCCACGGCTCGCCGGTCTCGAAGGCGCGGCGGAAGCGCGCCTCGACCCGCTCGAGGTGGTCCGGGTGGTGGACGCTGCGCCAGCCCCAGCCCTGCATCGATTCGAGGGTGGTGCCGGTGTAGTCGTACCAGCGCTGATTGTACCAGACGATATTGCCGTCGGCCTCGGCGATCCAGGCGAGCTGCGGCAGCGACTCGGCGAGGTTGCGGTAATCGTCCTCCCGCAGGTGTGCGTCGCTCATCGGATGCATCCCCGGCGGGCGGACGGGGGCAGGGTCTCAGACATCCGGGCGGCTCCGTGGCGAGGCCCCGATACCGGGCCCGGGCACGGATCTATGCGGGGCCGCGCCGGCTTCCAGTGCGCCCGGATGCCGTAGGAGCACCGGAGGCCGGGACGATCAGCCGAATTGCTCGCGCAGGATGCGCTCGTCCATGCCCTGGCCGGGATCGTGCAGCATCACGAGGTCGGTCGAGCGGTCGAGCTGGGTCTCGACCCGGGCGACGCGGCGGAACTCGGTATGGTCGGCCACCGCCGCGACGGGGCGGTATTCCGGGTCCTTCACCTCGATGCGGATGCGGGCGTGGTTGGGAAGCAGCACGCTGCCCTGGCGCCGGGGCCGGAAGGCCGAGATCGGGGTCAGCGCGATGAGCTGGGACGAGATCGGCAGGATCGGCCCGCCGACCGAATGGTTGTAGGCGGTGGAGCCCACGGGGGTCGCCGCCAGCACCCCGTCGGCGATCAGCTCGGGCAGGCGGACCTGGCCGTCGATCGAGATCTTCAGCTTGGCGGTTTGGTGGGTCTGGCGCAGCATGTAGACCTCGTTGACCGCCCGCGCCGTGTGGGTGAGGCCGAGCACGTCGGTGACCACCATCAGGAGCGGATGGACCACGCTGCGCTGCGCCACCTCGAGCCGCTCGATCAGGTCGTCGAGGTGGAACTCGTTCATCAGGAAGCCGACGGTGCCGCGGTTCATGCCGTAGATCGGCTTGCCCGTGCCCATGAAGCGGTGCAGCGCCTGGAGCATCAGCCCGTCGCCGCCTAAGCCCACCACCACGTCCGCCTCCTCGGGCGGCACGTGGTCGTAGCGCTGCATCAGGAGCTCGGCCGCCTGGCGGGCGTCGGGCGTCGGGCTCGCGATGAAGGCGATCTGGTTGAAGCGCCGCGCCATGTGGGGTGTCCCGACCGCCGAAATCGTACAGGCCCGCCGCGCCTCCCTCGACGCCGACGGCCGCCGGGCCGTCGCCGGCCGCGGCGGCACGAGGCATAGCACGCGGGGGCGGCGTGTCGTCCAGCGCTCAGCCGAGGCCCACCCCCATTGCAGCGGCACGAACTCGTAGGCCGCGCCGGCCTTCGCGATGTGGCCGGCGGCCGGGAAGGGGGCGTGGTAGAAGGCGACCGGCAGCCGCTCGTCGGCGGCAAGCGCCAGCATCCGGTGGCGGGTGGCGCGGGCCTGATCGGCATCCATGTCGAACAGCGCCGACCAATCGGGATGGCGCACGAACAGGGCCGGGTGGTTGGTGATGTCGGAGGCGATCAGCAAACGCCGCCCGCCGGATTCGAGCCGGAACGAGGTGTGGCCAGGGGTGTGGCCGGGGGTGCCGAGGGCCGTGAGGCCCGGCAGCACCTCCTTGTCCCAGGAATAGCGCTCGATAGTGAGGCCGCTGCCGAAAATCTTCTGCACGGCGCCGAGATTGGCCTTCAGCGCCTCGGGCGGGTTCGCCATCCGGCCGTCATCCATCCAGAAGCGCCACTCGGCCTCCGGCACCAGAACTTGCGCGTTCGGGAAGGTCGGCGAGCCGTCCTTGCGCTTGAGGCCGAGGATGTGGTCGGGGTGGAAGTGGCTGATCACCACCGCGTCGATCGTGCCCGGCTCGATCCCGGCGAGCGCCAGCCCGCGCAACACGCCGCCGGTGCCGGGCGGACCGTTATCGGCGAAGCCCGCATCGACCAGCACCCGCTTGCCGCCGAGGGTGAGGAGGAGCGGCGTGAAGGTGATCGGCAGGGTGTCGGTCGGCAGGAAGGCCTGGGCCAGAGCCGACTGGACCTCGGGGAGGGGGGCGTTGCGCACGAAGCCCGCATCGAGGGGACGCTTCACCCCGCCCTCGTGCAGGGCGGTCACCGAGGCCTCGCCGAGGCGATAGCGGTAGACCCCCGGCAGGTCGGCGGCCGGCGCCGCGGCGCCGCCGGCGAGGCCGGGGGCGCTGGCAAGCACCGGGCCGGCGATGATGCCCCCGCCATGAGGGTGCGACGGTTCATCGACATGGAGGCCTCCCGGCAGACTGTTCCTCCCGCAGCTAGAGCGCGGGCCGCGGAAGGGGATGGGTGCCGCACGGATCCGTCACGCGCGCGATACAGCCGCGCGCCGCCGTCGTGTACCGTGGCGGCGAATCACCAGCAGGGCAGGACGCTCATGGGCACCAGGATCGCCGCATTCGGCATCGGTCTTTTCTCGGCGTTCCTCGTCGTGACGGTCCCGCGGGAGGCCGCGTACGCCGCCTCGCGGGCGCCGGTCGCCGCCGAGCACGGCATGGTCGTGACGGCCCAGCATCTCGCGACGCGGGTCGGCGTCGATGTGCTGAAGCAGGGCGGCAACGCGATCGATGCGGCGGTCGCGGTCGGCTACGCGCTGGCGGTGGTCTATCCGGCCGCCGGCAATCTCGGCGGCGGCGGCTTCATGACGATCCAGCGCGCCGACGGCAGCCGGACCTTCCTGGATTTCCGCGAGAAGGCGCCGCTCGCCGCCACCCGCGACATGTTCCTCGACAAGGAGGGGAACGTCGTCAAGGGCGCGAGCACCAAGACCTTCCTGGCGGTCGGCGTGCCCGGCACCGTGTCCGGCCTCGAGGAGGCGCTGGCGAAATACGGCACGAAGCCCCGCGCCGAGCTGATCGCGCCGGCGATCAAGCTGGCGGAAGAGGGTTTTTCCCTCGACCAGGGCGACGTCGACATGCTGGGAACCGCCACCGAGGATCTCGGCAAGGATCCGGCCTCGGCGAAAATCTTCCTGAACCAGGGGCGGCCCTATCGCGTCGGCGACACGCTGGTGCAGACGGACCTCGCCGGGACGCTGCGGGCGATCGGCGCGCACGGCAAGGACGGGTTCTACAAGGGCGCGGTCGCCGAGGCGCTGACCGGGGCGAGCAAGGCGCAAGGCGGGCTCATCGTCCAGGCCGACCTCGACCGCTACGCCACCCGCGAATTGCCGCCGATCGAGTGCGACTATCGCGGCTACCGGGTGATCTCGGCCCCGCCGCCCAGCTCCGGCGGGGTGGTGATCTGCGAGATGCTGAACATCCTCGAAGGCTACGACCTCGCCAAGCTCGGCTGGGGCTCGGCGCAGGCGGTCCATTACGAGATCGAGGCGATGCGCCACGCCTATCTCGACCGCAACAGCTATCTCGGCGACCCGGATTTCGTGAAGAACCCGGTCGCCCGGCTGACCGACAAGGCCTATGCGGGCAAGATCCGCGCCGTCATCGACCCGCAGAAGGCCGGGGTCTCGGCCGAACTGAAGCCCGGCGTAGCCCCGCACGAGGGCAGCAACACCACCCATTACTCGATCGTCGACTCGCAGGGCAACGCGGTCTCGGTGACCTACACCCTCAACGACTGGTTCGGCGTGCGGATCACCGCGCCGGGGACCGGCGTCCTCCTCAACAACGAGATGGACGACTTCACCGCCAAGGTCGGCGTGCCGAACATCTACGGCCTGCTCCAGGGCGAGGCCAACGCCGTCGCGCCCGGCAAGACCCCGTTGAGCTCGATGAGCCCGACCATCGTCGCCAAGGACGGCAAGCCGGTCTTCGTGACGGGGACCCCCGGCGGCAGCCGGATCATCACGGTGGTGCTGCACAGCATCCTCAACGTGATCGATTACGGGATGAACGTGCAGGAAGCCGTGGATGCGCCGCGCCTCCACAACCAGTGGATGCCCGACGTGACCAATGTCGAGCGCTTCGCCCTGTCGCCGGACACCCGCCGGATCCTGGAGGGCATGGGGCATAAATTCGGCCCGGCCCAGCCGGCGAACCACCTGGCGGCGATCCTGATCGGCGCGCCGGTCCTGGGCGGCAAGCCGGTGGGGGCGTTTCGGTACTATGGGGCGAACGATCCGCGGCGGAATACCGGGAGTGCGTTGGGGTATTGATGGGGGGGTGCCGTGGAAGCCTCGCGCTTCCGCGGCGCGTAGGCGGCGACGACTTGGCGGCGACGACTTGGCGGCGACGACGTCGTAGCCACGACTTGGCAGCTCGGATACCGGTGCGCCAGCACCGTTCGCTCCCGCACCGTCGCAGAGTGTGGCCCGAGAATCGCTCCCTCGACGATACGGACCGGTCAGGCTGCAAAGACACGCGTCTTCTGTCATACATCGTTTCGATGCGGCCTCGCGATCCGGCGGCGCGACCCGGCCCGAATCCGCGGGGAGGGCGTGCTCCCGACCGGCTCCGCGGGGACAATCCATGCGCATCCAGGTCGGCTGTGAAATGACCTACGACTTCGCGCACGACACACCGGTCGTCGCGATGCTGAACGTCCACGCCTCGCGGTTCTCCGATCTCGAGAGGCCCGACTACCTGCAGACGGTGCCGGCCGTCCCGCTGGAAGGGTATCGCGACACGTTCGGGAACTGGTGCAACCGCTTCGTCGCCCCAGCGGGGCGCTTCACGCTCAGGACCGATACGATCGTGCGCGACCACGGCAACTGGGACGTGGCCGATCCGCGCGCACAGCAGGAGGCGGTGCATGCCCTGCCCGTGGAGACGCTGCTCTACCTCCTCGGCAGCCGGTACTGCGAGACCGACCGCCTCTCTCAGACCGCCTGGGACCTGTTCGGGACCATGGCGCCGGGTTGGGCGCGGGTACAGGCGGTCTGCGATTACGTGCACGATCGCATCACCTTCGGCTACGCGCATTCGCGACCCACGCGGACGGCGCTGGAGGCGTTCGACGAGCGTCGCGGCGTGTGTCGCGATTACGCGCATCTCGCGATCACCCTGTGCCGCTGCCTCAACATCCCGGCCCGCTACTGCACCGGATACATCAGCGATATCGGCCTGCATCTCCCGCACGCCCCGGGTGATTTCGCGGCGTGGATGGAGGTCTTCCTCGGCGGCCGCTGGCATACGTTCGATCCGCGCAACAACAGCCCGCGCATCGGCAGGATCCTGATCGCCTACGGACGGGATGCGGCCGACGCCCCCCTGACGCTCACGTTCGGGCCGAACACCCTAGTGGACTTTCATGTGACGACAGAGGAAGCGCAGCCGCTGACCGCGTGAACGGCGCCCCGAGCCTTCCGGCTGGCGGAGGCAGGCCCATCGGCCGGGGTCGCGGCATCGACCCGAGATGCCGATGCATCGATGCGATCTCGGGCTTGAACGAGATCGCTCGCGTGATTGCCCCATCTCGACTTGTCGATGCCAAGCCCAACAATCCGAAACCCTGCGCCTGGCGAAATCCCGAGAACGGCAGCAAAGGCCGCTCTCGGCAAGCTCCGGCATCATTTCAGCCGGCAGGAATCCCTTCCATGGCAGCGCCCGATCGCCGGGCGATCGGGCGCTGTTCCAGGTTTTCGATCTTACCGCGACGAACCGACCTCCGCCTCGTCGCAAAGATGGTTCAAGCGACCTTCAGGTTCTCGGCAGAGGCTTTACCGCGACGCTGGTCGACCACCACCTCGTAGGAGATCTTCTGGCCGTCCGCGAGGTCGCGGAGGCCCGCCCGCTCGACCGCGGAGATGTGGACGAACACGTCCTGGCCGCCGTCGTCGGGCTGGATGAAACCGAAGCCCTTGGTTCCGTTGAACCACTTCACCGTACCGGTTGCCATGAGCGTACCTCCCTCGATGGTCATGGGCTCTACCCGATCCGGTGGCTCGCCGCCCCCCCCATAATTCGCGCCATCGCGCGCGTAGCCGAGCCTGGGCCTCCAGGCCGCGGCCTCGTGCGATCGGCCCGTCTGCGCCCCCACGCCCAGGATGGCACTCCGTAACCGATCCGCATGCGCCTCTTGCGGATAAACCAGAGACGCCGTTTGCCCGACGGCGCTCCAGACCGGCAGCGAGCCTTCGCGCACGAACATGGCGATCGCCTCGATCGCCTCCCACCGATCGGGATCGTCGGCGCCGGAGACCGCTCGACAGACGATGCGGGCGCGCAAGAATGGATCACCGGCGGTCGGGTCCGTCTCCAGGGAGAGCATGACGCCCGACCGGTCGGGCCTCATCTCGTCCGGGAGCGCCTCGATCTTGCGCCAGAGGCAGTACCATCGCGCGCAGGCCGGCGGGCGATCATGGTACATTCCACAGGAATCACCCGTGCTGTGCCCGCACAGGACCCCCGCCGGCTTGGCGAGGGCCTGCACCTCGAGAAGGTGGCAACATGCGGTGCAAGAGCCGCAGTGGCGGCCCGGGACGAGTGCCTGCGACATCCGCACGGTTTAGCCCGATGCCGGCACGCTCGTCATGTCCGAACGACTGCCTCGTGGCTGCCCCGATACGGCGCAACGATCGACGCTCGTCCCCGCACGGCTTCCCACCACCGGCCAGGGCGGGCGCGGAGCCACCCGTTCCGCCCCTCACGCCGCCACCGGCACCCCGCCGAACCGGCGCTGCCGGGCGCGGAACGCCGTCATCGCCGCGGCCAGTTCCGCCTCGCCGAAATCCGGCCAGGCGCAGGGCGTGAAGTGCAGTTCGGCATAGGCGCTCTCCCACAGCAGGAAATCGGAGAGGCGCTGCTCGCCGCTGGTGCGGATCACGAGGTCGACCTCCGGGGCGCCGTCGCCGGTGACGAGGCGGGCGAACTCCTCGCGGGTGGCGTCGGGGGCGGCGAGCCGGGCGGCGGAGAGGATCGCGTCGCGGGCCGAGTAGTCGAGGGCGATGCGCAGGTGCAGGCGGGTGCCGGCCCGGGTCGCCGCCTCGGCCGCCGTGATGGCCTCGGCGAGGCCCTCGGGCAGGCGGTCGCGCCGGCCGATCACGGTGAGGCGGATGCCGTCGCGGCGCAGGATGTCGACCTCGCGGGTCAGGTAGAGGCGCAAGAGACCCATCAGCCCGGACACCTCGGCCGCAGGCCGGCGCCAGTTGTCGGAGGAGAAGGCGTAGAGCGTCAGCGTGCCGATGCCCTCCGCGGGCGCCGCCCGCGCCACACGCCGCACCGTCGCGACCCCGGCCTCGTGCCCGACGCCACGGGGCAGGCCGCGGCGTTCCGCCCAGCGGCCGTTGCCGTCCATGATCAGGCCGACGTGAATCCTGTCTTCCTGTGCGGAAGTGCTTTGCATCGCAAAGTCTCCGGGTAAAAAAGGGGGGAAAGGGTCAGGCGGGGCGGGGCGCCGGCTCGCCCTCACCCTGGCGGGCGGCCTCGGCGGCGTCGCGGACCACGCGCTCCAGCACCGCGAGATAGGCGACGAAGCGCTCGCGCCCGGCCGGGGTGAGGCGGCAGGTGGTGAGCGGGCGCCGTCCCTCGTAGCCCTTGTGGATCTCGACGAGGCCGGCCTCCTCCAGCACCCCGAGATGGCGGCTGAGATTGCCGTCGGTGAGGCCGCAGAGCTGCTTGAGGTCGGCGAAGGCCAGGGGCTTGGGGTGCGAGGCGAGCGAGGTGAGCAGGCTGAGCCGCGCCCGCTCGTGCATCACCCGGTCGAGCCCGTCATACGCGAACGGCGCGGAGTCAGGCATGGTCGCCTCCCGGGGCGCGGTGGAGGATGAGGGCCAGCAGCCCCTGGCCGAGGGCGAAGGGCAGGCCCATGGTCCAGGGCGAGAGCGCATGCCCCTCGGAAGCGGCCGCGATGGCGCCGAGACCCGCGACGAGGTACCAGCCCGCCGCCCAGGCCACCGGCCGGGGCAGGGCGCGCAAGGACGAAAACAGCCCGAGCCCGACCAGCATCTGCCACAGGCCCGGCAGCAGCCATAGCGATCCGGGCGAGAGGCGCGCCAGGACGAAGAGCAGCAGCGCCCCGGCGGCACCGGCCGGCAGGAACGCCTCGACGGCGTTGACGATCATCGCGTCGGCGAGGCCCGAATGGTGCCGGCGGCTGCGCGCCCGCATCTCGGCCCCGATCACCCCGACCGAGAGGAACGCGGTGGCGACCCAGCCGGCGAGGAAGGTGAGGGCCGCGCGGTCGGATCGTCGAGGAGGACGGCCTGGAGGCACGCGGTGGCGAGCGCCAGGCCGCCGGTGAGGACGAGCGCCGAGGGGCCGTAGCCCTGGAAGGCGGTGCCGGCGGCGACCTGGCTCCTGATCGCCACGATATCGGCCAGCACCTTGTCGAGGTCGGCCTTGCCGAGATCCGTCCGGTCGAGGTCGCGCATCGGGGAACCCGCATCAACTTTCCGATGCAAAGTACGCCGTCAGGCAAAGTCGCGCAAGCGGATTCGGGCGGCCGACCTGGCCGCCCGATGGTCCCTAGAGCGCCTCACGATCGCGCTGCCATCGTGAAGCGGTCTATATCATTGATTTTGCTGCATTTTCTGCGACGAACCGGCATCCACTTCGCCGGAAAATGCTCTAGCGGTTGGCCCGCGCCAGGGCGGCGTGGAGCAGGACGTTCACGCCCGGCAGGGTCGGCTCCAGGGCGATGTCCTCGGCCTCGTTGTGGGTGATGCCGTCCCGGCAGGGGGTGAAGATCATGCAGGCGGGAGCGACCCGGGCGACGTGGTAGGCGTCGTGGCCGGCCTGGGAGCGCAGGTCCATGGTCGGGACGCCGAGGTGTTTCGCGGTCTCGCGCAGCAGGCCGATCAGCCCGTCGTCGAAGGAGAACACCCCGAACCCCCATTCCTCGGCGACGGAGATCTGCGTCAGCGAGCGGGCGGCGCAATCGGGCAGGGCGGCACGCAGGCTCGCCTTCATGGTCTCGAGCGTCTCGAGCTTCGGGGCCCGCATGTCGATGAAGAGTTCGGCGTATTCCGACAGGGTGCCGGGGAGGTTCGGCACCAGGTCGAGCCGGGCGGCGGTGGCCTTGGCGTCGGTGTCGGCGTGGGCCCAGCCGATGTCGTTGACCGCTACCGCCACCATGGCGGCGCCGACCAGCGCGTTGTGGCGCTCGCCCATCGGGGTCGGGCCGGTATGGGCGGTGGCGCCCTCGACGGCGATGCGCATGCCGCAGCTCGGATAGCCGCCGGTGACGATGCCGACCGGCACGCCGGCCCTGTCGAGGGCCGGGCCCTGCTCGATATGGAGCTCGAAATAGGCGTCGATGCTGCGCCCGCCGACCGCCTCCGGCCCGCGATAGCCGATGCCGTCGAGCGCGTCGCCGAAGCGGATCCCGTCGCGGTCGCGCCGGTTCTCGACCCAGTCCGGCGTCGCCTGGCCGGACCAGGCCAGCGAGCAGAGCATCGGCGGGGAGAACCGCGCGCCCTCCTCGTTGGTCCAGTTCACCACCTCGATCGCGCGCTTCGTGGCGATCCCGAGATCGTCGAGGGTGCGCAGCACCTCCAGCCCCGCCAGCACGCCCAGGATGCCGTCGAAGCGCCCGCCGGCCCACTGGGTGTCGAGGTGGCTGCCGATCACCACCGGCGGCAGGTCCGGCTCGCTGCCTTCGCGCCGCAGCACCATGTTGCCGAGCCCGTCGACGGTCAGCGGATAGCCGCCCTCCTGCGCCCAAGCTTTCAGCTGGTCGCGCATCACCCGGTCCGGCTCGGTCAGGGTCAGGCGCCGCAGGCCGCCGCGGGGCCCGGTGCCGATGCCGGCCGACACCATCAGGGTGTCCCAGAGCCGGGAGCCGTTCACGGAGAGGTTGGTGGTCATCGAAGGCCTCGCACTGTGCTCAAGGTTGGCGAGCGCCAGCATGCGAGGCCCGTGCCCGGCGGACAAGCGCCGGGCGCAAGGGTGGGGTGCGCGCTACCCGAGGCGCGCGCGGGCCGCCGCGTATTCCGCCTTCAGCCGGTCGATCACCAGGGCGGTCGCCGGCGCGTCGTCGATGGTGCCGACGCCCTGGCCGGCGCCCCAGATGTCGCGCCAGGCCTTGGTGGTGCCGGACCCGAAATTCATCTTGGTCTTGTCGACCTCCGGCAGGGCGTTGGGGTCGAGGCCGGCGGCGGTGACGCTCGGCTTGAGGTAGTTGCCCGGCACGCCGGTGAAATAGGGGGTGTAGAGCACGTCGGCGGCCGTGGTGCCGACGATCATCTCCTTGTAGGCCGGCGCGGCGTTGGCCTCCTGCGTGGCGATGAAGCGGGTGCCCATATAGGCGAGGTCCGCGCCCATCGCCTGGGCGGCGAGGATCGCGTCGCCGGTGGTGATCGCGCCCGACAGGATCAGCGGCCCGTCGTAGAAGCGCCGCACCTCGCCCACCAGCGCGAAGGGCGAGAGCGTGCCGGCATGACCGCCTGCCCCGGCGCAGACCAGGATCAAGCCGTCGACGCCGGCCTCCAGCGCCTTCTCGGCGTGGCGCACCGTGGTCACGTCGTGGAAGACGAGGCCGCCCCAGCCATGCACCGCCGAGACCACCGCGTCGGGGGCGCGCAGCGACGTGATGATGATCGGCACCCGGTGCTGGCCGCAGACCATCAGGTCGTGCTCGAGCCGGTCGTTCGAGGCGTGGACGATCTGGTTGACGGCGTAGGGCGCGACGATGCGGGTGGGATCGGCGGCCTTGGCCTCGGCGAGTGCCGCCTCGATCCGGGTCAGCCACTCGTCGAGGGCTTCCTTCGGCCGGGCGTTGAGGGCCGGGAACGAGCCGACGATGCCGTTCACGCACTGGGCGATGACCAGTTCCGGCCCCGAGACGATGAACATCGGCGAGGCGATCACCGGCAGGGCGAGGGCATGGCGGAGGCTGTCGGGCAGGGACATCGGCGGCGTGGCTCCCGGGGCTCGCGTTCGAGCGGTATCGTTGGGCTCCGGCATCGCACCGGCCCCGGATGCGGTCAACGGGGCTTGCCACAGACCTTGACGGAGACTGCGCCCGGGGCTCCGATACCGCCATGGACGCCTTCGAGATCCGCCGCCTGGGGGCCGCCGACGGCTCGGCCTACCGCTCTTTGCGCCTGGAAGCGCTGGAACGGCACCCTGCCTCCTTCGGCACGTCGTTCGAGGACGTGGCAGGGCACGGGCCGGACTGGTTCGGGGCACGGCTGGAACAGGGGATCACGCTCGGCGCGTTCCGGGACGGCGCGCTCGCCGGTGCCGTCACCCTGGTGCTGAACGAGGGCGCGAAGCTGCGCCACAAGGGCGACGTGACCGCGGTCTATCTCCGTCCCGCGGCAAGGGGCCTCGGCCTGGGCACGGCTCTCCTGGGCCGGCTCATCGCGGAGGCGCGCCCGCTCGTCGAGGCCCTGCGGCTGACGGTCGAGGCCGAGAACGGCGCGGCGTCGCGGCTCTACGAATCGCTCGGATTCCGCGCCTATGGCCGCGAGCGCCGGGCGCTGAAGATCGGGGAGCGCTACCACGACGAGGTGCTGATGGAACTCGCCCTCGCGAACGATCCCGCGTTAGAACCCGCGAACCCCCACGCCCCGGAGACGCCGCGTGAAGCTTGAGATCGGAACCCCGGAAGCGGTCGGCCTCTCCTCGGAGCGGCTGGGCCGAATCGTCCCGTGGATGCGGGGCTATGTCGAGGCTGGCAAGCTGCCGGGCCTGTCGGTGACCGTGGCCCGGCGCGGCCAGGTGGTGTTTTCCCACCAGGAGGGCCTGCGCGACCTCGCCCGCGGATTGCCGATGGACGCCGACACCATCGTGCGCATCTACTCGATGACGAAGCCGCTGACCTCGGTGGCGATCCTGATGCTGTACGAGGAGGGCCGCTTCCAGCTCGACGATCCCATCACCCGCTTCCTGCCCGAGTTCCGGGACATGCGGGTGCTGGTCGGCGGCAGCCGCGCCAAGCCCGAGACCGTGCCGGCGGAGCGCGACATCACGTTCCGCGATCTCCTCACCCACACGTCGGGCCTGTCCTACGGCTTCATGGACGCGACGCTGGTCGACCGGATGTACCGGGAGGAGGGCGTCGACTTCCAGACCGCCGAGACCTCGCTGGCCGAGGTCGTCGCCAAGGCCGCGCGCCAGCCGCTGCTGGCCCAGCCCGGCGCCGAGTGGAACTACAGCATCGCCACCGACGTGCTCGGCCACCTCGTGGCGGTGATCTCGGGAATTCCCTTCGACGATTTCCTGCGGGATCGGATCATCCGGCCGCTCGGCATGGTCGACACCGATTTCCACGTCCCGGCCGACAAGATCGCCCGCTTCGCCTCGAACTACGCGCTCGGCGAAGGCGGCCGGCTGACGCTCATCGACGATGCCCGGGAGGGCCGCTACGCCCGTCCCCGCACCGTGCCGTCGGGCGGCGGCGGCCTCGTCTCGACGGCGTCCGACTATGCCCGGTTCTGCCGCTTCATCCTCGGCGGCGGGGCGCTCGACGGCGTGCGGCTGCTCGGCCGCAAGACCGTCGCCCTGATGATGGCCAACCACCTGCGCGGCGATCTCGCCGATATGGGGCAGCCGCGCTTCTCGGAGTCGAGCTACAGCGGCATCGGCTTCGGGCTCGGGTTCTCGGTGATGCTCGATCCGGCCAAGGCCCAGATCCTCGGCACCCCGGGCGAGGTCGCCTGGGGCGGGGCGGCCTCGACGGCGTTCTGGATCGACCCCGCCGAGGACCTGTTCGTCATCATGCTGACGCAGCTCATGCCGTCCTCGACCTGGCCGATCCGGCGCGAGCTGCGGGTGCTCACCTACGCGGCAATCACCGAGTGATCGCCGCGATCACGGACTGATCGTCACCCCACCGCCCGGCGGTAGAGGTGCCAGGTGGCGTGGCCGAGCACCGGCAGCACCACCGCGAGGCCGACGAACAGCGACACCATGCCGAGGGCGAGCATCCCGGCCACGATGGCGCCCCAGGCGAGCATCGTGCCGGGATTCTCGCGCATCAGCGCCAGCGAGGTCTCGATGGCGGTGCCGGCATCCACATCCTTGTCGATGATGAGCGGGATCGAGACCGCGCCGACCGCCAGCGCCAGGAGCGAGAAGGCGGCGCCGACGAGGTTGCCGGCGAGGATCAGGCCCCAGCCCCGCGGCGTGGTCAGCACGTCGTCGAGGAAGGCCGGCAGCGAGGGCTCGGTGACCCCGCCATAGAGGGTCCAGTACAGCCCCATCGCGGCGCAGAGCCAGGCGAGGAAGATCAGCGCCAGCACGAGACCCACCGCCATCACCGCCTTGGCCGAGCGGCCGCGCAAGGGGGCATAGGCATCGGCCAGGGTCGCGGGCAGGCCCCATTCCCGCCGCCGGCTCATCTCGTAGAGGCCGAGCGCCGCGAACGGGCCGATCAGCGCGAAGCCGGCGGCGAGCGGGAACAGGATCGGGATCAGGTTCTGCTCGAAGGTCGCCGCCGCGATCAGCACGCCGGCGAGCGGATAGATCAGCACCACGAACACCACGTGGGTCGGCATCGCCAGGAAGTCGTCGACGCCCCGCGACAGGACGGCCTTGAGATCCTGGATACCGATCCGCCGCAATGCGGGGCGGGCGGCGGACAGGCCGTGGGCGAAGATGGGCGAACTCGTCATCGCGTTTCCTCCAGGGGGAGGCACCCGCGACGGGAAAGGCCGGGCCGCGTTCGGGCCGTCTGTCGGCGGTCCTTCAGGCGCCCGGTCCGGCCCGCACGGGCGCCGGACAGATCGGTCGCATCAAGACTGGATCACTCGCACCGGGCGGGAGATGCCCCGCCGCACCCCGCGAGGGTAACGCCGAGGCGACCCGCCCGCCAAGAGGGTGCCGCGCACGATCACGCGACGGTGAGCGAGGCCAGGCCCGCGTCGAGCGCCCGGGGTGCCGCACCGCCCGCTTCCACGCTACAAGACCCCACCATCGTCTCACCCAAGGCCGATCATGCCGAGCACGCCCCGCGCCGCGATCATCCCGGTCACGCCGTTCCAGCAGAACTGCACCCTGCTGTGGTGCGAGGCGACGAAGCGGGCCGCCGTGATCGATCCGGGCGGCGACCTCGACCGGATCCGGGCGGCGATCGCGCAGGCCGGCGTCACGGTCGAGAAGATCCTGCTCACCCACGGCCATATCGACCATGCCGGCGGGGCGGCCGACCTGCGCGATGCGCTCGGGGTGCCGGTCGAGGGGCCGCACCGCGCCGACACGCCGCTCCTCGACAGCCTGCCCGAGACCGGGGCGGCCTACGGCATCGACGGCGCCAAGGTGATCACGCCCGATCGCTGGCTCGACGAGGGCGACACGGTGACGGTGGGCGAACTGACCTTCGACGTGCTGCACTGCCCCGGCCATTCCCCCGGAAGCGTGGTGCTGGTGAGCCGGGAGGCCCGCTTCGCGCAAGTCGGCGACGTGCTGTTTCGCGGCTCGGTCGGCCGCACCGACCTGCCGGGGGGCGACCACGCCGCCCTGATCGCCTCGATCAAGGAGAAGCTCCTGCCGCTCGGCGACGACGTCGCCTTCATCCCCGGCCACGGCCCGACGAGCACGATCGGCCAGGAGCGGTTGTCGAACCCGTTTCTCCAGTAGAATCCTCGCTTCCGGTAGGAGCTTCGCCATGGACCTGCGCCCCCTCGGCCGTTCCGGCCTCACCGTCCCGCCCTTCTGCTTCGGCGGCAACGTCTTCGGCTGGACCGCCGACGAGGCGATCTCCTTCGCGCTGCTCGACCGGCTGCTGGAAGCGGGCTTCACCTTCATCGACACCGCCGACGTCTATTCGCGCTGGGCCTCGGGCCATCAGGGCGGCGAGTCGGAGGCCGTGATCGGGCGCTGGCTCAAGGCCCGGGGCGCCCGCGACCGGATGACGATCGCCACCAAGGTCGGCATGGATATGGGCGAGGGCCGGAAAGGCCTGAAGGCGCCGTATATCGAGCGGGCGGTGGAGGATTCCCTGCGTCGCCTCCAGACCGACCGGATCGACCTCTACCAGTCCCATGCCGACGATTCCGAGACGCCGCTGGAGGAGACGCTCTCGGCCTACGACCGGCTGATCCGCGCCGGCAAGGTGCGGGCGATCGGTGCCTCGAACTATTCCGCCGCCCGCCTGCGCGAGGCTTTTGCCGTCGCGGCGCGTGAGAACCTGCCGCGCTACGAGTGCCTGCAGCCCGGCTACAGCCTGGCCGACCGGGAGGAATACGAGGCCGAGCTGGAGCCCCTGTGCCGCGAGGAGGGGATCGGGGTGATCTCGTACTTCTCCCTGGCGGCGGGCTTCCTCACCGGCAAGTACCGCGAGGCCGGCTCGGCCGCCGGCCGCGCCCGGGAGGCCCGGGTCTCGCGCTACCTCAACCCGAAGGGCTTCGCCTTCCTCGACCTCCTCGACGCGGTCGCCCGGGAGCATGGCGCGACGCCGGCCCAGGTCGCCATCGCCTGGCTCGTCGCGCGGCCGGGGCTGACCGCGCCGATCGCCAGCGCCACCTCGGTGGCGCAGCTCGACGAGCTGCTCGGCGGCGTGCGCCTCGTCCTCGACCCGGCGGCATCCGCCCGGCTGGAGGAAGCGAGCCGGGGCACGCTCAAGGCCTGACGACCGCGCGTTGGCGGATCCTTAACGGGGTGCGGCGAAACGTAACCTCGGTTATCCTCCCGCGGGGGGTGGACGGGCATCCGGCCCATCCCCGGCGGGCGCCCGAAAAGCGCCCGTGCGGCGCCGAAAACCGATGCAATTTCAAGGCGGAATGCTTACATCAGGAACAGGCCGGATCGCGCCCGCCGCGGCCCGGAATTCTTGAGACACGAGAGACCAGACGGCGCCGGATCGAGAAACCGGCGCCGGCGCGGGCCGCCTCCAAGGGGAGGCGCCCGCCCGCACCAGGAACCGACATGGCCGAACCCGCCCGCGATCTGACCCCCGACACCTACGGCGCCGACTCGATCAAGGTCCTCAAGGGCCTCGACGCGGTGCGCAAGCGTCCGGGCATGTATATCGGCGACACCGACGACGGCTCGGGCCTGCACCACATGGTGTACGAGGTCGTCGACAACGCCATCGACGAGGCTCTGGCCGGCCACGCGACTCACGTCACCGTCACCCTCAACGCCGACGGCTCCTGCACGGTCTCCGACAACGGCCGCGGCATCCCGACCGACATCCACTCGGAAGAGGGCGTCTCTGCGGCCGAGGTCATCATGACCCAGCTGCATGCGGGCGGTAAGTTCGACCAGAACTCCTACAAGGTCTCGGGCGGCCTGCACGGCGTCGGCGTCTCGGTGGTGAACGCGCTCTCGACCTGGCTGCGCCTGCGCATCTGGCGCGCCGGCCAGGAACACACGATGGAGTTCCGCCACGGCGACGCGGTGGCGCCCCTCGCGGTGGTGGGCCCGGCCGGCGACCGGCGCGGCACCGAGGTGACGTTCCTGCCCTCGCCCGACACCTTCACGATGATCGAGTTCGACTACGCGACGCTGGAGAAGCGCCTGCGCGAGCTCGCCTTCCTCAATTCCGGCGTGCGCATCGTGCTCACCGATGCCCGCCACGCCGAGCACAAGCGCGACGAACTCGTCTACGAGGGCGGCGTCGAGGCCTTCGTGCGCTACCTCGACCGGGCGAAGCAGGCCCAGATCGAGGCGCCGATTGTGCTGCGCCAGGAGCGCGACGGCATCGGCGTCGAGGTGGCGCTGTGGTGGAACGACACGTTCCACGAGAACGTGCTGTGCTTCACCAACAACATCCCGCAGCGCGACGGCGGCACCCATCTCGCCGGCTTCCGGGCGGCGCTGACCCGCCAGATCACCGGCTATGCCGAGTCGAGCGGGGTGACCAAGAAGGAGAAGGTCGCGCTCACCGGCGAGGATTGCCGCGAGGGGCTGACCGCGGTGGTCTCGGTCAAGGTGCCCGACCCGAAATTCTCGTCGCAGACCAAGGACAAGCTCGTCTCCTCGGAGGTGCGGCCGGCGGTCGAGGGCGTGATGAACGCGACCCTCGGGACCTGGCTCGAGGAGCACCCGAACGAGGCGCGCATCATCGCCGCCAAGGTCGCGCTCGCGGCGGCCGCGCGCGAGGCGGCGCGCAAGGCGCGCGACCTCACCACCCGCAAAGGCGCCCTCGACATCGCCTCGCTGCCCGGCAAGCTCGCCGATTGCCAGGAGCGCGACCCGTCGAAATGCGAGATCCTGCTGGTCGAGGGCGATTCGGCCGGCGGCTCGGCCAAGCAGGGCCGCGACCGCACCTTCCAGGCGGTGCTGCCGTTGCGCGGCAAGATCCTCAACGTCGAGCGGGCGCGGCTCGACAAGATGCTGTCGAGCCAGGAGATCGGCACGCTGATCACCGCGCTCGGCACCGGGATCGGCCGGGACGGCGCCCACGCCTTCAACCCCGACAAGCTGCGCTACCACCGCATCATCATCATGACCGATGCGGATGTCGACGGCTCGCACATCCGCACCCTTCTGCTGACGTTCTTCTTCCGCCAGATGCCGGAGCTGATCGAGCGCGGCCATCTCTACATCGCCCAGCCGCCGCTCTACAAAGCCCAGAAGGGCAAGACCGCGATCTACCTGAAGGACGACCGGGCGCTGGAGGATTACCTGATCGACGGCGGCGTCGACGGGGCGGTGCTCAAGCTCGCCACCGGCACCGAGTTCGGCGGGGCCCAGCTCAAGGCGCTGGTCGACGAGGCGCGCGGCGTGCGCCAGGTCCTGCACGGGATGCATTCGCGCTACGACCGCGTCGTGGTCGAGCAGGCGGCGATCGCCGGCGCCTTGCGTCCGTCGGTCGCCGGCAACCCGGCCGAGGCCGAGGTGGTGGCCGACCAGATCGCCCGGCGCCTCAACGCCATCGCCGACGAGATCGAGCAGGGCTGGGAGGGCGAGGCCAAGGACGGCGGCTACGTGCTGTCGCGGACGCTCAGAGGCGTGCGCCAGGTCGCGGTGCTCGACGAGGCCCTGATCCACTCGCAGGAGGCGCGCCGCCTCGACGAGCGGGCCGAGACCCTGAACGAGATCTACGGCGCCCCCGTCACCCTGGTGCGGCGCGGCGACCAGACCATGCTGTACGGCCCGGTCGCCCTGTTCGAGGGTATGATGGCGCTCGGCCGCAAGGGCTTGCAGCTCCAGCGCTACAAGGGGCTCGGCGAGATGACCGCCCAGCAGCTCTGGGAGACGACGCTCGACCGCGACGTGCGCTCGCTGCTCCAGGTGAAGGTCAAGGACACGACCGACGCCGACGACCTGTTCGTCAAGCTGATGGGCGACGTGGTCGAGCCGCGCCGGGAGTTCATCCAGGAGAACGCCCTCAACGTGGCCAATCTCGACGTGTGATGGTGAACCCGATGGACACGGCCGCGCTCGCGCCCTTTACCGACTACGTCCTGCCCGAGGCGACCCTGCCGGAACTGCCGGGCCATTACCGCGGCAAGGTGCGGGACAATTACGACCTGCCCGACGGGCGGCGGATCCTGATCACCTCCGACCGGTTGAGCGCCTTCGACCGGGAACTGGCGGCGATCCCGCTGAAAGGTCAGGTCCTGACCCAGACCGCGCGCTACTGGTTCGAGAAGACGCGGGACATCTGCGACAACCACGTGCTCGCCTATCCCGATCCGAACGTGGTGGTGGGCCGGCGGCTCACCATCCTGCCGGTCGAGATCGTGGTGCGCGGCTACCTCGCCGGCAGCACCGGCACCTCGGTCCTGACCCTCTACAAGGCCGGCCAGCGCGAGATGTACGGCCACCGGCTCCCCGACGGGATGCGCCCGCACGAGCAACTGCCGCAGCCGATCATCACGCCCACCACCAAGGCCGGCCACGGCGACCACGACGCGCCGCTCTCGGCCGCCGAGATCCTGGAGCGGGGCCTGCTCACCAAAGACCAGTGGCACATCCTGTCGGAGGCGGCGCTCGCCCTGTTCGCCCGTGGCCAGGCGCTGGCAGCCGAGCGCGGCCTGATCCTCGCCGACACCAAGTACGAGTTCGGCACCGATGCCGAAGGCCGGATCGTGCTCGCCGACGAGATCCACACGCCCGACAGCAGCCGCTACTGGTTTGCGAAGAGCTATGCCGAGCGCTTCGAGGCCGGCACCCTGCCGGAGAGCTTCGACAAGGACGTGGTGCGCAACTGGGTCGCGTCCCGCTGCGACCCCTACCGCGATCCGGTGCCGGAGATCCCGCCGGACGTGGTCCTGCGCACCGCCGCCACCTATGTCAGCGCCTTCGAGACGATCACCGGCGAGCGCTTCGCCCTGCCGGACACGAGCGAGCCGCCGCTGGAGCGCATCCGCCGCAACATCGCGGCCTATCTGGGGGCGTAGGCCGGGGAAAATACCCTTTAAAATCAAGCGCGGGATCCCCTCTCCCGATTGGGAGAGGGGTAGGGGTGAGGGTGGCTCGGCTTCCAACTAAAGCTGAGAGCGTCAAGCTGCGCAGCTCGACGGTTCTGGGTCATTGCGGAAGCCGAGCCACCCTCACCCCCGACCCCTCTCCCAAACGGGAGAGGGGAGGCGCGCCAAACTTTTTTACCGGCCAGCCCACCCGGCGCATGACACCCCTCACGCCTCCGGATCGGCCCGGGTCGAGAAGCGGTCGCGGGCGGTGAAGCGGTCGGCCGGCAGGCCGGAGGGCAGGGTGCCGCGGTAGATCTCCTTCGAGAGGAACGAGCGCTCGATCTCGATCTGCTCCTCGTCGAGGTCGACGTACCAGCAGCGGCGCCGGGGCGACCAGCGGTAGTTGCGGTCCTTGAGCCGGTCCTTCAACGCGATCGGGGCGTCGGAGGCCCAGAGCCGCACGGTCGGCCGCCGCGCCGCTTCCAGCAGGGCGGACAGCGCCAGGCGTCCCGAGGCGCGCAAGGGGCGGGCGAGGATGGCGAGCAGCGCCTCGCAATCGTCGATCGCCCGGTGGCCGTTGTGGAAATGGCCGTGATCGGCGAGCAGGTGGCCGAGGCGCATCCCCTCGTGGCCCTCGGCCCGCCAGGGGATCTGGTGGCACGAGCAGGCCCAGTTGCGCGAGACGAAGATCGGCCAGCGGCGCTCGCACATCTGCCGGTCGAAGCGGGCATTGTGGGCGATGATCACCCGGGCCTCGGCGGCGAGCGCCTCGACCGCCGCGTCGTCGATGCGCTGGCCGGCCACGTCGGCGTCGGTGATGCCGGTCAGGCGCACCACCGCCTCGGGGATCGGACCGGAGGGCTGGTGGAGCTGGTTGAACCGCTCGAGCACCCGGTAGATCCGGCCGCTGGCGCCGTACTCGAACTTGATGATGCCGAGCTCGATCACCTCGTCGGCGGAGACGTCGATGCCGGTGGTCTCGGTGTCGAGGATCAGCCCGACGAAGGTCGGCTCCGCGGGCTCCTCGGCCGGGGGCACGAAGGGGCCGAGACGGCGCAGCACCCGGTACTCGCCGGTGCGCTCCAGAATGGCGGCGATGTCGTCGAGCGCGTCGGTCAAGGGCGTGTCACCTCGAGGCCATCGGCGGCGGCGCCGTGTCGTTGCTTGGAGACGGATTAAACCCGTCCCGGCGGCCGGGCCAAGGGCCGGGGCGCCACGCTCCACCGTATTCGCATCCGGCAAACGAACCGTCGCCGCCCCGGAGGTTGGCCCCCACGACGAAAAGCCCCGCCGCCTCGCGGCAGCGGGGGAGTCGAGGAGATCCGAGAGACGAGCGCCGCGCCGGCAGGGGAGGAATGGGCCGGGGAGCGCACCGGACCGGTCCCGAGGCCGTCCGACTGCAGGCCCAACATCCCGCCGCTGGGTCGGTTTCCGGTGCAGCACCGATAAACGCGCCTGGGATAAACCTGCGGCAAGACGAGCCTTGGAATTCGATCGCAAGCGCCGGGATGCGTGGAGCGGCGGGCCGGGCGAGGATGGCGCCATCGCCGCAACAGGGAGGCAGACACGATCATGCGCAACCCGGATCCCGACCTCGCGATGATCGGCACCGTCCCGCCCCTCGACGACGCCGCGCGCTTTTCAGCCATCGCCCGCCGCGACCGGGCGGCGGATGGCCGCTTCGTCTACGCGGTGCGCACGACCGGGGTATACTGCCGCCCGAGCTGCGCCGCCCGGCCGGCCCGGCCGGAGAATGTCAGCTTCCACCCGACCTGCGCGGATGCGGAGGCGGCGGGCTTCCGGGCCTGTCTCCGCTGCCGGCCGAACGCGGCGAGCCTCGTCGAGCGTCAGGCCGAGGCGGTGGCCCGGGCCTGCCGGGCGATCGAGGCGGCGGAGACCGTGCCGGCGCTCGCCGACCTCGCGGCGGCGGCGTCCATGAGCCCCTGCCACTTCCACCGGGTGTTCAAGCAGGTCACCGGGGTGACGCCGCGGGCCTATGCGGCGGCGCGCCGCGCGGCGCGGGCGGCCGAGGGGTTGCGGCAGGCCGGCACGGTCACGGCGGCGATCTACGAGGCCGGCTACGGCGCGGCGAGCCGGTTCTACGCCGCGGCGCCGGCCCGCCTCGGCATGACGCCGACGGCCTACCGGCGCGGCGGGGAGGGCGCGGCGATCCGCTTCGCGGTCGGCGCCTGCTCGCTCGGCCACGTCCTGGTGGCGGCGACGGGGACCGGCGTGTGCGCGATCCTGCTCGGCGACGATCCCGACGCCCTGGTGCGCGACCTCCAGGACCGCTTTCCCAAGGCGGCGCTGACCGGGGGCGACCGCGACTTCGAGGCGGTGGTGGCGCAGGTCGTCGGCCTCGTCGAAGCCCCCGGGCAAGGCGCGGCCCTGCCCCTCGACATCGGCGGCACCGCCTTCCAGCAGCGGGTGTGGCAGGCCCTGCGGGCGATCCCGCCGGGGCGGACCGCGACCTATGCGGAAATCGCCCAGGCGATCGGCGCGCCGAAAGCCGCCCGGGCGGTGGCCCTGGCCTGCGGCGCCAACCCGATCGCGGTGGCGGTCCCGTGCCACCGGGTGGTGCGGCAGGACGGGAGCCTCTCGGGGTATCGCTGGGGCGTCGCGCGCAAGCGGGCGCTGCTCGACCGGGAGCGGGAGGACCGGACCTGACGGGCGGCTTAAGGCCCCGGACGGGGCGACATCATCCGAACGGCCTAAGCCTTCCTTTAAGGAAGACGCGACGGAATTTGCGGGGGGTACGGATCGACGGGCCGGGAGCGGCGTTCTCTCATCGACCCCTTCCGCAAAGGTTGCGGCCCGGGGTCGAGGAAACACCCACAGCGCGAGCCTCCCCCTTGGAGCGCAAATCCATGTCGTGCCGCCACAACGCCGTCGCTCCCCTGCCGCACATGATCGCGACGGCGCCGTCGCACCTGCGCAAGTGGCGCCGCTACCCGCGGATGCTGCCGCCGGCGGCGAACGACAACGTCCGTCCGGGCAGCGTCGCCGAGGCCGGCCTCTGGGCCGCGGCCCTGGGGGCCACCGCCACGGTGATGGCTGTGCTGCTCGTCGGGATGATGGTGTGAGGACGGTGCCTCAGCGTCCGGTCTAGCGTCCGGTCTTCTCGCGCCAGGCGGCGAAGTCGGCCTTGGCCTGCTCGTCGATCAGCGGATAGAGGCCGATCACGCCGCGGCCGTTCTGGACCTGCTCCAGCACGAAATCCTCGAACACCGTCATCTCGGCCGCCTCCGCGGCGACCTCGTCGGCGATCTCCGCCGGGATGACGATCACCCCCTCGGCATCGCCCACCACCACGTCGCCGGGAAAGACCGCCACGTCGCCGCAGCCGATCGGCACGTTGATGTCCAGCGCCTGGTGCAGGGTCAGGTTGGTCGGGGCCGACGGGCGGTTGTGGTAGGCCGGGAAGGGCAGGGCGCCGATCTCGGGCGAATCGCGAAAGCCGCCATCGGTGACGACGCCCGCCGCGCCCCGCTTCATCAGCCGCGTCACCAGGATCCCGCCGGCGGAGGCCGCGCGCGGGTTCTTGCGGCTGTCCATCACCAGCACCGCACCCTCCGGGCACTGGTCGACGGCGACGCGCTGCGGGTGGGTCGGATCGCGGAACGCCGCCAGCGTGTTCAGGTCTTCGCGCGCCGGGATGTAGCGCAGGGTATAGGCCTCGCCGACCATCGTCCCGGCCTGCGGGTTGAGGGGGCGCACGTCCTGGATGACCTGGTTGCGCAGGCCGCGCTTGAACAGGGCGGTGGCCAGGGTGGCGATGCTGACGGTCTTCAGCGTCGCGCGGGTCTCGGGGCTCAAGGACATCGGGGCTCTCCGGTCGGGGGCGAAGCCGGAGCGAGGGGAGCGACGCGAAGGGACCGTGCCGCCCGCCTCGAATCCTCCCCGCCGCACCGGGCGGCTTCGCCGCTCCGCGGCCGCCGGTCGGGCAGCCTGTGACGCCGCATTGAAGCACTGATGTTTTAGTACATCAACCGGGATGTCGTGGTTCGGCACGCCGCCCTGAACCCTCCCCCTTTGCGGGGGAGGGTGGCGAACGCAGTGAGCGCAGCGGGACGAAGTCCCGCCGAGAGGGGCAGCGCAACGCTGATCCAGGGAGCGCCCGTCAGACCGGCTCCGCCATATCCGGAAGCGCCGCCCCCTCTCCCGCCCGGCTCCGCCGGGCACCCTCCCCCGCAGAGGGGGAGGGTTCAAGGCGGCGCACCAGTTACTTATTGCGGGGGGCCGGAGGCGGCGGCGGGGGCTCCTCAGCGCTCTCGTCGGGCTCGCCGCCGCCGATGGTGGATTTGAGCGCGAAGGCGACCAGCGGGCTCGCCACGTCGACCACCTCGGCCTTGGTCAGGCCGTCCTTCGGATCGTAGCTGCCGACCAGCATCACGGTCCGGTTCTCGGTCTTGGCGAGGTCGAGGCCCTCGCCGGAGACGGCCATCGGCTTGCCGGCGATCTCGTCGGCCTTGCGGTCATTGGTGAACAGCACCGTGACCTTGCCGTCCTTGACCACGCCGACGTAGCAGGTCTCCTCCGGCGTGCGGCAGGGAAACAGCATCGCGGCGGTCGGGTCGGGCGCCGGCGTCTCCTTCGGCGGCGGGGGCGGCGGTGCCTTCGGGCCCTTCGGGGCCGGCTGCGCGGCGGCCGGAAGAGAGGCCGTGAGCGCGAGCATCGTGAGGGCGAGCGCAGGGCGCATCAGTCTCTTGTCTCCAGAAATGCCCCATCGGAAGGCGCGAAGTGGCGCCGCGGCACCCGGGCTTCAAGAGCCCCGGGCTCACGCCTGCGCGAGGCTGCCCGGGAGGCCACCGTCCAGATCGGCCGCCGCCACCAGGGCCCGGGTATAGGCCTCGCGCGGGCGCGCCAGCACCGCATCGGTCGGGCCGCGCTCGACCTCGCGGCCCGCGCGCAGGACCAGCACGGTATCGGCGAGCGCGCGGACCACCGCGAGGTCGTGGGAGATGAAGAGGTAGGCGAGGCCGTGCGCGCCTTGCAGATCGCGCAGCAGGGCGACGATGTCGCGCTGCACCGTGCGGTCGAGGGCGGAGGTCGGCTCGTCGAGGACGACGAGGCGGGGCCGCAGGATCATCGCGCGGGCGATGGCGATGCGCTGGCGCTGCCCGCCCGAGAAGGCATGGGGGAAGCGGTGGCGCCAGGCGGGATCGAGGCGCACCTCGGCGAAGGCCTCCGCCGCCCGGGCGTCGCGCTCCGCCGCGGACAGGTGGGGGGCGTGGACCCGCAGGCCCTCCGCCACGATCTCGCCGGCGGTGAGGCGGGGCGAGAGCGAGCCCATCGGGTCCTGGAACACCGGCTGGAAGCCCCGGCGCAGGGGCCGCAACGCGGCGCGGTCGAGGCGGGTGAGGTCGCGGTCCTCGAACCGCACCAGGCCGTGGGCGGCGGGTTCGAGGCGCAGCACGGCCCGGCCGAGGCTCGACTTGCCCGAGCCCGATTCGCCGACGATCCCGATCGTCTGGCCGGCCTTCACGTCCAGGTCGATGCCCGCGACGGCAAGGCGCGGCGGACCGGCCCGCAGCCAGTGGCGCCGGCCCGGATAGGCGACGGACACAGCCCGGGCCTCCAGCACCACGGGGGCGCTCTCCGGCACCGGCTCCTTTCGCCCGGCGGGCTCGGCGGCCAGCAGGTCGCGGGTCTCGGGCGCCTCCGGATCGCGAAACAGCCGCCCGGTCGGGCCGGTCTCGACGAGGCGGCCGGCGCTCAGCACCGCCGTCCGGTCGGCGATGCGCCGCACCAGCCGCAGGTCGTGGGTGATGAACAGGAGCGCGAGCCCCAGACGCCGCTTGAGGTCGGCGAGCAGCGCCAGGATCTGCGCCTGCACGGTGACGTCGAGCGCCGTGGTCGGCTCGTCGGCGATGAGCAGGTCCGGCTCGCAGGCCAGTGCCATGGCGATCATCACCCGCTGGCGCTCGCCGCCGGAGAGCTCGTGGGGAAAGGCCGAGAGGCGGGCGGCGCCGTCGCGGATCCCGACGAGGCCGAGGAGGTCGCGCGCCCGCGCCATCGCCTGGCGCCGGGTCATGCCGCGATGGGCGCAGAGCGGCAGGGCGATCTGGTGGCCGATGGAGAAGAGCGGGTCGAGGGCCGTCATCGGCTCCTGGAACACCAGGCCGATCCGGGCGCCGCGGATCCGGTCGAGGGCGGGGCGCGCCAGTCCGGTCATCTCGGTGGCGTCGAAGCGCACGGACCCGGAGACCTGCGCCCCGGGCGGCAGCAGGCCCAAGGTGGCGAGCGCCACCTGGCTCTTGCCCGAGCCCGATTCGCCGACCAGGGCCAGGGTCTCGCCGCGGGCGAGATCGAGGTCGAGACGGTCGAGGGCGGTCACCCCGGCGGCCGGATAGCGCACCGTGAGGCCGCGCAGGGACAGGAGGCTCATGCCCCCTCCCGCGGGTCGAGGGCATCGCGCAGGCGTTCGCCGAGCAGCGTCAGGGCGAGCAGGGTGGCGACCAGGAACGAGGCCGGCACGACCAGCATCCAGGGCGCGCTCTCGAGGGAGCGGGCGCCGTCGGCGATCAGCACGCCCCAGCTCGTCGCCGGCTCCTGCACGCCGAGGCCGAGGAACGACAGGAAGCTCTCGAGCAGGATCACCCGCGGCACCATCAGGGCCGCGAAGGCGACGACGGTCCCGAGCAGGTTCGGCACCACGTGCCGGCGCAGGATCGCCGCGGTGGTGAGACCCAAAGCCTCCGCCGCCCGGACGTAGTCGCGCCGGCGGATGGCCAGCGCCTCCGCCCGGACGATGCGGGCCATGTCGAGCCATTCGACGGCGCCGACCGCGACGAAGATCAGCGCCACCGAGCGGCCGAAGAACACCACCAGCATGATGACGAAGAACACGAAGGGCAGGGAATACAGGATGTCGACGAAGCGCATCATCGCCGCGTCGATCCGCCCGCCGAGCGTCCCGGCGAGCGCCCCGTAGGCGACGCCGATGCCGAGCGCCACCGCCGTCGCCATCAGGCCCAGGGCCAGCGACAGGCGCCCGGCCACGAGGGTGCGGGTGAGGAGGTCGCGCCCGAGCGAATCGGTGCCGGCGAGGAAGCGCAGGGAGCGCAACGGCGCCTCGACGGTGAGCCGGCGCCCGCCCTCGGAGCGCGCGACCTCGCGGGCCTCGCCGAAGATGTCGGAGCGGGAGAAGAAGGTCAGGACCCGCGGGTCCACCGGTGTGTCGGCGGCGAGCGTCAGGCGGACCGCGTCGCCGGTCACGCTCACGTCCTCGGCCCGCACCCGCATGCGGAAGGCGATCCGGTCGAGGGCCGGGCGCACGGCCTGCGGCGTCGGATAAAGCGCGAGCGAGGGCGGGGTGCCGGGATAGTCGTAATAGAGCCGGTCATAGGCGTGGCCGGTGAGGAACGGGCCGACGAGGCAGGCGAGCGTCACGAGGAGGAGCAGGCCCGCGCTCGCCCGCGCGAGACGGTCACCGAGGAGGCGCCGCCGGGCCCGGGCGAGGAGCGAGGCCTCGGCGAAGGCGTGGCTTGCCGCGGACCGGCTCACCGGAAGTCCCTGAGCCGCGGATCGACGAGGGCGCAGAGGAGGTCGGAGACGAGGTTGAGCACGAGGACGAAGACCGCGATCAGCACCACCGTGCCGAGCACCAGCGTGTAGTCGCGGTTGATCGCCCCGTCGACGAAGTAGCGCCCGACGCCGGGCAGGCCGAACACCGTCTCGACCACCACCGAGCCGGTGAGCAGCCCCGCCGCCGCCGGCCCGAGATAGGACACGACCGGAAGCGCCGCGCCGCGCAGCGCATGGAGCGCCAGGATCCGGGGCGGGAGCCCCAAGGCCCGCAGGGTGCGCCAATGCGGCCGGTCGAACACCTCGCCGAGGCCGGCCCGGGTCAGCCGCGCGATCACCGCCACCTGCGGCAGCGCCAGTGTGACGACCGGCAGGACGAGGTGGCTCGGATCGCCCCCGTCCCAGCCGCCGACGGGGAGCCAGCGCAGGGACAGCCCGAAGGCGATCTGGAGCAGCGGCGCGACCACGAAGCCCGGCACGGTGAGCGCGAAGGTGCCGAGGACCGTCACCGCGTGATCGAGGGCGGATCCGCGCCGCAGGGCCGCCACGGCGCCGAGCCCCGTGCCGAGGAGGAGCGAGACGGCGAGCGCGAGGCCCCCCAGCGTCATCGAGACCGGCAGGCCGCGGGCGAACAGCTCCGCCACCGAGAGGTCGCGCACCGAGAAGGACGGCCCGAGATCGCCCCGGGCGAGCGCCGCGAGGTAGCGGCCGTACTGGACCAGGAGCGGCTGGTCGAGGCCGTAGACCCGGCGCAGGTTCTCCATCGCGGCGGCCGGCAGCGGCCGCTCCAGGTCGAACGGCCCGCCGGGGGCGAGCCGCACCAGGAAGAACGACAGGGTGACGACGATGAAGAGCGTCGGGACGGCCTGGGCGAGGCGGCGCAGGATGGGAGCGATCATGCGAGCGACAGCCATCGCGTCGGCGAGACGCCGCGCAGATTGGGCATGAATCCGCGCAGGCGCGGGCCGATCAGGTGCTTGTGCCGGTAATGCAGCAGCGGGATCCAGGGCAGGTCGGCGAGGAAGAGCTCTTCCGCCCGGTGGAGGATCCGGGCCCGGGCCTGAAGGTCGGTCTCGCGGGCGGCGTCGCGCATCAGGGCATCGTAGGCCGGGCTGGCGTAGCGGCCCGAATTGAAGCCGTCGTTGCCGCTCTCGACCAGGAACAGGAAGTTCTGCGGGTCGGCGTAATCGGCGATCCAGCTCATCCGGGCGAGGTCGAACGGGCCGCCGTCGCGCAGGTAGGCGAAATGGGTCTTGGCGTCGGTGGCGGCGAACGAGGTCGCGACGTCGAGCGGCCGCCACATGTCGGCGATCGCCACCATGGTGTTCCGGTTGTTGTCGGTGATGTTGGTGCGCAGCTCGACCGCGAGCGGCTTCCCCCCCGGGCCGTAGCCGGCCTCGCGCAGGAGCGCGACCGCCGCGTCCTCGCGCTCGAGCGGCGAGAGGTCCCGGCCCGGCATCGTGGGCGGCGGCAGCGCGTTGTCGAGGCCGGCGGGGGTGAGGGAATAGGCCGGCAGCATCGTTTCGCCCCACACCGCCTCGGCCAGGAACTCGCGGTCGAGGGCGAGCGACAGGGCGCGGCGCACCCGCACGTCGTCGAGGGGGCGCTTGCGCAGGTTGACCATCAGCGCGAGCACGCCGAGGGCGGGAGTGAGCACCACCTTGTCGCCGAAGCGGGATTTCAGCGCCTTGACCTGGTCGGCGGGCAGGTCGTCGAGGGAATCGATCTCGCCGGCGGCGAATCGGCGCACCGCGGCGGCGAGGTCCGGCGTTGGGATGTACTCGACCTGGGGGATCGCGATCCCGGCGGCGTCCCGGAAATGCGGGTTGCGGACCGCCGTGATGCGGTCGTTGGGGGAGAAATCCTTGAGGACGTAGGCGCCGTTCGACACCAGGTTGCCGGGGCGGGTGAAGGCGTCGCGGTGACGGGCCAGCGACGGCCGGTGGACCGGCGTGCTCGCCTGGTGGGTCATCAGCTCGACGACGTAGGGGGTCGGCTGCGCGAGCCGGATCACCACCGTCAGCGGGTCGGGGGCCGAGACCCCGACCGCCTCGACCGGCATCGCCCCGCGATTGACCGCCTCGGCGTTGCGGATCGGCGCCAGCACGCTGGCGTATTTCGCCCCCGTCGCCGGATCGAGCATGCGCCGGAAGCCGTGCACGAAGTCGTCGGCCACGACGGGATCGCCGTTCGACCAGCGCCCGTCGGGGCGCAAGCTGAAGGTCCAGGTCAGGCCGTCGGCGGAGGTGGTCCAGCCGGCGGCCGCCCCGGGCATCAGGCTGCCGTCGGGGCCGTAGGTGCTCAGGCCCTCGTAGAGGTCGAGGAGGATCGTCGCCTCGGACAGCGTCGAGGTCTTGTGCGGGTCGAGGGTCTCGGGGTCGGCGCCGTTGCCGCGCCGGTAGACCGGGGGGCGACCGTGCGGGCCGGCGGCCCGGGCGGGGGCCGCCGCCAGGGATGCGGCGCCCAAGCCCGCGAGGAAGTGCCGGCGCCGCACGGGGCGGCTCAGGCGCCGGTCTCGGCCTGGAGCCCGGCGGCGGCGATCCCGGCGAGCGCCGCCTTCTCGTCGTTGTCGGAGGTGTCGCCCGAGATGCCGACGGCGCCGACGAGAAGGCCGTCGCGCTTGATCAGCACGCCGCCCGGGACCGGGATCAGGCCGGCGGGCCCCGCCACATGGGTCACCGCGGCGACGAAATAGGCCTGCTCCTCGGCCCGCTTGGCGATGGCCCGCGAGCCGATGCCGAGCGCCAGCGCGCCGTTGGCCTTGCCGGTGGCGATCTCGGACCGCTTGAGGCTGGTCCCGTCCTCCACGCCCGCCGCCTTGAGGGCGCCGCGGGCATCGAGCACCACCACCGCCAGGGGCTTCAGCCCGAGCTCGCGGCCGGCCTTCAGGGCGGCGGTGACGATGGTCGAGGCGGCGTCGAGGGTGAGGTCGGACATGGCCTTTGGGAACTCCGGTTCGTCGTGCCGGCGAGAGGACCGCCGTCGGGGATCCCCGCGGCTTAGCGCGCCGGGCCGGAGGATACCAGCGAGGCGGGCGGGCGCCGGCGCCCCGCGTTGCCGCACCGGGACCGCCGTGATACCGGCCCGCGCACCATCGGCGCCTGACGAGGACATGTCGGACCACGACCCCGCTGCCGCAGGCCTCCCCGAGGACCTGTACCTCACGCACACGATCGATGTCCCGGGGCACGGGACCCTGGCCGGCGAGATCGACCTGCGGGACGATTTCTCCGCCTTCCTCGGCCACGTGCCGCTCCGCGGCAAGCGGGTGCTCGATGCCTGCGCGCTCAGCGGCTTCACCAGCTTCGCCATGGAGGCCCTGGGCGCCGAGGTGGTGTCCTACGACCGGGCCGAGGGCCGGCACTGGGACCTGGTGCCGTTCTGCGACGGGGCGCCCCCCTCCCACCTCGTGCCGCTGCTCGACGCGCATCAGGCCCGGATCGCCCGCGCCTACCGCCTCTGCCACGCGGCGCTCGGCTCCCGGGCCGAGCGGGTCGAGGGCGACCTCTGCGCCATCCCCGAGGCGATCGGCCCGGTCGACCTCGCTCTGGTCGGGGCGCTGGCGCATGTCCGCGACCCGTTCCGGGCGCTGCACGGCACGCTGCGCCTCGTCCAGGAGACCGCCCTGGTCACCGGCACGCTGCCGCGCCGGCGGTGGTTCGATCCCGGGCGGCTCGTCGAGGAACACTGGCCCGGGGGAGGACGGCACGGGCCGTTCTGGCGCGAGCGCCTGGCGGACCGGCGCTCGGACGCCCCCCTGGCCTTCCTGCCCCGGAGCGGCCAGGGCAACCCGTTCGCGGCCTGGTGGCAGATCCCGCCGCGGACGATCGTGCGCTGGCTCCACGTCATCGGCTTTTGCGAGACGCGGATCGCCTATCACCGCCGCCCGCTCGCCGGCCGGATGCGCACGCTCTACGCGGTGGTCGGCCGCCGGACGCAGGCGAACCACGCGGCGCTCTGAGACAAGTCCGACGGTCCGGGCAGAAAGCTTGAGGCAATGTTCCATATCGGTCGGGACGGCTGGCTGTTCCTCACCGTCGGCACCAACCGGGCGGCGGATCTCTACGCCAACACGCCGGAGGTGTGGCGCATGCTGCGGGGCTGGCGCCGGCTGCTGCTGACGCGGGCCGCGAAGGCCGGGCGGCTCGGCACCCGCTACCTGCACCTGTCCTCGCCCGAGAAGCTCAGCGTCTACGACCACCGCTTCTCCGAGCCCGGCCCGGTCCGGGCGGCGCGCTCGCCGGCGCGCCGGCTGGGGCGGATCCTGCGCCTCTCGGGGACGGGGCGCCGGCTCTGGGTCGATGCCCTGACGCCGCTCAGGGCGCAGCGCGACGCGGCGGAGCTGTACTACCGCACCGACACGCACTGGACCGCGGAGGGCACCTTCGTCGCCTACCGGGCCGTCTGCGCGGCCTGCGGCGCGGCGCCGATCGACGACCTCCTGGCGACGCGGCCGGCCCACGCCGTCACCCGCGTGATGGATCTCGGCGAGAAGCTGCAATGGCCGGTCGCCGAGACCTCGACGATCCGGGCGATCCGCCGGAACGCCCGGGTCGCCGAGGAGGGCCGCCTCTACGCCCTGGCGGAAGCCCACCCGGAGCTTGCCCTCCATACCGGCGTCCGGGTCCGGTTCCGCAACGCCGACCCGGCGGCGGATCCGCGCTCGGTGCTCCTCTTCGGCTCGTCCTATTCGGGCTACGGGGCTCTGGGGCTCACCAGCATGCTCGCCGAGACCTTCCGGCGCGTCGATTTCGTCTGGTCGGCGGAGGTCG
Organism: Methylobacterium aquaticum; assembly: GCF_016804325.1. Lineage (NCBI taxonomy): Bacteria > Pseudomonadati > Pseudomonadota > Alphaproteobacteria > Hyphomicrobiales > Methylobacteriaceae > Methylobacterium > Methylobacterium aquaticum. The sequence goes on from NZ_CP043627.1 coordinate 2,612,905, forward strand.
ACTGGGCCCTCGTCGAACGCCTGCGCCCGGCGATCCTGCTCACCGAATCGGCCGAGCGCTACATGGCCCGGCTGCCCGACGACGAGGCCTTCGACGCCGGGCGCTACGAGGACGAGAAGGTCGCCCGGCTCGCCGCCGAGCATCCGGGGCTCGAGATCCCTAAGCAGATTTCGCCGACGTGGTGACCGGTTCGGCGCGAAAAATCTGCGCCAGAACAAGAACCTAAGCGGGCGAAGCGTTGGCCTGCCAACGCAAGTCTGCTTATACCAATGGCCCAAGATGCTGACGCATCGGGCCATTGAGTCATCTCGAATTTTCTATGCCATGCCAGAGGCTTGACGAAAATTCGAGAACGGAACCAAAGGTCGTTTCCAACGACCGTTGGTATTAGTCGGTAAAGACCACCGTCTTGCGGCCATTGGCGATCACCCGGTCCTCGAGCACGTAGCGGACGGCACGGGCGAGCACCCGGCGCTCGATGTCGCGGCCCTTGCGCACCAGGTCCTCGGGGGTGTCGCGGTGCGAGATGCGCTCGACGTCCTGCTCGATGATCGGCCCCTCGTCGAGGTCGCCGGTGACGAGGTGCGAGGTGGCGCCGATCAGCTTCACGCCGCGCTCGTGGGCCTGGTGGTAGGGCTTCGCGCCCTTGAAGCCGGGCAGGAACGAGTGGTGGATGTTGATGCAGCGGCCCGAGAGCTTGTGCGAGAGGTCGTCCGACAGGATCTGCATGTAGCGGGCGAGCACGACGAGCTCGGCCCCGGTCTCCTCGACGAGGCGCCACAGGGCGGCCTCCTGCTGGGGCTTGGTGTCCGGCGTGATCGGCAGGTGGTGGAACGGCACGCCGGCGAGATCCGCCGCGCCGTAGATCTCCCGCGGGTAGTTCGAGACCACCGCGCAGACCTCCATCGGCAGTTCGCCGATGCGCCAGCGGTAGAGGAGGTCGTTGAGGCAATGGTCGAAGCGGGAGACGAGCAGCATCACGCGGCGGCGCTCGGCCCGGTCGCGCAGGGTCCAGTCCATGCCGAAGCGCCGGGCCACCGCCTCGAAGCCCTGCGCCAGCGCGTCCCGCCCCGGCGCGCCCTGCACCGGGTTGAACACGATGCGCATGAAGAAGCGGCCGGTCTCGACGTCGTCGAATTGCTGCGCGTCGAGGATGTTGCAGCCGGCCTCGAACAGGTAGGCCGACACGCCGGCGACGATGCCCGGGACGTTGGTGCAGGAGAGGGAGAGGACGTAGGAGGAGGTGGTCATGACACTCGGGCCGGAAACGACGATCGGTCCCCGCCCTAGGCGATCGTCCCGGGCGCGTGAAGCCCCTCCCGGACGAAGGCGACCCGGTCCCAGGTCACGCCGGGACGGCCGAGCTGGGCATCCTCGTCCGTCCGGCACAGGATGCAGCGCAGGCCGTGCGCCCCGGCGAGGTCGATCGTCTCGGCCGCCGACACGTCGAACATCCGGCGCCCCGGCGGTACCGGGCCGTGGCGCAGCGACAACGCCATCACGCCGCCCGCCCGCAGCAGGGCGGCGAGGCGCGGCATGGCGCGGTGGCGCTCGGTCGCGTCGAGATGCATCCAGACCGCGGTGAGCATCACGACGTCGAAGGTCCCGCTCCGTCCGGCGAGACCGGCGAGGTCCGGCAGGCCGTCGTCCCGCCAGTCGATCAGCGGGGAGGGGTGCAGCACCACCGCCTGCCGGCGCAGCTCGAGCGTCGGCTCGACGGCGGTGACGCGATAGCCGAGGGCGGCGAAGCCCGCCGCATCGCGCCCGGTCCCGGCGCCGACATCGAGGACGTGCGCCGGCGGCGCGGGGAGCAGCGGCAGGATCGCCGCGTGGATCTCCGCGAAGGCGATGCTCTCGTATTGCGAGACCAGCCGCTCGGCCTCGGCGGCGTAGCCGGCAATGCCCCGGGGCGCGCTGCCGTCCGTCACGCGTCCGCCTCCAGTTCGCCGCTCACCATCAGCCACTCCTCCTCGGCGCTCCCGAGCGCCGAGGCGGCCTCGGCGCGCATGCGGGCGAGCTCGCCGGCCTTGGCGGCGTCGGTGCGGAAGGCGGTGCCGTCGGCGAGCGCCGCGTCGATCTTGGCGATGGCGGCGGAGAGCTTCGCCATCCGCGCCTCCACCGCCTCGAGCTTGCGGCGCAACGGCGCCAGAGCCGCCCGGCGCTCGGCATTGGAGCGGCGCTCCACCGCCTTGGCGCCGCCGGTCGATTCCGGGGTCTTCGCGGTCTCCGTCTCCGGGCCGGCGAGCACCAGGCGGCGGTAATCGTCCATGTCGCCGTCGAAGGGCTTCACGGTGCCGTTGCGCACCAGCCACAGCCGGTCGGCGCAGGCCTCGACCAGGAAGCGGTCGTGGCTCACCAGGATCACCGCGCCCTCGTAGTCGTTGATCGCCTCGACGAGGGCCTGGCGGCTCTCGATGTCGAGGTGGTTGGTCGGCTCGTCGAGGATCAGGAGGTGGGGGCCGTTGAAGGCGGCCAAGCCCATCAGCAGCCGCGCCTTCTCGCCGCCCGACAGCTGCGAGACCGGGGTGTCGGCCTTGTGGCCGGGAAATCCGAGGCGGGCGGCGGCCGCTCTCGCCTTCGCCTCCGGCACGTCCGGCATCAGGTCGCGGACATGGGCGTAGGCGCTCTCGGCCGGGCGCAACTCGTCGAGCTGGTGCTGGGCGAAATACGCGACGTTCATCTTGCCCCAGCGCCGCACCTCGCCCGAGAGCGGATCGAGCCGGCCGCCGATGAGCTTGCAGAAGGTCGACTTGCCGTTGCCGTTGGCCCCCAGCAGCGCCACCCGGTCGTCGGGGGCAAGCGTCAGGTTGAGGCCCGTGAGCACCGTGCGGTCGGGATAGCCGGCCTGGACCCGCTCCATCGCGACGAGGGGCGGCGAGAGGGCGCGTTCCGGGCTCGGCAGGTGGATCACCGGCACGTCGTCCTCGATGAGGGCGGCGATCGGCTCCATCTTGGCGAGCCGTTTCATCCGCGACTGGGCCTGGCGCGCCTTGGTGGCCTTGGCCTTGAAGCGGTCGACGAAGCTCTGGAGAT